>JBIOYL010000033.1:0-41749 GCA_044870185.1 Actinomycetes bacterium | reverse complement strand
ATACTCGGCATACCTCTGGGCGCGAGTGAAGTACTCCCACTGCACCTGGACGGCGTTCAGCTCTCGTCCGTTCGCCAGCCGCACCTTCCTCCGGCACGTCATGTCGTGGGAGATCTCGCGGATGGCCCGGATCGGGTTCTCCAGGGTCAGGTCGCGCAGCACGGTCGCCTCCTCGACCATGCCGAGCACCAGGTCGGTGGCGCCCACCTTGAGGAAGGCCGACCACTCGCTCATGTTGGAGTCGCCCACGATGACGTGCAGGCGCCGGTAGCGCTCGGCGTCGGCGTGGGGCTCGTCACGGGTGTTGATGATCGGCCGCGAGCGGGTGGTGGCCGACGACACGCCCTCCCAGATGTGCTCGGCCCGCTGGGCGATGCAGTAGACCGCGCCGCGCGGGGTGGCCAGCACCTTGCCGGCGCCGCACAGGATCTGGCGGCTGACGAAGAACGGGATCAGCACGTCGGCCAGGCGCTGGAACTCGCCGTAGCGCGACACCAGGTAGTTCTCGTGGCAGCCGTAGGAGTTGCCGGCCGAGTCGGTGTTGTTCTTGAACAGGAAGATCTGGCCGGCGATGCCCTCCTCGTGCAGCCGCGCCTCGGCCGCCGCGAGCAGGCTCTCCAGGATCCGCTCCCCCGCCTTGTCGTGGGTGATGAGCTCGGTGACCGAGTCGCACTCGGGGGTGGCGTACTCGGGGTGGGAGCCGACGTCCAGGTACAGGCGGGCACCGTTCTCCAGGAAGACATTGGACGACCGCCCCCAGCTCACCACCCGGCGGAACAGGTAGCGGGCGACCTCGTCCGGGGAGAGCCGGCGCTGGCCCCGGAACGTGCACGTGACGCCGTACTCGTTCTCCAGGCCGAAGATGCGCCGATCCATGCGGTCATCGTAGAGCATCCCCGCCGTCCACGGTCGGAGGCGGGCAGCAGGTCACGGACCCTGCAGGCCGCCGGCGAGCCGGTCGAGCGCGCCGGCGTCGGGCGCCGACAGCCAGCTCACCCGGCTCCCGCCGCAGACCAGCTCGGCGCGCTGGGTCCCGGCCGACCAACGGCTGGGGCCGCTCGGGGCGCCGTAGCGGCCGGTCGCCCACGAGCGCATGGCCCGGCAGAACGCCGCCGCCTGCGCCGGCGAGTCCCAGACCGTGCGCAGCGCGAGCGCCGTCTGCCGTCCGCGCTGGAACGAGCGCAGCCGGCCGCCGTCCCAGCCGCCGGCCGCCAGGGCGGCGGCCGCCTCGGGCAGCCTGGCGGCGAGCAGCACGCGCAGGTCGAACTCGCCCACGCCGACGTCGGCGCCGGGCTGCCAGCCCGTCCCGAGGGCGCGGCGCAGGTCGGGGACGCTGACCGGGGTGGGCTGGTCCCGGGCGCCCAGGTACTTGTCGGGGTGCAGGATCTGCTCGCTGGAGGTCGGCGGGTCCCGGTAGGCACGGTCGACCGCCGCGTAGCCGCCGCGCTGGTACAGCGCCGCAACGAACCTCAGGCCGTCGTCGTACGGGAAGGCGATGGACCGCTGGACGACCTCGGGTGCCGCGGCGAGCTTCGGGGCCGACTGGCGGGCCGACTCGCGGGCGGCGTCCTGCCGCTGGGCGTCGGTGAACACCTCGGCGGCGTACTGGCGCATGGTGAAGGTGGCGTCGCCCTCGGCGAGCGCCTGGTAGGCGGCCAGGGCGTCGTCGGCGCCGGGCTGCGCCTCGAGCCGGTCCTGCCTGGTCAGGTCGTAGTGCTGATCGGCCAGCGCATGGGTCAGCTCGTGGGACAGGACGAACTCGGTGTAGGGCGTCAGGCCGCCCTGGGAGCGGACGTACAGCCGGCCCTTGGCCGGCGGCTTGCCCGGGACGTAGAAGCCGACCACGCTATCGGTGCTCACGTCCTGGATCAGCTTGGCCAGGTCGGTGCCGGGCGGCAGCTCCCCGAGCACCTCCAGCGCCCGCGCCTGCCGGCCGAGCTTGGGCGCCTGGGCCTGGAGGTCGAGGTCGCGCACGAGCTGCCGGGCGAGCTGGTCGGGCGGCACCACCTTGACGGGCACCGGCCGCAGCAGCCGCAGCTCCCGGATGCGCTGGAGGCGGTCCTCGACGCCGCGCACGCCCGCGGCGAGCGCCCGCGGGTTGGCGGCCACCGACGGCACGACGGTGGTGGGCGCGCTCGTCGGGGCGGCCACGTGGGCGGTGGTCGGGGTCGGCCGGGACGACCGGGGCCCGACCGCCCACACCAGACCGCCACCGGCGAGCGCGAGCACGAGCACCAGGATGCCGATCGCCGCCGGCAGCGGCAGCCGGCCCGACCGCCGCGGCGGCCTCCCGGGCGGCTGCCACCCCGGCGGGCCGGGCCCCTGGCCAAGCGGTGGCCCCTGACCGGGCCCGTCCCGGCCCGGCTCGGAGCCCGCCGGGCCAGGGCGCGCCGGGCCGGGGCGGGCCGGCTGGTCGACCGGGCTGCCCCAGGGCGGCGCCGGCGGGGTCGGCCGGTCGGCTGGGAGCCACCGGTCCAGCGGCTCGGTCATGCGCCTAGCCTGCCGCCGTCGCCTTGGCGACGGCGGCGTCGGTCAGGCGCCGGAAGGCGCGCCGTGGGCGGTCGCGCTCCAGCACGGCGACCTCGAGCCGGGAGGTCTTCTCGGCGTTCGGCGCGGCCGTGCGCAGCGTCCTCACCGCCAGCCGGACGGCCGCGTCCAGGTCGAGCCCGTCGGTGTAGTCGCGCTGCAGGCTGGGGTTCAGCTCCTCGGCCTGGCCGCCCATGGCCAGATACCCCTTGCGGTCGGTCACGGTGCCGTCGTAGAGCACGTGGTACAGCGCGTCGGGGCTGCCGTCGGCGCCGACCTCGGCCACGCACAGCTCCACCTCGTAGGGCTTGGACTCCTGGATGAAGATCTGCCCGAGGGTCTGCGAGTAGAAGTTGGCGATGGCGCGGGAGGTGACGTCCTCGCGGCCGTAGGAGTAGCCGCGGATGTCGGCCAGGCGCACGCCGGCCACCCGCAGCGTCTCGAACTCGGGGAACCGGCCGACGGCCGCGAACGCGATGCGGTCGTACAGCTCGGCCAGCTTGTGCAGGTGCGTCGACGGGTTGTCGGCCACGAAGGCGATGCCGCCGGCGTACTCGAGCACGATCAGCGGGCGGCCACGGGCGATGCCCTTGCGGGCGTAGTCGGCCCGATCCTTGGTGAGCTGCTCGGGCGAGACGTAGAACGACGGCACCGACATGGCGGCTACCCCTGCCCGTTGGCGCGGGCGCGCGCGGCGATGAGCTGCTCGGCGACCGTGCGTACCTCGTCGTCGCCGAGGCGGGCATAGCCTTGGGCGGTGACCGTGGCCATCAGCGGGAAGATGCCCCGCACCAGGTCGGGGCCGCCCGTGCCGGCATCCTCCTCGGCCGCGTCGTACAGTGCCTCGACCAGCGCCTCGACCGCCTCGGCACGCTTGAGCCCGTGGCGGTAGCGCTTCTTCAGCGTCCCGCGCGCATCCCGCCCCCCGGAGCCGGTGGCGTGGAAGTCGGCATCCTCGTAGCGGCCGCCGGTCACGTCGTAGCGGAAGATGCGCCCGACCTGGCGGCGCAGGTCGTAGCCGCAGAACAGCGGCACGACGACCAGCCCCTGCATGGCCAGCCCGAGATTGCCGCGCACCATCTGGCCGAGCTTGTTCGCCTTGCCCTCCAGCGACAGCGGGGAGCCCTCGACCTTCTCGTAGTGCTCCAGCTCGGTCTGGAACAGCCGCACCATCTCGATGGCCGGCCCGGCGACGCCCGCGATCGCCACCGCCGAGAACTCGTCGGCCGGGAAGACCTTCTCGACGTCGCGCTGGGCGATCGCCAGGCCCTCGGTGGCCCGCCGGTCGCCGCCCACGATCACGCCGTCGGCGTAGCAGACGGCGGCCACCGTCGTCCCGTGGGGCACCTCGGGCACCGGGCCGGCCAGGGTCGGCATGGGCAGCAGCTCGGGCGCGTAGGCGCGCAGCGCGTCGATGAACGACGGGCTGAACAGCGGCGGACCGTCCAGCGGGCCCCTCATCGCGCGTCCCCCACGACGAGCGCCAGGACCTCGTCGATCCGGGCGCGGCGGCGTTGCCCCATCCAAGGGTAGACAGCCTTCATCAGGTCGATCGCATCTTGGTTCTTGCAGACAATCCACTGTGAGATCGGCTTGTGCTTGGGATTGGCCCGGGCGCGGCTCTTCTCCAGCCGGCCGATGCCCGTGACCTGCTGTAGCCGCTCCAAAATGTCTCGGTCAGTCATGCAGACCGTCACCCGAGCATACGTGTACGGCCCATAGTTCTCGGTCTTATAGGTGATAGAGAAGAAGCAGCCCTCTCCTTCTAATAATCCGGCCACCCAGGCTAGCTCGGTTTCCGTAATTTCACTGGCCTCCCTTCTGGATATATTGCTTCACGAATTCCTCCGCGTTTTCCTCGAGGACATCGTCGATCTCGTCCAGGAGCGCGTCCAGCTCGCCCTTGAGCTCCTCACCCTTCTCGGTGATCTCGGCCGACGCCTCGACCTCGGCCGCCTCGGCGTCCTGCCTGCCGGTCGTGCGGCGCTTCTGCTCGGCGCCGCCGCTGTCCTTCGCCATGCTCCCTCCAACCCTCGGTCGCTCGTGGCAACTGTCTCATGCCGACCCGACGGTAGCGGACTTCGTCGGCAAACGTGTGGACGGCGGCCACCACCCGGCCCGGCGTGCCCGGCTAGCCCTGCAGGTTGCGGATCAGGTCCTCGGCGGTCGGGCTTGCCTCCAGGATCTGGGCGGTGTGCGCGGCCGTCCCCCGGGTCGGCTCCAGCATCGGCACCCGCTGCAGCGTCTCGCGCCCGATGTCGAAGATGATGGCGTCCCAGCCGGCCGCGGCGATCTGCGACGCGTAGCGGGCCAGGCAGCGTCCCCGGAAGAACGCGCGGGTGTCGGCGGGCGGCTCGGTCGTCGCCCGCTGGATGTCGGACTCGGCGATCAGCCGCTCGACCCGGCCGGCGGCGGCCAGCCGGTAGTACAGCCCGCGGTCGGGGCGGACGTCGTGGTACTGCAGGTCGATCAGGGCGAGCTTGGGGTCGTCCAGGCCGACGCCGTCACGCTCGGCCATCTGCTGCATGAGCGCGTACTTGGTGACCCAGTCGACCGTCCGGGTGGCCTTCATGGGATCGTCCTCGAGCAGGGAGAGCACCTCCTCCCAGCGCTCGAGCACCTCGTACTGCCAGGCCGGGGCTTCGCGGTCCTTCAGGTACTTCTTGGCTGCCTCCAGGTAGGTCCACTGGATCTCGCAGGCGGTCACCTTGCGGCCGTCCTTGCGCTCGACGGTGGTGCGCAGCGCCGGGTCCTTGGCGATCGCGCGCAGCGCCTGGACGGGGTTGGCCAGCCCCCACTCCTCGCCGGGCACCGCCATGTCCTCGATCATGCTCACCACGATCGCCAGCGCCCCGGTCTTCAGGAAGGTGGCCACCTCGTTCATGCTGGCGTCGCCGATGATCACGTGGAGCCGGCGGTAGCGCTCCGGGTCGGCGTGGGGCTCGTCGCGGGTGTTGATGATCGGCCGCTTGAGCGTGGTCTCCAGGCCCACCTCGACCTCGAAGAACTGCGAGCGCTGGGCGATCTGGTAGGCGACGGTGCCTTGCTGCGGGTCGCGCACCAGGCTGCCGGCGCCGGCGAAGATCTGGCGTGTCACCAGGAACGGGGTCAGGTCGCGGACGATCCGCGCGAATGGCGTGGCCCGGTCGACCAGGAGGTTCTCGTGGGTGCCGTAGGAGGTGCCCTTGCCGTCGGTGTTGTTCTTGTAGACCTGGATGCGGCGGCCGCCCGGGGCGATCTCGGCCGCGCGCCTGGCCGACTCGGCCAGGATGCGCTCGCCGGCCTTGTCGTAGGTGACCAGCGTGCGGGGGTCCAGGCACTCGGGGGAGGAGTACTCCGGGTGGGCGTGGTCGACGTAGTAGCGGGCCCCGTTGGTCAGGATGACGTTGGCCAGCCCCAGGTCGTCGTCGGCCGGCGCCTCGGGCTCACGGGCCGCCTCGAAGCCGCGGGCGTCCCGCAGGGGCGACTCCTCCTCGTAGTCCCAGCGCACCTTGCGGCCACGCCCCGAGAACGCGTTCACGAGCAGGCTCGAGGCCAGCACAGGGTTGGCATCGGGCGAGCCCGGCACGGTGATGCCGTACTCGGTCTCGATGCCCATGACCTTGGTGATGGCCATCCCGTCGCCTCCCGTTCGCCGCTCGACGCCAGCCGGCCGGTCAGACGGCCGCGGGGCGGCCCGGGCCGCCCCGCGCTGGCCCACGCAGAGCCTACAGGTACTGGCCGGTGTTGACCTGTTCGATCGCCCGGCCCAGGTCCTTGGCGGTGCCGCCGATCAGGGTGCGGACGTAGACGATGCGCTCGCCCTTCTTGCCCGAGATGCGAGCCCAGTCGTCCGGGTTGGTGGTGTTGGGCAGGTCCTCGTTCTCCTTGAACTCGTCGGTCACCGCCGAGAACAGGTCGGCCGGCCGGATGCCCTTGCGTCCCGTCTCCAGGAAGCGCTTGATCGCCATCTTCTTGGCGCGCGACACGATGTTCTCGATCATCGCGCCCGAGTTGAAGTCCTTGAAGTACAGGACCTCCTTGTCGCCGTTGGCGTAGGTGACCTCCAGGAAGCGGTTCTCCTCCGCGTCGGAGTACATGCGCTTGACCGTCTGGTCGATCATGGCCGCCAGCGCCAGCTCCCGGTCGCTGCCCGCCGAGGCCACCAGCTCGTCGTCGAGCGGCAGGGAGGCCACCACGTACTTCGAGAAGATGTCGCGGGCCGCGTCGGCGTCGGGCCGCTCGATCTTGATCTTCACGTCCAGGCGCCCGGGGCGCAGGATGGCCGGGTCGATCATGTCCTCGCGGTTGGAGGCGCCGATCACGATGACGTTCTTGAGCTGCTCGACGCCGTCGATCTCGCTGAGCAGCTGCGGCACGATCGTGTTCTCGACGTCGGAGGACACCCCCGAGCCGCGGGTGCGGAAGATCGAGTCCATCTCGTCGAAGAACACGATCACCGGGAAGCCCTCGCTGGACTTCTCCTTGGCCCGCTGGAAGATGAGCCGGATCTGGCGCTCGGTCTCCCCCACGTACTTGTTGAGCAGCTCCGGGCCCTTGATGTTGAGGAAGTAGCTGCGCCCGTGGGGCTCGCCTTCCCGCTCAGCCACCTTCTTGGCCAGCGAGTTGGCCACCGCCTTGGCGATCAGCGTCTTGCCGCAGCCGGGCGGGCCGTACAGCAGGATGCCCTTGGGCGGCTTGAGCTGATGCTCGGCGAACAGGTCGGCGTGCAGGAAGGGCAGCTCGACGGCGTCGCGGATCTGGTCGATCTGCGTGGCCAGGCCGCCGATGTCCCGGTAGGAGATGTCGGGCACCTCCTCGAGGATGAGCTCCTCCACCTCCGGCTTGGGCAGGTGCTCGAGCACGAACCCCGAGCGGGCGTCCAGCAGCAGCGAGTCGCCCGCCCGCAGGGTGCGGTTGCGCAGCGGCTCGCCGATCTGGACCACGCGCTCCTCGTCGGCGTTGCCGATGACCAGCGCCCGGTCCGGGCCGAGCATCTCCTTGAGGCTGACCACCTCGCCCTGGATCTCGTAGGCGCACGCCTCGACGACGTTGAGCGCCTCGTTGAGCATCAGCTCCTGGCCGAGCTGCAGGGACTTGGGGTCGATGTCTGGATGGACGTTGACGCGCAGTTTGCGGCCGCCGGTCGAGATGTTGATGGTGCCGTCGTCGTTGACGCCCAGGAACACCCCGAAGCCCGACGGCGGCGCGGTCAGCTTCTCGACCTCCTCCTTGAGCGCGACGATCTGGTCGCGGGCCTCGCGCAGGGTGGCGGCCAGCCGCTCGTTCTGTGCCAGTGCCTGGGCCAGCTGGCCCTTCATCTCGAGCAGTCGCTCTTCGAGCACCCGGACCTGGCGGGGTGAGTCCTGGAGCCGGCGGCGCAGCAAGGCCGTCTCCTCCTCGAGGAATTGGATCTGACGCTGGAGTTCGCGGACCTCGAGCTCGGGCTCGGGGTCACGTCGGGTGCGCGGCGGTCTCGGCCGGTCGGCGTCCTTCACGTGCGGTTCCCCCCCTTCGGCAGTGGACGGAGGCGGGCACCTGGGGGTCTGAGTCCCGGTGCTCCAGTATAGGTAGACCTGTCTAGGGACCCACGGCCTGTTCGGCGCCACGCTCGGGCGCGTCGTGTGCGCCAGGTCCAGATGCCGGACCGGCCCGTGGGTACCACCAGGCGGGCCGGCAAACCTGCGCTCAGCGTACCGGGCGGCGGGCCGGCCAGGCGGCCTCCAGGCGGCGGGCCGAGACGACGAAGCCGGTGTGGCCGATCATGCGGTGCTCGGGGCGGACGGCCAGCCCGTCGACGTGCCAGGGTCGCAGGAGCGCCTCGGAGGTCTCGACCAGCCCAAACCGGCCCGACCCGTCGAGCGCCTCGACCAGCCGCATGACCTGCGGGACGGTGGCCACGAAGGCGGCGAGGGTGCCGCCCGGGGCGAGCACGCCGCCGGCGTGGGGGACGACCCGCCACGGCTCCAGCAGGTCGAGCAGGACGCGGTCGACCGGGCCGACCGCGGCCATGCCCGCCACCACGTCGCCGACGTGCAGCTCCCAGGTCTCGGGGAGCTTGCCGAACCATGCCTCGACGTTGCGCCGGGCCTGGTCGGCGAAGTCGGCCCGCAGCTCGAACGAGTGCAGCCGCCCGGCCGGGCCGATGGCCTGCAGCAGGGTCATCGACAGCGCACCCGACCCGGCGCCTGCCTCGAGCACGGTGTGGCCGGGCTGCACGTCGGCCGTCATCACCATCAGCGCGAGCACGCCCGGGTAGATGACCTGGGCGCCCCGGGGCATCTTGACCACCCAGTCGGCCAGCGTCGGGCGCAGCACGAGCAGCCGCTGGCCGAGGTCGGTCTGGACGATGGTGCCCTCGGCCGCCCCGATGAGCCGGTCGTGGGCCAGGCTCCCCCGGTGGGTGTGGAAGGTCCCGCCGGCCTGGAGCGTCACGACCCAGCGGCGACCCTTGGGGTCCTCCAGCAGGACCCGCTCGCCTGCCTCCAGCGGCCTCGCCGGCGCGCTCACGGGCCGCCGACCCCCGAGGGCGGCCGGTCCCGCTCGAGCTCCGAGGGCGGCCGCTGCCGCTCGACCAGCGGCAACCGGAGCAGGCGCGCCCGCGACCGGCAAAAGGCGCACACCGGCGCCTCGGCCGGGTCTGCCGGCGCCTGGGTGACCATGCCGCAGCGCGAGCACTCGGCCAGCTCGGCGTCGTCGGCGGCCTGCAGCAGCGGGGCCGCCCTCTCCAGGTAGCCGAGCAGGAAGTTGTGCTTGGTGCCCGGCGTCGCCTCCTCCATCTGGTTCAAGGTGTCCTTGTGCCGCATCTGGGTGTTGCCGGCCACCAGCGGGCACTCCTCGACCACGTAGTCGATGCCGCTGAGCACGCAGTAGGCGGCGGTCTCGCGCTCGGCCACCCGGTACAGCGGCTTGACCTTCTTGACCAGCCCGGGGCGGGTCGCCTCCAGCACGGGGAACTGCCGGGCCATGGCGGCGGTGTCCCAGCGCAGGGTGTTGCCGAACAGCACGGCGGCCTCGTCGTCGAGGTTGTGGCCGGTGGCCACCACGTCGTAGCCGCCCTCCAGGGCCACCCGGTTGAACACGTAGCGCTTGGACAGCCCGCACACCCCGCAGGACGAGCGGCCGCCCGCCCCGGCCGCCTGGGGGATCGTGTAGCCCTGCTCGGCGGCCAGGTCGTAGCACACGAGCTTGGCCCCGCGGGCCTCGGCGAACGCCTGGCAGACCTGTCGCGACCGCTCGGAGTAGCCGCCGATCCCGAGGCTCAGGTACAGCCCGTCGGCCTGGTAGCCGAGCTCGCCCAGCACGTCCCACAACGCCAGCGAGTCCTTGCCGCCCGACACCGCCACCAGCACCCGGTCGGTGGGCCCGAGCATCCGGTACTTGGCGATCGCCCGGGTCACCTGCTGCCGGACGTAGTGGAGGAAGCAGTCCCGGCAGAAGGCCGCGTTGTGGCGGCGGACCTCGATGACGACCGGTCCGCGGCAGCGCTTGCAGCGCATCGGCATGGGCTACCCCCCGTCGACCGGGGGGCTAGGCTTGAGCCCCCCGGACCCCCCGGAGATCGCGAAGCGGACCTCTACCCGGTCGCCGTCGCGCAGCTCGTCCTGGCTGGTCAGCAGGGCGCCGTCGCGCAGGACGAGCACCGTCGTCGGCAGGATCTCCAGGCGTGCGAGCAGGTCGGCGACGCGATGGACGTCCGGCACCTGCACGGTGCGGTCGGGTGGTCGCAGGCGGGCGGTGACGAGCACGGAGCGGACCTCGTTGCCTCGGGGACAGGGATGGACGCCCGGGCCGGCGGCGGGTCACCGGCGCCCTGTCCGGTGGGCGCGGCGGTGGGCGGACCGACCATCCCCGACGCGGCGCAGGACCGCGCCGTCGAGGGTGCCGGCCACCCGGCGATCGGCGTCGACCACAAGATACCGCGCCGCCGGCGCGGCCCGGTACCGGCGCAGGAATTCCCCCAGCGGCTCGGCGGCATCGACCACCAGGGCGGGGTCGAGCGGCTCGACCACCGGTGGTGGTGGGGTGCGCATGACGTCACCGACCGTCGTGCGGGCGAGCCGGTCGCTGTGCCAGGCGGCCCGCTCGCCGTGCACGGCCGCCTGCCACAGGAACACGCCGAGCACGACCTGGAGCAGGTAGCGGGGCGACCGCAGCACGGCGACGGCGGCCAGCCCGCCGCCGACGAGCAGGACGGCCAGCCCGCGTCCGAACCAGGCCGTCAGCCGGGTCGCGAGCAGCCGCCGGCCGGTCAGCCGCCACAGCACCGCCCGGGCGACCCGCCCGCCGTCGAGCGGGAACCCGGGCAGCAGGTTGAACACGGCCAGCACCAGGTTGGCCGCGCCGAGCAGGCCGAGCAGCTCGCCGGGCCACGCCGACGTCGCCTCGGCCGCCAGCAGCAGCAGGCCGCCCAGGGTCACCGAGGCGAGCGGCCCGGCCATGGCCATGAGCGCCTCCCCACCCGGGTCGGGCGGCTCGGCGGTGATCCGGGCCACGCCGCCGAACACGAACAGGGTGATCTCGGCGGTCGGCACCCCGAGCGCCCTGGCCACCAGCGCATGCGACAGCTCGTGGGCGACCAGGCAGGCGAAGAACGCCAGCGCGAACGCCAACGCCAGTGCCAGTGCCGGCCGCCGGCCCAGGTCGGGTGCCCAGAGCTGCCAGGGGCCGGCCACGACCAGCGCGAGGCCGAGCAGCCAGGTCAGGTCGAGCCGCAGCGGGATGCCGAACAGCCTGCCGATGCCGACCCCTCGCCGCACGCCGTACCCCCGTCGCGTTCGCCTCGACCCAAGCGTAGCGGGCGCCCGGCGCGCCGGCGCGCGGGAGCGCCCCAGCGGCCTCGGACCGCCTACCGGGACGCGGCCACGGCGGCCGTGGCCGCGTCGGGCGGCCCGGGCATGGCGGCCAGCTCGACCCGGAGCCGGCGGGCAAGGGCAACGGGCACGTCCTCGCCCGGCTCGACCCGCTCGGCGCCGAGCTGCCAGGCCAGCCGCCACGCGGCCGCGGCGGTGGCCGTCACCGCCGCCGCGGGGTCGGCGTGGTCCTCCACGGCCAGCGCGCGCAGCACCAGGCGCCGGGCAGGCCGGTCGTGCTTGGGATCCACGCGGGCGACCAGCCGGCCGCCGGCCAGCACCGGCATCGTGTAGTAGCCGTGCTGGCGCTTGGCGGCCGCCGTGCCCACCCCGAGCGCCCGAGCGGCACGCACGGTCAGCTCGACCGCCGCCTCGTGCGCGCTCGGCGGCGTCAGGTCGAGGCCGGGCGGCAGCACCCGCTCGGCCAGGTCGTAGCGGCGCTCGAAGCGGACCCGGTCATGGACCAGCAGCACGCCCTGGTCGAACAGGTCCTCCAGGACGTGCTTGGCCAGGCCCAGTCCCACCAGGTGCCTCGGCGTGGCCCGCCCGCCGGGGAGCGGAAGGCGGAGGCCGGCAGGGGTCCTTCCGCCCGGATGCGGTCGAGCACGGCGCCGTACAGCTGGGCGTGCCGGGTCCGCACGTCCGCGAACCAGCCGCGGGTGTCGGCCGCCATGCGCCGCATGCGGGGCACGAACAGCCGGAAGGTCTCGATGGGCAGGAACGAGGCGGCGTGTCCCCAGTACTCGAAGCCGGCCCGCTGCCGGTAGACCGCCTGGTCGAAGGTGGCCGGGTCGAAGGTGCCCAGCCGGGACGCCAACACCAGCTCGTGACTGCGGGCGACCACGTTGATGGAGTCGATCTGGATCGCGCCGAGCCGGCCCAGCACCGCCCGCGCGGCGGCCGGTCCGCGCCGGCGCGGCGGCCGGGCCAGGCCCTGGGCGGCAAGCACCAGCCGCCTGGCCTGGTCGACGGTGAGCGCGTCGGGCATGCCTGCACCATAGCGGACGGCGCCGACAGCCCGGCCCTCGGGCCGGTGATGCCGGATGGGTGACCGGAGCCGGCGGGAGCGGGCCGGTCACGGGACCTCGGGAGCTGCCGGCGGCCCGGCAGGCTCGCTGTCACGTGGCACCTGCCGCTCGCCCGCGCCGATGTAGAGCTGGCGCGGCCGGGCGATCTTCTGCTCCGGGTCGTTCAGGCCCTCCTCCCACTGCGCGCACCCGCCGGGCATGCGGCCGATGGCGAACAGCACCGGGAACATCTCGGTCGGAAAGCCCATCGCCTGGTAGGCGATCCCCGAGTAGAAGTCGACGTTGGGATACAGCTTGTGGGCGACGAAGTAGTCGTCCTCCAGCGCGACCCGCTCGAGCTCCACAGCGATCTCCAGCAGCGGGTTCATGCCGGTGGCCTTGAAGACCTGGTCGGCGACCTGCTTCACGATCCGGGCGCGTGGGTCGTAGTTCTTGTAGACGCGGTGGCCGAAGCCCATGAGCCGCATCTCGCCGGCCTTGACCCGGCGCACGTACTCGGGTACCTGGTCGACCGAGCCGATCTGCTGGAGCATGCGCAGCACCTGCTCGTTCGCGCCGCCGTGCAGGGGGCCGTACAGGGCGGCGACCGCGGCGGCGGCCGCCGAGTAGGGATCCGTCCCGGAGCTGCCGACCGCCCGCATCGCGTTGGTCGAGCAGTTCTGCTCGTGGTCGGCGTGCAGGAGAAACAGCAGGTCGAGGGCGTGCTCGAGGGCCGGGTCGGGCTGGTAGCGCAGCTCGGTCGTCTTCCACATCATGTTGAGGAAGTTGCCCGCGTAGGACAGGTCGTTGTCCGGGTAGGCGTAGGGCAGGCCGACCGCATGGCGGTAGGCGAAGGCCGCGATGGTCGGGATCTTGGCGATGAGCCGGATGATCTGCTTGCGGCGGACGGCCGGGTCGCGGATCTGCTTGGCGTCCGGGTAGAAGGTCGACAGCGCGCCGACCGTCGACACGAGGATGCCCATGGGGTGGGCGTCGTGGTGGAAGCCGTCGATGAACTTCTTGATGTTCTCGTGGATGAAGGTGTGGTGGGTGATGTCGTGCTGCCAGGTGGCCAGCTCGTCGGCGCCTGGCAGCTCGCCCTCGAGCAGGAGCCAGGCCACCTCCAGGAACGACGTGCGCTCGGCCAGCTCCTGGATCGGGTAGCCGCGGTAGCGCAGGATCCCCCTGTCGCCGTCGATGAAGGTGATCGCGCTGCGGCAGCTCGCGGTGTTCTGGAAGGCCGGGTCGTAGGAGAGCAGCCCGAAGTCGTCGTCGTCGGTCTTGACGTCGCGCAGCGCCATCGCCCGGATGGCGCCGTCGGCGATCGGGATCTCATAGGCCCTGCCGGTGCGGTTGTCGATCACTGTCAAGGATTCGGCCTGGCGTGCCTCGCGCATGGTCACCCTCCCGCCTCGGTGTCGGACACGACTTTCCCACCAACCACGCCGTCGGGGCATGGCCGGGCCTATGCTGTGCTCGGATGACCGGCGGCCGGCGCCTGGCCTGAGCGGGTCCACCAACCAGCGGAGAGGAGCGCGATGAGCACACCACGCAGGCTGTACCGCAGCGAGACCAACCGGGTGCTCGGCGGGGTGTGCGGCGGGCTCGCCGAGTACTTCGGTATCGACCCGACGCTCGTCCGGGTCCTGTTCGTCGTCTTCGCCGTGTTCGGCGGCGCGACCCTCATCCTGTATCCGATCCTGTGGATCGTCGTGCCACCGCAGTCGCGGCTCGGGCTCCAACCGCCGCCCCCACCGCCGTCCCCACCGCCGACGGAGGGACCGCCCGCCAGCGGCCAGCCGGGCGGCACCGAGGGGAGCTGATGGACAAGATCCCGCTGCGGGTGATGCTGGTCGACGACCACGAGGTCGTACGCGACGGCATCAAGGCGCTGCTGGCTGGCACCGAGGACATCGTCGTGTGCGCCGAGGCCGGTTCGGTCCGGGAGGCGGTCGCCGAGGCCGAGCGGGCGCTGCCCGACGTGGTCGTGATGGACGTGCGCCTGTCGGACGGCAGCGGCATCGAGGCCACGCGGGACATCCGGGCCGCCCGCCCGCAGACGCAGGTGCTCATGCTCACCTCGTTCGCCGACGACGAGGCGCTGTTCGCCTCGATCATGGCCGGTGCCGCAGGCTACATCCTCAAGCAGATCAAGGGCGGCGAGCTGGTCCGTGCGATCCGCGCGGTGGGCCAGGGCCAGAGCCTGCTCGACCCCGCCGTCACCAAGGGCGTGCTCGACCGGCTGCGCAAGGGCAAGCATCTGCTCAAGGACGAGCGGCTCGCCCGCCTGTCGCCGCAGGAGGAGCGCATCCTGGCGCTGGTGGCGGCCGGCCGGACCAACAAGCAGATCGGCGAGGAGCTCCACCTGGCCGAGAAGACGGTCAAGAACTACGTGTCGAGCATCCTGACCAAGCTCGAGGTCGCCCGCCGCGCCGAGGCGGCCGCCTACCTGGCCCGCCACACCACCACCCCGGGCGCCTGAAGGCAGGCCCAAGGGCCTACCGGGCCAGGCGCCGCCGGGCGGCGAGCGGGGCGGGCGGCTCGCCCGCCTCGACCCGCACGCGCGCGTCCACGATCACGGTGCCCTCTGGCAGCACCATCACCGGGTTGCAGTCCAGCTCGGCCACCTCGGGATGCTCCTCGGCCAGGGCGCTCACCCGCAGCAGCAGCTCCTCCAGCGCGGCCACGTCGGCCTTGGGCGCGCCACGGTAGCCGTCCAGCAGCGGGAACGAGGCCAGCGAGCGCACCATCTCGGCCGCATCGGTGGTGGTCAGCGGGGTGATCCGCACCGCCGCGTCCTTGACCAGCTCCACCACCATGCCGCCGGCACCGCAGGCCACCACCGGGCCGAAGGAGGGGTCGTGGACGACCCCGACGAGCATCTCCACCCCGCCCTCGATCATGCGCTGGACGAGGAAGCGCTCCACCCGGTGGCCAGCCGCCGCGACCGCCGCCTGCAGCTCGCCGGCCGCCCGGGCGACCTGGTCGGCGCCGACCAGGTCGAGCCGCACCCCCTGCGCCTCGGTCTTGTGGATCAGGGTGGGCGCGACCGCCTTGAGCGCGACCGGCCCGCCCAGGTCGTCGGCGGCGGCACCGGCCTCGGCCGGGGTGGCGGCAAGCCGCCAGTCGGCCAGCGGCAGCCGGTAGCAGCCGAGCAGGCCGGCGACCTCGTCGGGCCGCAGCCAGCGCGGGCCCTCACGCAGCGCCGCGGCCACCACCGCCGCCGCCTCGTCGCGGCGGACGTCGGGGAACTCGGGCACCTGCCCGGCGGGCCGGGCCAGCCAGGCGCCATAGTCGGCGGCATGGGCCAGCGCACGGGCCGCGTCCTCGGGGAAGGCGCAGGACGGGATGCGCACGTCGCCGCCGTGCAGCTCGGGCGGGATCCCGCTGGCCGACATGAACACCGCCAGCACGGGCAGGTCCTGGCAGGACGAGGCGACCGCCGTCCGGATCGCCTCGGCCACCTCGCCGGATCGCACCACCAGCGGCGGGATGAAGATGACGATCAGCGCGTCGACCTCGCCGGAGGCGGCCAGCAGCTCGATCGCCTGCCGGTAGTGCTCGGGCGGGGCGTCGGCCAGCATGTCGACCGGGTTGGCGACCGACGCCTCGGCCGGCAGCACCGCGGCCAGCCGGCCGCGCAGCTCGCCCGACAGCCCGACGACCTGCAGACCGCCGGCCGCGCAGGCGTCGGCGCACAGGATGCCGGGGCCGCCGACGTTGGTCACGATCCCGACCCGCCGCCCGCGCGGGTGGGGCTGGCTGGCCAGCAGGGAGGCCACCTCGAACAGCTCCGACAGCGTGTCGGTGCGGATGACGCCGGCCTGGCCGAACAGGGCGTCGACGGTGAGGTCGGCGGCGGCCAGCAACGCCCCTGTGTGGGACGAGGAGGCGCGGGCGCCGGCCACCGAGCGCCCGCTCTTCACGGCCACGATCGGCTTGGTGTGCGCCACCCGCCGGGCGATGCGGCCGAACTTGCGCGGGTTGCCGAACGACTCCAGGTACAGCAGCACCAGGTCGGTGTCGGGGTCGGCCTCCCAGTAGTTGAGCAGGTCGTTGCTGGACACGTCGGCCTTGTTGCCGACCGACACGAACGACGACAGCCCGAGCCCGAGCGCGTTGGCGTGGTCGAGGATGGCCAGGCCGAGCCCACCGCTCTGGGACAGGAACCCGACCCGTCCGCCGACCGCGAGGTTCCGCCCGAAGGTGGCGTCCAGGCGCACGTCCGGGTGGGTGTTCATCACCCCCAGGCAGTTGGGGCCGATCAGGCGCATGCCCGCCTCCCGGCACACCCGGAGCAGCTCGGCCTGCCGCTCGGCGCCCTCGGGGCCGGTCTCGGCGAACCCGGCCGAGATCACCACCAGCCCGCGCACGCCCTTGGCCGCGCAGTCCCTGGCCACCGCGACCACGCTGGCCGCCGGCACCACGATCACCGCCAGGTCGACCGGGCCGGGCACGTCGATGACCGACGGGTAGGCGACCACGGACTGCACCACCGTGGCATGCGGGTTGACCGGGTAGACGGGGCCGTTGAAGCCGGCCGCAAGCAGGTTGTGGAACGTCTCGCCGGCCACGCCGCCGCGGCTGCGCGAGGCGCCGATGACGGCCACCGAGCGGGGGGCCAGGAAGGTGCGCAGGGCGGCCACGGCGGCGCTCTGCTCGCGCCGCTCGAACCGCTCCAGCGCCGCGGGCGACAGCGAGGTCGGGAACTCCACCAGGATGACGCCGGGCGCCGACTGCAGCTGCACCGGGAAGCCGCTGTCGCGGAAGACCTGCACCATCTGGTGGTTTTCGGGCAGCACCTCGGCGCCGAAGCGGGTCACGCCGGCGTCCTGGGCGATCTCGGCCAGGTGGCCGAGCAGGATCGTGCCGAGCCCCTTGCCCTGGAAGGCGTCGGCGACGGCGAAGGCGACCTCCGCCGCCTCCGGCTGGTCGTCCTGGCGCTCGTAGCCGGCGTGGGCGACGACCCTGCCGTCGCGGCCGACGATGGCCAGCAGCCCGTAGCGCCGGTCGTAGTCCACCTCGGTGGCCCAGGCGACCGCGCGGTCCAGGTCCGGGAAGGCGGAGAAGAAGCGCAACGCCCGGGCCTGGTCGGACAGGCCCTCCAGGAACGACCGCACGGCCGGGGCGTCGGCCGGCCGGGCCGGCCGGATGTGGATGGTCGACCCGTCGCGCAGGACCACGTCGGCCTCGCGGTAGGCCGGGTAGGGTCGGGCGGCGAGCCTGCCGGTGGCCATCGTCGTCTAGCCGGCCGGGCTGCCGGCGCCGCCGCCGGCCGGGGCGCCGGCCGCACCCGAAAAGGTGACCCCGACGACGCCGGGCACGGTCCTGGCCAGCAGCTCGGCGAGCTTGCGGTCCGGCGGGTCGAGCGGCCCCGCGAGCGTGACCGAGCCGTCGCGGACGTCGACGCTGACCCCCTCCAGCGTCCCGAGCTCGCCCTCCAGCAGGACGAGCAGCTCGTTGCGGATGTCCCGGTCGTCCCGGGCCAGCACCTTGAGGAGGTCCCGTCGGCTGACGATGCCGACCACGTGGGGGCCCGACACGATCGGGATGCTCTTCACCCCGTGGGCGAGCATGAGCCGGGCGGCGTCGGCGGCGTCGGCGTCCGGCGGCAGCGCGAGCACGTCGCGGGTCATCACCTCGCGCACGAGCCGGGGCGCGCGGGCGGCGGGCCCGGGCTTGCGGATGGCGTGGGCCCGCAGGTCGGCCACCGCCTCCAGCGGGACCAGGTCGGCTTCGGACACGATGCCGACCAGCCGGCCTTCCTCCACCACCGGCAGGGCGCTGACCTGGCGCCTGACAAGGAGGTCGGCGACCTCCTTGACGTGCGCATCGGGCGTCACCGTGATCGGGGGGCTGGTCATGATGTCCCTGGTTCGCATCACCATGCTCCTCGGCGGCGGTTGCAGCCTCACCCTACAGCGTCCGGCGTGGGACGGCTGCCCGCCGGCGCCGACCGGCCCGGCGGCGTGACCCAGACCCGCCGGGCCGCCCCGCCGGGCCTGGTGGAGTGGCCCGTTTCAGCGGTGCTGGGAAAATCCCCCCGTCACCGTAGCGTATGCTACTGCGCTGGACGCATGAGCCGGATGTGACGGATGGAGACGCTGCGTACGGTTCCGCTGGGTCGTCCACTGCGCAGGCCGTCGGCGCACACGTCGGCGACCGTCAGGGGGGGAGCATGGCGAGGGTGCTGCTGGCCGACCGCCAGCCGCTGTTCAACGACGCGCTGGAGACGCTGCTCGTGCGTGGCGGGCGTCATGAGGTGGCCGGCCGATGCTCCTCACGGGAGGCCGTCCTGCCGGCCGTCCGGCGGTGCTGCCCCGACCTGGTGCTGATCGACGTCGAGCTGGCCCTGGTGGGCGAGCCGCCCCTGCTCGAGCAGGTCCTCGCCGACCAGGACACCATCAAGGCGCTGGTGCTGTCCCTCAAGATGAACCTGCAGCTGGTGGTGACCGCGGTCAGCGCCGGCGCGGTCGGCGTGGTCCTCAAGACGAGCGGGGCCAGCACCGTCCTGTCGGCGGTGGAGGCCGCGCTCGGCGACGACGGCCTGGTGCCCCGCGCCACCCTCCCGGAGGCCTTCCGGCGGCTCGTCGACGCGGAGCACCGCGCCGCCGAGTCCCCGGTCAACCGGCTGTCGCTGCGCGAACGTGAGGTGCTCGCCCTGCTCGGCCGGGGCTGGGACAACGACTCGATCGGCAGCGTCCTGTACATCAGCCCGCATACGGTCCGCACCCACATCCAGAACATTCTCGAGAAGCTCGAGCTCCACTCCAGGCTGGAGGCTGCCACCTTGGCCATGGAGCGGGCGAGCGAGCTGCCGGGCGCCACCTGACCTGGTGGCGAGTGCGGGACCGCCGAGCCCTGGCCAGGCGGCAGACCGCTGCCTGCTCGGGAGGGAAGGATCCCGGGAGGAGGACAAGGAGGCTCGATGACCGCCCGCAGCACGCCCGACCCCACCCGCACTGCCCCGACCCTGGCCGACTACGCCCGCTCGCTGTGGCGGCGGAGGATCCTGGTCGGGCTCGGTTTGCTCGCCGGGCTCGCCCTCGGCTTCACCGTCCTGCCCAAGGTCGGCCCGCAGTTCACCTATCGGGCCACCATCCGGGTGGACGTCCGGCCGTTGACCTCGACCGTGCTCAGCCCGTCGGGGGCCGCCGGTCAGCCCGGGCTCGCGCCGACGAAGCCGGCCACCACGCCGGAGAGCCCCTTGCGCGACGTGCGCGTGGCCGGGGCGGTGCTGCGCCAGCTCGGCCGGGACGCGCCCCGGCTGGCGGCCGTGGCCGACCAGCCGAAAGTGCGGTGGGCGGGAGCGCTCGCCGACGCGATCGTCGCCACCCCGGTGCCCGGCTCCACCCAGGTGGACCTGTCCTACGTGGACGGCGATCAGGCCCGCGCCGCCCGGGTCGTCCAGGCCTACGCGGGCGAGCTCGTCCGGCGCCGCAACACGGCCGACGCCGCCCTCACCGCGGCCGGCCTGCAGCAGCTCCAGCGCCGAGCCGACAGCCTGAAAGCCCAGATCGCCGGCCTGGCCCAGCAGGCCGACCGGGAAGCCAACCCGTACCTGCACCGGCCCGCCAGCACCGCCACCTCCACCGAGCTGCGGCTGGCGACCGACCACTGGCGGTCGCAGACCGCCGTCATCGACGGCATCCGCCGCCAGCTGCTGTTCCTCGGCCAGCCGACGGCGGTGCTCGGCCCGGCCGTGGTGATGGTGGCCGGCCAGCCGCTCAGTGCTCCGGTGTACGTCGCGCTCAGCCTGCTGCTCGGGCTGCTCGCGGGCGCCGGCCTGGCGCTCGTCACCGAAGCCGTCCGCCCCAAGGTGCTGACCCTGCGGGATGTGGAGCGGGCCACCGGCGTCGAGCCGATCGAGGCGGTCCCGGCGGCCGGGGTCACGCGCCGCAAGCCGATCGCGGTGGTGCAGCGTCCGTTCAGCCCGGCCGCCGAGGGCTTCCGCAAGCTCGCCGCCAAGCTCGAGGCCCGAGGGCTCGGGCGCGACCTCCGCGTCCTCGTGGTCACCTCGACCGACCGCCGCGAGGGCAAGTCGACCCTGGTCGCCAACCTGGCCGACGCACTCTCCCACAAGGGCCGGCATGTGGTCGTCGTCTCCGGCGACCTGCGCCACCCCGATGTCGAGCGCATCTTCCGGCTCGAGCCACACCGGCCAGGCCTGGCCGAGCTGCTGCAGGGCGACGACACCGACCCGGTCGCGCGGCTGGTGTCGGTGCGCTGCAACCTGCTGGTCCTGCCGGCCGGGGTGACCTCCCGCAATCCGGCCGAGCTGTTGTTCGTGGCCCGGCTCCGCGAGCTGATCTGGTCGCTGCGGGAGATCGGCTGGACGGTGCTGATCGACACCCCGCCGGCCGGCTCGCTGGCCGACGCGGTCACGCTGGCCGGCGCGGCCGACGCGGTGCTGCTCGTCGCCCGCGCCGGGGTGAGCCGCTGGCGTCGGCTCCGGGAGCTGGCCGGCGGGTTCCGCCGGGCCGGCCTGCCGATCGTCGGCGCCGCGCTGGTCGGCAGCGGCAACCCGGTCAGCAGCCGGTACGAGCTGCGCCGCAGCGCCTACGTCGGCCATGTCGGCGCGGTCTTCCCGTCCCGAGCCGGCCTGCCCAGCCCCGACCGGCGGCCGGTGAAACGGCGACCAGTGGAAAGCGAGGTGCTGCATGCGTCTTCTCAGTCGCAGGCGGACGAGCCAGCCTGACCCGCTCCCGGCGGAGCCGGCCGGGCCGCGTGAGGCATGGGACGAGCCGCGCATCTGGGTGCTGCTCGATACGGGGCGGGACGAGCCGGCTGCGGGCGACCCGCCGCCGGCGCCCGATGAGCGCTAGGCCGCTGGCCCGCCGGCCGGTCCTCGAGCGCCGGCTGGGCAGCGATGGCGTGCTCATCGACGCGGCCGGCAAGGCCGCCTACCTGCTCAATGCGACCGCCTGGGCGATCTGGGAGCTGTGCGACGGGCGGCGCAGCGCCGACGAGGTGGTTGCCGAGCTGGCCCGGCGCTATGGCGTCTCCCCGACGGTCGCCGCACCGGGCTGCCAGCGGGTGCTCGGCCGCCTGCAGGCGGCCGAGCTCGTGACCGACGAGGGCCGCCTCGTGACCGACGAGGGCCGCCTCGTGACCGACGGCAGGCCCGTGGCCGAGGGCCGCCTCGTGACCGAGGGCCGCCGGTGACCGGCGCCGCGGTGTGGGACGCCAGCGCCACGCCCTCGGACGCCTCGTCCAACGGTGACCTCCGCGTCCAGGCGGTGTTCGAGGTGCTGGGGACCCGCATTCGGGTGGTCACGGCCAGCGTCGAGCTGCTGCGCTCCTGGCTGACCGTGTACGGGGCGTTCCGGGTGCCGCCCGGCCCGGCCGAGGTCACCGTCACCGTCACCGGCGCCGGCGGGGCCGAGGTGCCGCGGGCCGCGGAGGTGACGGTCACCGCCGGCGGTCAGGTCCATCCCTGGCGGGGCCAGCAGCCGCTCTTCCCGCCCCTGTGGGCCCCGCCGCTCGACCGCTGGGTGTACCTGAAGGGGACGGTGGTCGGGCGGGCCGGGCAGGCGGTGGTGCTGAGCGGGCCCGACGACACGACGACGCTGCTCGCCGTCGCCATGGTCGCCCGTGGGACCTGGCTGCTGGCGGAACGCACCGTCCCGCTCGACCCCGGCGACCTGCTGGTCGCCCCGTTCCCGCAGGCGCTGCGCCTGCGCCGCCGGGCGCTGGAGCTGCTGTCGATCGACCCGGCGCACACCGCGCTCGTGCCGTTCCGCACCGCCGGCGGGGCGGTCGAGTGGCAGGCCGAGCCGGAGGCGCTGCTGGGCGCACGACCGGCCCGGGTCGCCGCCGAGGTGGCGGCCCTGGTGTTCCTGCCGGCGGGCGTCCAGGCAGGCGCCCGGCATGCAGCGCCGAGCCTGGACCCCCTGCGGCCCGGCGAGGCGCTGCTCCGGCTGGTCTCCTGCCTTGGCCAGGTCCCGCGGGACTTCGAGGCCGGCATGGACGCGCTCGTGCGACTGTGTGCCCGGGTGCCCGCCTACACGTTCCAGCCCGGCCCGCCGGGGCCAAGCGCCGAGCTGCTGGACGGCGCCCTGCTCGCCTGAGCCTGCGCGCCGGCGCCCTGCGCGTCGGCGCCCTGCGCGCCTGGCGTCCACAGTACCGTCCCAGGCGTAGCGGCCGGTACGCCGATGGAGGCTTCGGCGGGTGGATGACCACTTCCTAGGCTGCGTTGGGAGCCGAATCTGGCAGGCGCTGCTGGGGCTGCGGCCACCGCCCGGCCAGCAGGGGAGGGTGATCGCGTGACCAACGACACCGGCTTCGTGCTCTGGCTCACCGGACCCTCCGACGCCGCGGCGCGGGCGCTGGCCAGCGCCGTTGCGGCCGGCCTGCGCAGCCGGGGCAGACGGGTCGACCTGCTCGACCCGGAGGAGGCGCGCGGCCGGCTCGGCGCCTCGATCGAACGGCTCCGCTGGGTGGCCGGCAGGCTGGCCGGGCACGGCGTGGCCGTGCTGATCCCCCTGGGCGTCCCCGGCCAGGCCGAGGGCAACGGGCCGCCGGCCGCGGTCGAGGTCCTGCTCGGCGAGCCCGGCCCCGAGCCGCTGCTGGTCACCCGCCCCGGCCTGGAGGGCGTGGACGACGCGGCCGACCGGGTGATCGGCGCCCTGGAGGCGCGCGGCCTGCTCGCCCCCACCCAGGACGTGGACTCGGCCGACGAGGCCGACCTGGTCGCCTCCCACCTGGAGGCGCTCGGCTACCTCGGCTGACGGCCAGCAACGCGCAGGAGGAGACGATGCGACTGCCGAGACTGCCGAGCAGGACGCCGGGCTACGAGCTGAAGGGCAAGGTGGCCGCCGCCGCCATGCTCGGCGAGCCCGCCGACGGCCTGGGCGGCATGCACACCGTCGACGACGCCCACCTGTACGTGCGTGGGCAGGTGCTGCGGTCCGGGCCGCACGAGCTGTGCGACCTGGCGCCGACCATCGCCGAGCTGCTCGGGGTGGGGCCAGACGGATTCCAGGGCACCAGTGTGCTCGCGCCGGCCGCGGCCACGGCAGGGCGATGAGCGACCGGGTCGGCTCGGGCCACGTGGTGGTGACCGGCGCGGCCGGCTTCATCGGCTCGCACCTGACCGAGGCGCTGCTCGACCAGGGCCACCGGGTGGTCGGCATCGACGCCTTCACCCCCTACTACGCGCCGCGCGAGAAGCGCGCCAACGCAGCCGCCCTGCGCCGGCGGCCAGGGTTCTCGCTGGTCGAGGGCGACCTGGCCACCATGGAGCTGGACGGCTGGCTGGCGGGCGCCGCGGTGGTGGTCCACGAGGCCGGCCAGCCCGGGGTGCGCGCCTCCTGGGGGGCCGACTTCTCCACCTATGTGGCCTGGAACGTGCTCGCCACCCAGCGGCTGCTCGAGGCCTGCGTGCGCGCCGGCGTGCCCCGCCTGGTCGCCGCGTCGTCGTCCAGCGTGTACGGCGACGCGCCGACCTACCCGACCGCCGAGCAGTCGCTCACCCGGCCCGTGTCGCCCTACGGGGTGACCAAGCTGGCCGCCGAGCATCTGTGCCTGGCCTACGCCCAGCCGGCCATCTCCCCCATGGCGGTCGCCACCTTGCGCTACTTCACCGTGTACGGGCCACGCCAGCGGCCCGACATGGGCTTCCGCCGCTTCCTGGAGGCGGCGCTGGCGGACCGGCCGATCACCGTGTACGGCGACGGCGAGCAGACCCGCGACTTCACCTACGTGGGCGACGCCGTCCGCGCCACCCTGGCGGCCATGACCGCCCCCATCCTGGTGGAGGCGATCAACGTGGGTGGGGGCCGGCGGGTCAGCCTGAACGAGGTCCTCGACCTGGTCGGCCAGGTCACCGGGCGCCGGCTGCGCATCCGGCGGCTGCCGGCCCGGCCGGGCGACGCCCGCCACACCGGCGCCGACGGCACCCGCGCCGAGGCGCTGCTCGGCTACCGGCCGCAGGTCGACCTGGCCGCCGGGCTGGCCGCCCAGGCGGACTGGATCGCCGACCGGGAGGGCGTCGCGGCCGGAAGGACGGTCCGGTGAGGCCGCCGGCCACGCCGGCCGGACCGGCGGGGCGCGCCGGTCCGGCCGGGGCGCGGACGCGCCTGCTGCACGTCATCACCCACCTGGGCCCGGGGGGCGCCACCGACAACACGCTGCTGACCGTGGCCGGCCTGGACCGCGCCCGCTACCAGGTCGACCTGGTCGCCGGCCCGGGCGAGCTCGCCGACCGGGCGCGGGCGGCCGCCGACCGGCTGGTCGTGGTCCCCGCGCTGCGCCGGGCGCTCGGGACCGCCGCCGACCTGCGGGCCGCGGCCACGCTCGGGCGGCTGGTCGGCGGCTACGACGTCGTCCACACCCACACCGCCAAGGCGGGGGTGCTCGGCCGGCTGGCCGCCCGCGCCCGCCGTGTCCCCGTGGTCGTGCACACCATCCACGCCTTCCCGGTGCACGACCGGATGCCGTGGTGGCAGCGCGGGCCGCTGCTGGCCGCCGAGCGGCTCGCCGGCCGCTGCGCCGACCGCATCGTCGCGCTCTGCCAGGCCAACGCCGACGAGGCGCTGGCCCTGCGGATCGCCCGGCCCGGCCAGCTCCGCGTGGTCGTCAGTGGCGTGCCGGTCGCCGCGCTGGCGGCCGGGGATGGCCGGCGCGCCCGCGCCGCGCTCGGCATCCCCGCCGAGGCGCCGGTGGTCGGCTCGGTGACGCGGTTCATGGCGCAAAAGGCCCCCCTCGACCTGGTCGCCGCCGCCCGCCGGGTGCTGGCGGCCCGCGCGGACGCCCACATGCTCGTCGTCGGCGACGGGCCGTTGCGTCCCCAGGTGCAGACGGCCGTCGGCGGCGAGCCGCGCATCCGTCTGCTCGGCTTGCGCGACGACGTCCCCGACCTGCTGGCCGCCATGGACGTGGTCGCCTTCAGCTCGCTGTGGGAGGGGCTCGGCCGGGCCCTGACCGAGGCGGTCCTGGCCGGCCGGCCGGTCGTCGCCACCGCCGTCAACGGCGTGCCCGACCTGGTCGTCGACGGCGTCACCGGGTATCTGACCCCAGCGGGCCGGCCCGACCTGCTCGCCGACCGGATCCTGGATGTGCTCGCCCGCCCGGACCGGGGCGCGGCCATGGGCCGGGCCGGCGCCGCCCGGGTCGCCGGCCGCTTCGACGTGCGCGACATGCTGGCCGGGCTGGACGCGGTCTACCAGGAGGCGCTGGCCGAACGCGCCGGCGCGCCGAGGCGGTCGCGATGAACCTGGTGCTGCTGTGCGCGACCGTGGCGCTGCTGCCCGTCCTGGTCCCGCACGGCCCCGCCAACACCGCCCCGGTCGACCTGTTCGCCGCCGGCTTCCTGCTGGTCACCGTGGTCGCGGTCGTGCAGCGGCGCTGGCGCGTGCACGTGCCCGCGCCGCTTGCCACCACGGTGATCCTGGCCGGCAGCCTGGTCGCCCTGGTCGCCAGCAACGACCTGCGCACCGGCCTGCTGACGCTGCTCATCGACGTCTACCTGCTGCTGGTGCTGGTCGCGACCGTGACCTACCTGCACGCCGACGAGCGTGCCTTCCGGGTGGTGCTGGTGGTCTGGGCGGCCGCCGCCCTGGTGTGGGCGACCGTGCTCGTCGGCGCCCACTTCCACCTCACGCCCGAGGCGCTCGACGCGCTGTTTCAGCTCAAGCCGGGGGCCACGCGCGCCGCCGGCCCGACCGGCAGCAATCCCAACCTGGCCGGCAGCTACATGCTGACCTCGTTCTTCGTGCTGCTCGCCTCCCCCTGGCCGCGTGGGCGCCTGGCCCGCCTGCTCGCCGGCGGCTGGCTGCTGGCCGGCCTGTGGGCGACCGCGTCGCTGGGCGGCCTGCTCGGGCTGGCCGCCGGGCTGGCCGTGCTCGCCGTCGGCGCCTACCTGCGCGTCGGCCGCACCACCGGCCAGGTGCAGGGCCTGGCGGGCGGCGCCCTGCTGGCGGCCGCGCTCGTGCTCGCCGCCGTCCTGGTGACGGTCGGGCCACCTCGCCTCACCCTGGGCGACGTGGCCGCGGTGTCGGCCAAGGCGCGGGACAGCGGCGCGCTCAGCACCACCATCGGGCGGGCCAGCAAGAGCCTCGACGGTCGCATCGGGCTGTGGTCGGCCGCCATCGCCAGGGCCGGTTCGGCGTGCCTCGTCGGCGTCGGCCCGGGTGAGGCCCGTGGCCAGCTCCAGATCGGCAACGGCCGCCTGGGCGACGACGCCAAGGTCCACAGCCTGCACAACGACGTGCTGGCCTTCCTCATCGAGCGCGGGGTGCTCGGGTTGGTCGGACTGCTCGGCCTGTACGCGGCGCTCGTGCGCCGCGCGCTCCGCGTGGTGGCCGAGGCGGGCCGAGACGGCGTCCGCGCGCAGGCGCTCGGGGCGGCGGTCATCGCCAACGCGGCCGACAGCCTGTTCCACGAGACCCTCCACTTCCGCCACGTCATCATCCTGTTCGCCTTGCTGTGGTTCGCCGGCGACCTGGCCGCACGCCAGCTGCCGGCCCCCGAGCCCCCGGAGGTCCTCGATGGCGTCCGCTGAACGGCACGGGCTGTGGCTGCTCACCGCGGACGTGCAGACACCGGAGGCGCTGACGGGCGCGATCCCGCGTGCCCCGCTGCGGATCGTCTCCCCCGAGCTGGTGCTCGACGGCCGGCACGAGCTGCCCCGGCACACCCCCCTGGTGGTGAGCGACCGGACCCTGCAGGACCCGCGGACGGCCGACGCGCTGGCTGGGCTCAGTCTCGCCGGCGTCCGGCTGCTGCGCCCGCAGGAGTGCTACGAGCGGGTCCTGCGACGGGCGATGCTCGACCAGCTCGACGAGTCCTGGTTCCTGTTCGACCGGCCGCTGCGCCGCCGCCGCGGCTATGCGGCCGTCAAGCTGCTCATGGACCTGGGCGCCGGGGTGCTCGGCAGCCTCGCCGCCGGGCTGCTGGCACCGCTGCTCTGGCTGGCCCACCGGCTGGGGGACGGCGGCCCGGTGTTCTACCGGCAGGAGCGGGTGGGGCTGCGGGGCCGGCCGTTTCGGATGTGGAAGTTCCGCACCATGCGCGTGGACGCCGAGCAGGACGGGCCGGCGTGGGCCTCGACCGACGACCATCGGGTCACCCGGCTCGGCCGGTTCCTGCGCAGCACCCATCTCGACGAGCTGCCCCAGTTCTTCAACGTGCTGCGGCGGGAGATGAGCCTGGTCGGGCCGCGGCCGGAGCGGCCGGTGTTCGTGCGGTTGCTCGGCCGCACCATCCCCTTCTTCGACCGGCGCCACCTGGTCCGGCCAGGGGTGACCGGCTGGGCGGTGGTGCGCTTCGGCTACAGCGACAGCGTGCGTGACAAGTGGATCATCCACGAGTACGACCTGTACTACCTCAAGCACCGGTCGCTGCTGCTCGACCTGGAGACCATCGGGCGGACGGTGCTCGTGATGCTGCTGCGGCGGGGCCAGTGAGGCCACCCAGGTGACCGGCACGCTGGGCCAGGCGCAGCCACCGCCGAGCCGCGACGGTCCGCAGCGGGTCGCAGGCGGCGCCGCCGTGGCGCTGGCCGGCGGTGGCGTGTCGTTCGTGCTGTCCACCGCCTACCAGGTCGCCGTGGCCCGCCGTCTCGGCACCGCCGGCTTCGGCGTCTTCATCCTCGCTCTGGCCGTCTCCACCTTCCTGGCCGAGGGCTGCGACCTCGGTCTGGACTACGGCGTGCTACGCTTCGGCGCCATCGCCCGCGGCCTGGGTGCACTGGACCGGCTCAGATCGGTGGTTCGACGCGGGCTGCTCGGAGCGTTCCTCGCCGGTGCGGTGGCCGGTGGGCTGCTCGTCGCCGGGGCGGGCCTGATCGCCGACGCCTTCGACAAGCCGGCCCTGGCCCGTGTGCTCGTCCCGCTCGCCCTCGCCGTCCCCTTCACGGCGACCACGGAGGTGGCTCGGGCATCCTTGCGCGCGTTGGGCCGGGCGGCTCCATCGGTGGCCTCCGACTCGCTGGTCGCCCCGGCCATCCGGCTCGCCGCCGCGCTTGTGGCCCTGCACGTCGCCGCCGACCCCCGCCATGTCGCCATCGCCTACACCGCCACCGAGGTCGTCGTCCTCGTGGTCACGCTGGGCATGCTCCGGCGCCTGCTGCCGCCGGCCGGGCGGGCCTCGACCGCCGGGCTGTTCCGCTACTCGGTGCCGATGTCGCTGAACCGGCTGATCCTGTACACCAACAACCAGACCGAGGTGCTGGTGCTCGGTTTCCTGCAGCCGGCCGGCCTGGTCGGCGTGTTCGGGGTCGCCCGGCGGCTGTCCCAGCTGGTCGGGTCCCTGCTCGCCTCGGTCACGGTGCTGTTCAACCCGATCGTGGCCGATCTGCACCACCGCCAGGACGGCCAGGAACTCGACCGCCTGTTCAAGGCCACCACCCGCTGGCTGTTCACCGTCGGGTTCCCCCTCTGCCTGCTCGAGCTGCTGTTCGCCCCGGAGATCCTGCGGCTGTTCGGGCATGGGTTCCGGGATGGTGCGCCGGCCCTGGCCGTGCTCGCCGTCGGCCAGCTCGTCAACGTCGGCACGGGCACGGTGGCCGGGCTGCTGGCCATGATCGGGCGGGCGCGGCTGAGCGTGTGCAACTCGCTGCTGTTTCTCGCCCTGTCGGTCGTGCTGGACCTGGCGCTCATCCCGCGCTGGGGCCTGATCGGCGCGGCCGTCGCCAACGCCACCGCCATGGTCGCGGTCAACCTGCTGCGCGTCGTGCAGGTGCACGCGGCCCTGGGGATCCTGCCCTACGACCGCCGCTTCCTGCGGCCCGTCGTGGCCGGGCTGCTCGCGGGGCTGGTGGCCCGGCTGCTGCCCCTGCAGGGGATGGACCCGCTCCCGCGGCTCGGCCTGGTGACGGTCGTGCTCGGCCTGACCTACCTGGTCCTGCTCGTGGCGCTGGGCATCGACCCGGTCGACCGGGAGGTGGGCAGGGCGCTGTTGGCGCGGCTGCGCCGACGCCCGGCGGGCGCCGGCGGCACGGGGCGGCGCCGCCCGAGCCGGCAGGAGGTACGGTGACCTTGCACGTCGTGGCCCGCAACCGGTACGACAACAGCAACCCGGACGACAGCACCGCCAGCGCGAAGCTCCGACGAAAGGCCCCGACATGAGCAGGCCGTTCGGCGTCACCCGGCGCCTGCTGGTCGCCCTCGCCGTCGCCGGGATCCTCGCCGCCTCGATCGTGGTCGCCACCCGGCCGGGCCGGCGGGCGCCCGCGCCGGCGGCCGTGGCCGCCCCGTCGACCGTCACGGCCACGCAGGCCACGCGGGGCGTGCGGGCCGTCGGCGCACCGGCGGGCGTCCCGCCGGCCGATGCCTGCCTGCGCCGTCCCGGCACCGTGCGGCGCACGGGCGCCGACGATGCCGCCTACCAGGTGGACAGCCCGCCCAGCGACGTCACCTATGACCTGCGCGGGCTCACCTCCACCGCCTACCCCTACCAGAGCCTGTACCCGCTGGTCTTCGGGAAGGTCAAGCATGGCCAGGCGGCCGGGCAGGACATGCCCGCCGAGCACCTGTGCATCATCGGCGGCACCGTCGTCGGCCAGCAGCCACGCAGCCTGACCTGGCGGCAGGTGAAGCACGATCCCGGCTACGACGGCGATGGCCTGCGCGCCAGCGCCAGCGGCTGGTACCTGGTCGACGGCCTGCGGGTCGACAACGTCGAGGACGGTGTCTCGCCGTTCGGCGACGGCTTCGTGGCCCGCAACCTGTACTTCACCTACATCCGCGACGACTGCATCGAGAACGACGCCATCTCGGGCGGCTACGTGGCCGACAGCCTCTTCGACGGCTGCTTCATGGGCCTGTCGGAGCGGCCCAGCAAGGGCTTCAGCCCCTCGCCGCCCCCAGCCGGCGAGACCTTCACGATGGACGGGGTGCTCATGCGGCTGCAGCCCATGCCGTATGACGACGCGCCCGACCGGCTCGGCAACGGGCAGCTGTTCAAGTGGTCACGCTGGGCCAACCGCCTGGTCCTGCGCAACTCGATCTTCCTGGTGGAGCGGACGTCGACGAACGGCAGCAAGCCGATGCGGTTCCCGGACGGGACCGTCGCCCAGCACGTCACCCTCGTGTGGACCGGACCCGGGGACTACCCCGCCCCGGTCCCCGCCGGCGTCACCGTGACCAAGGACAGGTCGGTCTGGAATGCCGCCCGTAGCGCCTGGCTGGCCCGTCACGGCTATCCCGCCGGCTGAGCGCTCCGATGCAAACCCGCAGCTCGATCGGGCCCAGGTGCCAATGACCATGCCGATCTCCCGCACGCCCGTCGGCCCGCTTCCGAACTTCCTGGTCATTGGCGCCATGAAGGCCGGCACGACCAGCATGTATCACTACCTTCGTGCACATCCGCAGGTCTTCATGCCGCCGTACAAGGCCCCGGAATTCTTCGTGGAGGAGTCACACTGGAGGCGGGGAATCGACTGGTACCGCAAGCAGTTCGCCTCCGCCGGACCGGACGCGATCGCGATCGGGGAGGCTTCGAACGCCTACACCAAATACCCGCAGTACCGGGGCGTCCCACAGCGCATCGCCGCCTACATCGCGGACGCTCGCCTCATCTATGTGGTCCGGGACCCCATCGAGCGGATCCGATCCCACTACCAGACCCGGGTGATCGAGGGGTCGGAGCAGGTGCCGTTCGAGCGAGCCGTCCTGGAGAACCCCATCTACCTGGACTGCAGTCGGTATGCCCTTCAGCTCGAGCAGTACCTGGAGTACTTCCCGCAGGACCAGCTGCTGGTGATCACCTCGGAGGAACTCCGGGGCGCCCGCCGCGCCACGCTCCAAAGGGTGTACGAGTTCATCGGTGTGAATGCCGATCTCGTCCCTCCCAACGTCGATCAAGAGTTCTACCTGACGAAGGACAAGCCGACCCGCTCGCTGGTCCCCCTGCCCGCCCGTAAATGGCTGAAGACGTACTTCCCCGCCACCAAGCGAGCAAAGGAGCTGGAAAGCAACATCCTGCGGACGCTCAACCGGCTCCGGCGCCGCCCAGAGGATGGACCTGCCCGCTCCTTCACGGTTCCCGGCGAGGTGCGAGGCAAGCTCGCGGACCTCCTCGCAGAGGACGTGCGTCGCCTTCGCGGCTTCCTCGGGCCAGAGTTCGACGGCTGGGGCCTCGGCTGACACCTCCGGTGGGCTCCCACCCGGCCGGCGGATCATCGGCGTAGTGATGGACCGTACGATCCATGCCGACCTGAGCCAAGTGACCACCACCGGCGCGGATCCTGGCCGCCGGACCGGTGGAGGTACCACATCCAACGGAGTCCGCGGCACGGCGAATGCGGATCGGCTCCCCGGCAGGTCGTTCTCATCATGTGTCCCAGAGGTGGCGTGAGGACGACCAGCGTGGATGCCCGAGTGACCGGATGGCGCCTCGGAGGACCATGAAGATCCAGATCTTGTGCACGCTGGGCCCGGCGTCGCTGTCCGCCGAGGTCATCGAGCAGCTCGACGAGGCGGGCGTCGACCTGTTCCGCATCAACCTGTCCCACAGCCGGCTCGAGGCGCTCGAACAATGCATCGAGCTGGTGCAGTCCGCCTCCGCCAAGCCGCTCTGCCTGGACCTCGAAGGCGCCCAGGTGCGCTGCGGCGCGATGGCGCCCGGCGTGGTCCTGCGCGAGGGCGACCCGGTCCGCCTGACCGCCGCGCCGGTCCAGGGGACCGCCGACGAGCTGACGTTGTGGCCCCGGTCGGTGTTCGCAGGGCTGCGGGTGGGGAGCCTGGTCACGATCGACTTCGACGGCGCGCAGGTGCGCGTGCGCGAGGCTGGCGAGGAGCATGCTGAGGCCGTGGTCGTGGGCGGCGGCAAGGTGCGGGCCCACAAGGGCGTGGTCGTCGATCCCGCGCCGTCGCTGCCCGCCCTCACCGACAAGGACCGCGCCGCGATCGCCCTGTGCACGGCCGCCGGCGTCCGGCACGTCGCCCTGTCGTTCGCCAGCTCGGCCGCTGACGTCGACCTGGTCCGCTCGCTCGCCCCCGGCGTGCACCTGATCGCCAAGATCGAGAGCAGCGCGGGCGTTCGCAACATGGACGGGATCATCGACCGCTCCGACGCGGTGCTGATCGACCGCGGCGACCTCTCCAGGGAGGTCCCACTCGAGTACGTGCCGTTCTACCAGAAGGCGATCGCACGCCGGGCGAACCGCTGGAGCCGCCCGGTCTATGTGGCGACCAACCTGCTCGAGTCGATGGTGACCAGCCGGAACCCGACCATCGCCGAGGCCAACGACGTGGCCAACACCCTGCTCGACGGGGTCCACGGGCTGGTGCTCGCCGCCGAGACCGCGATCGGCCGCGATCCGGTCGGCATCGTCCGCATGGTCGGCCGCATGATCCGCGCCTTCGAGTGGTCGAACTTCGCCACCCTGCTGGACCGCGACCAGCCCGAGCCGATCGCCTCCTGACCTGGCGTGCGGCTCAGCGGGCGGCCTCGCGGTCGAGCCACAGCCTCACCAGGTCGCGGCCGGTCAACTCGGACAGCGCCGCGACATCGGCGTAGTAGTGCGCCCGCAGGCGCTCCCGGTCGGCCTGAGACATGGGTGGCGGCTCCTTGGCGGGGTTGCGGCCGCCCTCCAGGACCAGGCGCCGCGCGCCGAGCGCCTTCAGGCGTTCGACGACCGGGTGGAGGCCGCGGCGGTGCAGGGAGCGGGAGACGTGGTAGGCGAGGTTCGCGGCCTTGAGGGACCGGGGCGTGTGGTGCTCGTTGCTCCTGCCGGTCGTCTTGGCGGCGCGGAACTCAGGGTCGACCCCGAGGAGCTGGTAGAGGCGCCGCAGGTACCCGAACGGGTCGTCGCGGGCGTCGTCCAAGACGAGACAGTGCAGCCGCTCCGCCGGGAACCGTTCACGCCAGGGCCGCAGGCAGCGGAAGTACTCGCCGCCGGCGACGATGTCCGGTGCGGCATCGCAGGCCTGACCGAACGAGAGGCCGGCTGGGATGTCGCCCTTGCGCCACAGGTGCAGGTACCGCGACCAGGCACGTTCGAGGGGGTTGCGGAGCGAGGCGATCACCGTCGCCTGCGGCAGCACCTGGCGCAGCCGCTGCGGCACCAGCGGATGGGCCAGGTAGGTCGAGGTGGTCTCCCCGATCCGCCGCTGCCCACCGTAGTTGCGGAAGTAGTGGGCGTACCACTGGACGCCCCGGTCGAAGTAGCGGTCGAAGAAGAAGATCTCGTGGACGTCCGGGCTCATGTAGACGTCGGGGTGCTCGCGGAGGCAGTCGTTCAGCCAGACGGTGCCGCCCTTCTGGGCGCCGATGATCACGAAGTCGGGCAGGATCAGGCCTCCCGCGGTCGCTCTGGTCGTGGCTGCCTTCGTCCCGAGCCGCATCGTCGCCTCGTTCTCCTGTCGGTCTGCCCGTTGGCCGGGGCGATCGCTGCGCGTTCTCAACCTGGTGCGGATCGACGGCCTGCGCTCGCGTGGTGCCCGTGCGCCCGCACCGCCGCGGTGAGCCCGAGCCGCTCGAGGCAAGCCACGACCTGCCCGACCGAGCGTTCGACCGGCTCGCGGTCGGTGTGCAGGACCACCTCGGGAGCCGGCGGCGGCTCGTAGGGGTCCGACACGCCGGTGAACTGGGGGAGCTGGCCGGCCAGCGCCCGCGCGTAGAGGCCCTTGACGTCACGCTCGGCGCAGGTCGCAAGCGACGTGGCCACGTGCACCTCGACGAAATGGTCCACCAGGCCGCGCACCCGATCCCTGGCCTCCCGATACGGCGAGACGGCGGCGACCAGCACGGCTACGCCGTGGCGGGCCAGCTTCGCGGCAACATAGCCGATGCGAGCGATGTTCGCATCCCGGTCCTGGCGGCTGAACCCAAGCCCCCGGGAGAGGTTGGCGCGGACCTCGTCGCCGTCCAGCAGCTCCACCCGGTGCCCCCGCTGGAGCAGGCAGGACGCCAGGGCGCTCGCCACGGTGGACTTCCCCGCACCGGAGAAGCCGGTGAACCAGACCACAAAGCCAGCCTGGGTCGCTGGCTTGGGCATCGGCTCGGCCCCCCCCACCGACCGGCCAACCGGCTGGCCGTCGCCGTTTGGACGCTGATAGGCGCCCCGCAGCACCTCCGCGACCTCGGGCCGCACGAACTGCGGCCCGACCGGCTCGCCGCCGCGCAGCATGCCCCGCACCCTGGTGCCTGACAGCGCGACCCGCTCGCTGTCGGGATGGGGACAGGTCTTGGCGGAGGCCATGCCACCACAGGCCGCACAATGAAACACCTCGTCGAACAGCAGCGGCGTGATGCCAAGCTCCCCGGGCGGCAGCGACGCGAGCAGCCGCTGCGCGTCGAAGGGACCGTAGTAGGCACCGACGCCGGCCTGGTCGCGCCCGACGATGAAGTGGGTGCAACCGTGGTTCTTGCGCACCAGCGCGTGCAGCAGGGCCTCCCGGGGCCCGGCGTACCGCATCGGCGCGACCAGGGCCGCCAGCAGCACCCGCCCGGCCGGGAAGTACCGCAGCGCCGCCTGGTAGGCCCGCATGCGCACCTCCACCGGCACGTCGCCGTCCTTGGTCGGCCCCACCAGCGGGTGCAGCAGCAGGCCGTCGCAGATCTCCAGCGCGCACTTCTGCAGGTACTCGTGCGCCCGATGGATCGGGTTGCGGGTCTGGAAACCGACAACCGTGCGCCAGCCCCGGGCCACAAACGCCGCCCGCGTCTTGGCCGGGGTCAGCGCGTACCGGCCCGCCAGGCCATCCAACGGCCCGACCACCGCCCGGACCGGGCCGGCAACCGCCAGGGCGGGCGCGCCGAGGACCCGAGCGACGCCGGGATGGGCCGGATCGGCCGTCCCGAACACCCGCTCCGCCTCACCCAGCCGGTCGCGCCGGTACAACTCGTGGACCTCCAGCACACCGAGCACCCCGCCGTGCGCATCGCGCAGCGCGAGCCGATCGCCGCGGATGCTGACCCCCTCCGGCACCCCAAGACACACCGGAATGGGCCACAGCAGCCCGTCCGGCAGCCGCATCGTCTGCGTACAGGCCTCGTGCTCGGCGCTGCCCATGAACCCCAGCAGCGGGCTGTAGACCCCGGTGGCCAGCGCCTGCAGGTCGGCCGCCTCCGCCGGGGACAAGGTCAGCGAGGACGCACCCCGCACGAGCCCCACCGCCTCCCCCGGCTCGAGCCGTCGGTCGACCAGACGGCCACCATGCGGGACGCTCGGTGCCGCACACGCCAACGCCAGGTCCGTGGTGCTCGTGCGTTTCACCCCATTGTCACGTTCACGCCGTACCAGCAGGAACCAACGTGACGGTAGGTGCTCCGCGGCCAAGGAGGCTACGAGCATTCGGCGTAGCGCTCCTTACGGTCAGATGTCGGCGCTCGGCCTGGCCGGCTGTTCACCAGCGCGGTGAGCCGCCGCGGGAGCCCGCGCTCCCGTCGCGACGACGGCGGCGGCACCGGGCCGCAGCAGCAGCCGAGCTGCTAGCGGTCGAGCACCAGGTCCTGGCGACGGGGGACGTGGCCCGTGCGGGCGATGTAGATGGTGCGCACCAGGGCCACGGCCGGGAACGCGACGGCATAGCCGGCCAGGACCAGACTGCGGGGCGCCAGGCGCAGCCCGAAGACACTGACCTGCTCGACGCCGGCCCAGGTGACCACGGCCGCGAGGATCTGGTAGCCGAGGAACGCCTGGATGCCACGCAGCCCGACCGCGACCCGGGCGGCCAGCCTGGCCGCGCCGCCCAGCGTCCGCTCGGAGCGAACGACGTAGCGGTCCTCGATGTCGGCCCGGCCCGCGTTGACCCGGTACCAGACGTCCACGGCCTCCTTGTCCAGGAAGAACCCGAGGACGATGAGCGTCCCCAGGGCCAGGTCGGCGGGGTGCCGGTCGCCGAGCCAGGTGCCGACCGCGGCGCAGTACAGCACCACCGGCTTGGTCAGCCGGCCGACCATGAGGTCGTAGTAGCCGCCCAGCAAGCTCTCCATGTGCTTGACGCGGGCGAGCTCGCCGTCGACGTAGTCGAACAGGATGTGGAGCTGGTAGACGACGAACGCGGCCACGGCCGCAGCCACCCCGCCCGGCGCCAGCAGGCAACAGCCGGCGAGGATGCCGAGCACGGCCGACAGCGCCGTCACCTGGTTGGGCGTCACCGAGCCGGCGTGGTTGAGCAGCCAGCGGGTGACGCGCACCGAGATCCGGGGCATCACCAGGCGCATGCGCACGCCGGCCCGGAACGGTTCCCGCTTGGCGGCGACGCGCACCTCCTCCAGCGTGTAGGACACCTGCCCCCCTTCAGCAGCTATTCGACCGCCTCCGCAATCCAAGCGCACAGGTACGCTACGCAGCCCGAGGCCGGCGGCCATCGCGCGGCGAGCGTAGCCGCCGCTACGCGGAGCCGTTCGTGCTCATGGCCCGGTCGGGTACCAGACGGCGACCGTGCGGCCCGGTTCGGTCTTCGTCCAGGCGTGATACAGGGCGTCGTCGAGGTCGCGGGCGGCCTGGACGGTGAACTCCTTGGCGGCCAGCGCCCGCTCCAGCAGCGGTCGCACCGCCGGCCGGGCGGCCAGCTCGAGCGCGCGGATGAGGTGCTCGACGCGGGCGCGGTTGCAGCCCACGAAGGTCAGCCCCTTGGCGATGACCGCGCGAGCGTCGAACAGCACGGGCCGTTCCGAGGGCCCGAACAGCACACCCCGGCCGCCCGGCCGGAGCATGCCGATGGCGGTCGACAGGGTCTCCGCGGCCCCGTCGCCGCCCACGCACTCGAACGCCACGTCGACCTGGCCCGCCAGGGGGTGGGTGAGCGCGCCGCCGCCGTCCAGCGGGGTGGCCAGGTGCTCGACGGTCGCGGCGCGGCTCTCCCAGCCGTGCCCGGTCATCAGGATCCGGCTCGGCTCGACCCCTCGCGTCGCCTGCAGGGCGATCGCCGCGAGCAGGCCCATGGCGCCGTTGCCGAGCACCAGGAACCGTCCGCCGGCCGGGGCGGCGGCGTGCTCCATGCCGGCCAGGACCGTGGCCAGCGGCTCGGCGAGCACGGCCAGGCAGTCGGCGACGGCAGGTGGGACGGGCACCGAGCAGGCGGCGGGATGGACGAAGGCGGTGCGGGCGAGCCCGTCGCAGCTGCTGGACAGGAACCGGCCTGCCAGGCAGTAGTTGGCGCCGGGCCCACCCGGACGGCACGCGGCGCAGGCCCGCTCGGCACTCGGGTAGCGCGCCGGGTCGGCGATCGTGCAGGGGATGTTGGGCGACGGCACGACGCGCTGCCCGACGGCCAGGCTCACACCCTCGCCGATCGCCGCCACCTCGGCCACGCCCTCGTGCAGCAGCGCGATCGGCAGCTTGCTGCGCAGCACGCTGCGCTCCCGCGTGCCCGCGTACAGCTTCAGGTCCGAGCCGCAGATGCCGGTGCGCAGCGGGCGCAGCAGCACGGTCCCCGGGCGCAGCGGCGCGGTCGGCTCCTCGAACGGCTCGATCCGGAACGGGTGCGTGAGCCGGTAGACCGTTGCGGGAACGCCGCCGTCGTGCATCGTCGGGTCACAGCCGGCCGTGGCGGCGGGCCGCCAGCACCTGCTGGGCGAACAGCCAGTCCACGTAGGTGGTGACCTTGAAGCCCTCGAAGGAACCCTCGACGCAGCGGACCCGGCCGCCCTGGGCGAGCACGAGCTGGGCGTCGTCGGTCGCCCCCTCGATCCCGGCCGCGCGGGCATGCTCGTGGGCCCGGACGAGCACGTCGTAGCGGAACGCCTGGGGGGCGTGCCCGTTGCGCAGCCCGGCCCGGTCGGGGATGCGCACGATGAACCCGTCCCGCTCCTCGACGATGGTGTCCAGGGTGGGGACCACGACGTCGGCCGCCCCGTACAGCCGGGCGGCCTCGATCGCCTCCACGATCGACTTCTCGGAGGAGAACGGGCGCACCCCGTCCTGCACCACCACGATCTCGCAGGGCTCGATGGCGGCCAGCCCTCGGGCCACCGACTCCTGCCGGCTCGCTCCGCCCGGCACGAACCTGCGCACCTTGAGATGGCCGAAGGTCGAGCAGATGTCGTAGTAGAGCTGCTCGTAGCGGGCGTTGATGACCAGCACGACCTCGTCCACCGCCGGGAGCTGCTCGTAGGTGTCCAGGCAGTAGGCCAGGATCGGCTTGCCCTCGATCTCGGCGAACTGCTTGGGGATGAACGAGCCGTGGAACCGGCTCCCGCTGCCGCCGGACAGGACGATGGCGATGACCTCGGGCACGGCACGCTCCCTGGGGTGGAAGGCGGGGCCGTAGCGGCGCCGACCGGGCGGTGGCGTCATGCTCCCGGTCCCGCCCTCGTTCGGGACTGGCCCCGAGCGTACGGGCCGGAGACGGCGTGGCCATCGGCCCGCCGACGTACGGGCCGGTGCGTCATTCGGCCGGTCCGGTCGGGCCGGCCCGGCGCTAGCGTGCCGGCATGCTTGCGCACGGTGCCGACCCGCCGGCCTCGCCGCCGGCTTCGGTCGACCATGTCTGGGCCAACGCCCGCGTGTTCCTGCCCGGCGGGCGCCTGCCCGCCGGGCGCCTGCCCGCCGCCTGCCAGCTCGGCGGCGACCGTCTGGGCCCGCACCTGGCCGAGCTGGCCAGCCTCGCCGTGGTCGTCGCCCCGAGCGTCCGAGCCGGCCCCGGGTGGCGGGCGGTGCCGGCCCGGCCCGACCGGGCACCGTTTGCCGACGGCTGCTTCGACCTCGTCGCCGTCGAGGACCTCGAGCGCACCGGCCGGCCGCCTGGCCGCGTGCTCGACGAGGCGCGTCGCCTGTGCCGCCCGACCGGCTCGCTGCTGGTCGGGTTCCGGGCCGGCCTGGCCGGTCGGGCCCCGGCCGGCGTCCGGGCCGTGCCAGGGGTCGCGCTCGCGGCCCTGCCCGGCCCCGGGCGGCCGGCGTTCCTGCTCCGGCCGGGCGACCGCGAGGCGGCCCGGTACTTCGTGCGCCGCATCGCCTTCGCCTACCGGACCGGCGGCGGCGGCGGTCCGCGGGCCCGGGTGCGGCGGGCGCGTGTCCGGGTGCGGCAGGCGTGCAACCGGGCGGCGCTGGCCGCGCCGCCTACGCTGGCGCTGCGCGCCGCCCCGGGACGGCTGGTCGCACTGCCGGGCGCGTCGGCCCCGCGGAGGCTCGTCGACGGTGTGGTCGACCTGGTCTGCTCGTCGTGGGACGGGCTCGAGCTGCCCGGCCGGCCCCCGGCCCGCCTCGGCGCCCTGGTCGTCGGCCACCGCCGGCCGACCACCGGCACGGTCGCGGTGCTGCTGTTCCGCCCGGGTGACCGGGCCCCGGCGGTGGTGGCCAAGCTGCCCCGCTACGGCGCCTCGGCGCCGGCGCTCGAGCGCGAGGCCCATGCCCTGGACGGCGTCCGGGCCGTCGTGCGCGGGCCGGTCCGGCACGCGCTTCCCCGCCCGCTCGGCCTCCACGACGTCGACGGCATCCAGGTGCTGCTGCAGACCGGTGTCCCCGGCCGCCACCTGGTCGCCGAGACCGCCAGCGGCCGGCTGCGCCCGGCCCGGGTGGCCGCCCAGCTGGACCTGGTGCTGTCGTGGTGGCTGGCCCTGCAGGGCGCCTCGCGCCGTCTCGTGGTCGTCGACGAGGCCCTGATCGCGGCCAGGCTGGAGGCGCTGGTCGCGGCCGGCCTGGCCGCCCTCGGCGGCGACCCGGCCGTCGCCGGCCTGCTGGACCGGGTCCTGGAGCGGGCTCGTGGCCTGGTCGGCACGCCGCTGCCGCTGGTGGCCAGCCACGGCGACTACTGGGCGGGCAACGTGCTCGTCGAGGCCGGGGAGGTCTGCGGGGTGGTCGACTGGGAGCGGGCCGCCGTCGACGACCTGCCCATCTGGGACCCGGTCAAGGCGGTCGGCTCGGCCGCCTACCACCTCGACCGCTACCGCTCGCTGCCCCGCCGCGGCGCCGGGGCGCTGCCCGGCTGGGGTGACCTCGGCCGGTGGGCGGGCAGCGCCGAGCCGCAGTTCGCCACCGGCTTCCGGGCCGCGTTCGTGCAGGCGAGCTGGCTCGCCGACAGCGCCCGGCAGGCCCTGGCCGGCGCCTTCCGGCAGGCCGGGATCCCGCTCGCCTGGCTGCCGGTGGCCGTCCCCTTGTACCTGGTCCGCCAGGTCGTCCAGGCCACCGACTCGCCCCGGTCGGTGCAGGGCTGGGGCTCGGTCCTGCGCGCGCTCGCGGCCTGGCCGGGCACCTGGGCCGACGAGCTCGCCGGCCGTCCGCCGGCCCGGCCGGCGCCGCCGGCCGGCGCCCAGATCCAGGAACGGAGCACGCCATGACCGAGACCAGACACCCATCGCCCGCCGCCCCGTCGGCCACCGGCCATCCGGCCGCCGCCGCTCCGGCCGGCGGTCACCCGGCCGCCGCGGCCGACTGGGTCGCCGGCTTCGTGCAGGCGCTCACCGTGGCGCTCGACCAGGCGGGCGTCAGGTGGATGGTCCTGCGCAACCACGAGGACCTGCCCGACCGGGTCGGCCACGACCTCGACCTGCTGGTGCACCCCGCCGACGCGGCCCGCATCGACCCGGTCGTGCGGGCGCTGGTGGCCCGTCAGGGCCTGCTGCTGCTGCGCGCCTACGCCGGGATCGAGCACGAGACGTTCGACGTGGCCGCGGCCGACCTCAGCGGCCGCCTGCTGCTGCACGTCGACGTGCAGACCGCCGCCCGCTACCGGGGCCGGGTCCTGGTCGACGCCGAGGACCTGCTTGCCCACCGCCGTCGGGCCGGGACGCTGTGGGTGCCGACCCCGGCCATGGAAGCCTACGCGCTGCTGCTGCACGCCGCCCTGCACAAGCGGGCGCTCAAGCCGAAGTACGTCGAGCGGCTGGCCACCCTCCGGGCGGCCGACCCGGGCGGCCTCGAGCGGCTGGCCGCCGAGCGTCTCGGCCCCACCCTCGGCCGGCGGCTCGACCGGGTCCGCACCGAAGCCGACCTGCTCCGCCTGCGGGGGCCGCTCGGCCGGACGCTGGACCGGCGCCGGCCGGCCAACCTGGCCCGGCGGGCCTGGTTCCCGCTGCGCAGCGCCGTCCGCCAGGCCAGGCTGCGGCTGTGGCCGCGGGGCGTGTTCGCCGTGTTCCTCGGACCCGACGGCTCGGGCAAGTCGACCCTCACCGACCTGCTCACCCGGCTGCTCGGCGGCCACGGCGACGTCCTGCCCGTCCACCGCGTGTACCTGGGCAGCGGCCAGCCGCTGCTGCCGACCCGTCGGCTGGTACGCCGGCTGCGCGGCAAGACCGGCCCGCGGCCGCGGCCGGCGCGCATCCGCGACGTCGCGCCGCGGCGGCTGCGGGGTGCCCTGCACGTCCTGGCCGACGAGATCCTGCGCTACTGGGTGCAGGTCCGACCGCGGCTCGGCCCCCACGGGGTGGTCCTGGCCGACCGCTACGCCTACGACATCCTGCGGATCAACAACCCGACCGTGCGGCGGGCCTGGTTCCGCCGCACGGTCGTCCTGGCCGTCCCGGCGCCGCAGCTGACGTTCTTCCTGGAGGGGG
>JBIOYL010000032.1:0-5234 GCA_044870185.1 Actinomycetes bacterium | reverse complement strand
GTCCAGCTGGCGGGCAGGTACAACTCCCGGTCAACAAACGCCCGCCCGGCCGGGCTGGCATAGGTGACAAACACCCCCACCTGGCAGTTCTCGACCCGCCCGGCGGTGCCGGAGTACTGGCGCTGCACCCCGGCGGACTTGGTGCCTTTCTTACCGAACCCGGTCTCGTCCACCACCAGCACCGCACCTGGATCGCCCAGGTGCTCGACCACGTAGCCGCGCAGGTCGTCGCGGACCTCGCCCGCGTCCCAGCGGGCCTGGTTGAGCAGCCGCTGCATGCCGTCGGGGGTGGCCTCGCCGGCGTGCTCGGCCAGCTGCCAGCCGTTCTTGCGCGCCGCGTCGCCAAGTAGTCCTTTGAGGTAGGCCAGCGCACGGCGGCGTGGCTCGGCCCGGACAAACCGGCCGTCGATGCGCGCGTGCAACCGCTCCAGCCCGGCTGCCCAGGCCCGCACTTGGTCGATCTCGGGGGCCTCGTCCTTGCCTGCCACACTGCCTCCCGCCGTCCATCGCACCTGGTTGCCGGCTTGCTCCGGCGGCAGGGAACCTACCTCAAAGCAACTGCGGCTGTAGTACTAGGACGCACGTCCGCGAGCCGCAAGTCGAGCACCCCGCAGCGGCGCAGCCCGCCCAGCAGCCGGCCGGCGCCCAGTCGTGCGGGGCCGGCTTTGGACTAGGTACCGGGGAGCTCTTGGGTGATGCCCTTGGCCTGCTCCAGGATCGGGTTGACGTCTTCTGCCTCGATGAGTTCGTGGGTCTCCAGGTGCTCGAAGGCCCCGGTGCTGCTCACCGCCAGGCTGGACGCGGCAGCTGCCCGGGAATCGGGGAGATCCACGATCACGAACCCGTCGTACTGGCCGAACATCAAGTAGTACGCCTCAAGCTTTCCCCCCGCGGACTCGACCGCCTTGGACACGACCGCGACCCGGTCGCTTGGTACCTCCATCGCCCGGGCGATGGCCTCGCCCTTGAGGGTGAAGAACACTGCGTACTTCGACATCGCCGCCTACCCCTCCACCAACGCACCCTTGAGAACTCCTGAAGCGCCCGCTCGCTGCAGGCTATGCGCGTACCACTCGACGGACAAGCGAGCAAGACCAATCGGCCGCTTGCCGGCGACGGAACGGTGCGGGGTGGGCGGGCACGCAAGCGACCCCGACCGGGTCTAGCTGCCAAGATGCGGTTCAGACGCTAGCGACGGGACCCGGGACGAGACCACAACCGGTGCTGTCTGCGGTGTGGACGGCAGGTGCGGCGCTCAGCATGCCGGACTGCCGTTGCCGTCTCCTTGCCAGCCCAGCTCCCCTGCCATGGCAAGCCCGGCGTTGGCTTGGGCGAGCTTCAGCTCAGCGCGTCGCAGGTGCTTCTCGATGTCAAGGTTGGACCTGCCCTGCTCGGCGTCGATCTCGCCGTCGAGCGCCTCGCCGCCGTCGAGTGCCTCGTAGCCAGTTTGCCGGCGACTCGCTCGCTGGTCAGTGGGTTGGCTGGCACGCCTGATACAGCGAAGGCGCCAGCGGCAAAAGCACGTCGACCGCGGAAGCGACGCGAACCCATGGACCGGTGCTCGCGCGGATAACGTCCTCAGAGGTCCCCTGCGACGTCCCACAGGGAACGAGTCCCAGCAGCACGGACAGCCAGGTCGGGGAGGACGAGATCGGTCAGCACCTCTGGTAGTCCGATCTCCGGCCACGCGCAGACCAGCGTGAGCAGGCCGTCCCTGGGAAGGGGCGACACCCAATAGGAGGCCTCCAGCCGGTAGCGATCCTCGGTGCTAGAACTGGTCGACTGGTACGCGTCCAGCCACTGGGCATCGCCGGCAGGTAGGAGCACCGCCAGCCGCAGCGTGTCGCCCCCGTTGAGCACGGGCAGGAACCGTCGTTCGATCATGGCTTGCTTGCGCAGACGCTCCCGCTCGGCCGCCCCCTGACCTTCCGACTGGGCCGCGATCTGGCTCTCCTGCTTTGCCGAGGCCTCATCCTTCCGCCGTGTGGCCGCGTCGACCTCTCGCTGGACCATGGCGTCGTGCTCGCGGCGATCGGCCGCCTCGGCGTGCACATCACGCGCGAGAACAACCGCATCAAGGCTCAGTCCGGCAGGGAACGCCGTGATCCATCGAAGGGCGGCTACGACATCCTTGCCGTGAGCCAGCACCAGGCCGCTGTGGACGACGACCCCGAGCAGCTCCTCGTCGGGCCTCATGGCAACCTCCCGCATCGTCGGGCTGGGTAGCAACCTGCGAAGCTGCCGCGCGCTGAACCATCATGCTGTTGACGCCACCCGTAGCCCCAAAGCACAGCAGGGCTTGGGTCCGCCGGGCCGGAGCGGCAGCCCGGTACCCTGCCCGATCGCGACAGGATAGGGAACGGCTGTTCAGAAGCCTCGGTGGCGGCGTTGATCGGCTGGGGTGGCAGCCGTGCAACCGCGAGCGCGTGGACCGGACCGACCTTTCCCGGTGCAAGCTGAGCGGGACCTGGCACGGCGGGTGGCAGGAGCGAGGGGCCAGACCGGTGATCCGACAGTGTGGTCTCCGCGCCACGGGGCCGGGCAAGGCGCTTGGTTCACGTTGACGGTTCCCCCGTGCGGGATGGTTGGGTGGGCTGTGCGGTAGCGCCGCGGGTCCACCAGTGGGCATGGCGCCGGCGGGCCAGACCGGGTTGCTCGGCCTTGGCCTCGGCCTGGGGCAGGGTGTTGGCGATTGGGTCGACGGTCGTGGCCCAGTCGAGGCGGAGCCGGTCACCGGTCATCGACCCAAGCTCGGTGAGCGCGGTGACCAGGGCCTGCTGTGCGACCAGCACGCGGGCGGCCACGGCCGGGGCAACGGTGGCGTAGCCAGGCGCGAAGGCGAAGCCGCAACACGGACAGCGGAAGCCGTCGCTGGACTGGACCAGCTGCACCAGCAGCACCTCCCGGTTGCACGACCCACAGCGAGCGCCGATGCTCACCGGGTCACCTCCTTGAGGGTCATCTATCCGCCGCCTGCTGTCCGTCCTCATGTGGTCGGGTGGTCTTGGTGGTCGTGGTCGGTCGGCGCCCGAGCGTGCGCCGGTGGGGGGCGTGTTGGGCGCGCTCGAGCCCGTCGACGAGCACGTCGAGGCCGGCGGCGAAGCGCTCGTCGCGGTTGTCGACCCAGACGTGCTCGCCGAGGGCGACCAGGGCGGGGAAGCGGTCGGGGGGCAGCGAGCGGAAGAACTGGTGCAGCTGGGCTCTGGTCGCGGCGTCGCGGACGCGCTGCTCATTGGCCGCGGTGCGGGGGCTGCTGACCGCAAAGCCGACGGTGTAGTCGACCAGGAGGAAGAAGGCCAGGCCGGCCTCGCGGTCGCCGAACCCGGCGGTCTGCAGTGGCGCAAGGAACGCCTCGGCCAGGGCGAGCGAGTGGGGTCCGAGGGGGTCGCGGGTCTTGAGCAGCGCGGCGACCCCGGGGTGGTCGTCGAGCACCGCTCGGAGCCGGTGGGCGAGCAGCTTGAGCCGGTCGGTCCAGGGCGGGGAGGGGTCGACGCGGAAGTCGACCTCGGCGAGCACGCCGTCAAGGACCAGGTCCTGGAGTTGCTGCTTGTTGCGGACGTGGCGGTACAGCGCCCCGGGGACGACCCCCAGGCGGGCGGCCAGGGTGCGCATGGTCAGCGCCTGGGCGCCTTCCTCGGCGATGACCGTGAGCGCCTCGGCGACCACCCGCTGGCGGGTGAGCGGGGGGCGGCGGTCCTGGTCGTCGGCGATGGGCGGGTTGAACCACAGCGAGCCCGGCGCCCAGTCGGACGCGCGCCCGGACGCGCCCCCGTCGGGCGTTGCCGTGGCGCGCCTGGTGGGCGGTGGCTTGGCTTGCTCCTGCACGCGCTCCCCCTTCATCTCCATGTTCACCTCGTCTGAACGATGGCCTTGACAGTGACCACTGTTTACCATAGAGTCTGCTCACTCGGCAAGTGAACGCCGATCACTCACCTGAGGGTCTGCCTTCTCCCCGAGACGCCGGGCCGCACGGCCATGAAGAACGGCCATGAAAAAGGGAGACCAGATGGCCACCATGACCCAGTGGGACCCGTTCGAAGACCTGCGCGGCGCGCAGGACGAGCTGGCCCAGATGACCCCGATGCTGGCCCACGCGCTCGGCCTGCACGGCCAGCGGCAGGGCGCCACTGCGGGTGCGAGCAGCACCCCAGCCTGGGCGCCGGCGCTGGACATCTCCGAACGCAAGGACGCCTACCTGGTCACGGTTGAGTTGCCTGGGGTCCAGGCCGACGACCTGGAGGTCACCCTCGAGGACGGCCTGTTGACCATCCAGGGCGAGCGACACTTCGCCCATGACTCCTCCGAGCAGCGCTTCCACCGGGTCGAGCGCCGCTACGGCGCCTTCCGCCGCTCGATCATGCTGCCCGCCCATGTGCTGGCGGACGCGGTCCAGGCCACGGTCGAGGACGGCGTGCTGCAGATCGTGGTGCCCAAGATGCAGGAGGCCACACCCAAGCGCATCCAGGTGCGCCCCAGCCGCGAGACCATCCCTGGGGCAGGCGGTGAGGAGGCCGCCACGCCCCGCTGAGGAGAGCGGAGGGCGGAGCCGGCCAGCTCCGCCCCGCTCGCCCAGGGACGCCCAGGAGGGCGGGCCGAACCGGACACGCCATGCTCGGCTGCTGCCGTGCCGTCGGCCCCATCACCGAGCACTCCCACGGCAAGGACCAGGCTGCTCCTCGACGGCAGACGGCAAGCGGTACCGAGTGAGAGGTTGAGAAGGGAACAGACATGAGCGGGTGGCTGACCGTGCTGGTGGTGCTCGCCGTGCTGGCGCTGCTCGGGCTGGCGCTGTCGGTGCGGATCGTCAAGCAGTACGAGCGGGGGGTGCTGTTCCGCCTCGGACGGGTCATCGGGGTCAAAGAGCCCGGTTTACGGTTGATTCTGCCGCTGATCGAGGTGCTGCGGCGGGTGTCGCTGCGGATCGTGACCATGCCGATCCAGTCCCAGGGCATCATCACCCGCGACAACGTCAGCGTCGACGTCTCCGCGGTCGCCTACTACCGCGTGGTCGACGCGGTCAAGTCGGTGGTCGCGATCGAAAACGTGGCCGCCGCGATCAGCCAGATCGCCCAGACCACCCTGCGCAAGGTGGTCGGCCAGCACACCCTGGACCAGACCCTGGCCGAGACCGACCGCATCAACGTCGACATCCGCGAGATCCTGGACGTGGCCACCGAGGGCTGGGGGGTGGTGGTCACCCTGGTGGAGCTCAAAGACATCCAGCTGCCCGACAG
>JBIOYL010000031.1:0-4947 GCA_044870185.1 Actinomycetes bacterium | reverse complement strand
CGGGGCTGTTGGGGCTGGCGGACTGGCTGGAGTCCTATGGGGTCACGCTGGTGGGGATGGAGTCCACGGGCTGCTATTGGAAGCCCTGCTGGCAGGTGTTGGAGGACCGGTTCGAGTGCTGGCTGCTCAACGCGCGGCATGCCCGCAACCTGCCCGGCCGCAAGACCGACCTGGCGGATGCGGTGATTCGCCCTGGTTTTCGTGGAGGCTCCATCGCTTGGAAGGGAAGATGGAGTCATGGCACACAACAGGGGAACCCACCCATCCCAGAAGCGGTATCCGCCTGAGCTGCGTGAGCGGGCGGTGCGCATGGTGTTGGAGACCATCGAGCAGACCGGCGAGCGGTTCGGGGTGATCACCCGGGTGGCCCGCCAGCTCGGCGTCGGCACCGAGTCGCTGCGGGGCTGGGTCCGCCAGGCCGAGGTCGACGGCGGCCACCGGCCCGGCATCACCACCGCCGAGCAGCGGCGGATCGTCGAGCTGGAACGGGACAACCGTGAGCTGCGCCGCGCCAACGAGATCCTCAAGGCCGCGGCAAGTTTCTTCGCGCGGGAGCTCGACCCGCGACCGCCGAGGTCGTGAGCTTCATCGACGGCCACCGGGACCGCTGGGGGGTCGAGCCGATCTGCAGGGTGCTGCAGGTCGCCCCCTCCACCTACCACGCCGCCCGTAGCCGGCCGCCGTCGATCCATGCGCTGCGCGATGCCGAGCTCAAGGTCGAGATCACCCGGGTCCACAAGGCGAACTTCTCGGTCTATGGGGCCCGCAAGGTCTGGCGGCAGCTTGGCCGCGAGGGCATCGCGGTGGGCCGCGACCGGGTCGCCAGGCTCATGGGTGAGCTGGGCATCGCCGGCGTGGTCCGCGGCAAGCCGCGGCGCACCACCACCCCCGCCGAGGCCGACCAGCGCCCGGCCGACTTGGTCAACCGCGACTTCAGCGCGCCGGCCCCCAACCGCCTGTGGGTCGCCGACCTGACGTATGTGGCGACCTGGGCGGGGTTCGCCTATGTGGCGTTTGTCATCGACGCCTTCAGCCGCCTGATCGTCGGCTGGCGGGTGGCCACCACCCTGCGGGCCAGCCTGGCCCTGGATGCGCTGGAGATGGCCATCTGGGCTCGCCAGCGCGAGGGCCTGGACGGGCTGGTCCACCATTCCGACAGGGGGGTGCAGTACCTGTCGATCCGCTACACCCAGCGCCTGGCCGCCGAAGGCGCCGTGGCCTCGGTCGGCTCCCGTGGGGACTGCCTGTTGACCGGCTAATCCGCTGGTGGTGCCGGTTCCCCGGGTCGAGAAGGTGTCTGCGAAGGGTGCTTGCTTTTCTGTCTTGATCGGGATACATGTCTCGCCCATGACTATCGCGATGACGACCGCACCGTGTCACCTTCGCCTGGAGGAGCACGACGGCGGCTGGCGGCTCGCCGGGCCGGCGGCCTCGTGCTACGGGCTGGCCAACGACTACCTGGCGTACCTGGCCGACCGGAACTACTCGCCACAGACCGTGCGCGCCTACGGCTTTGACCTGCTGGCGTTGTGCCGCTGGCTGCACGGCCAGGGCCAGACGCTGGAGGCGGTCACCACCGAGGTGCTGCTGGCCTTCCTGGCCGCCTGCCGCCAGGCTCGGCTCCCCGGCCGGCCCGGGCCGAACGTGGTCTCCATCGGTGGCGAGCGGCTGGACGGCTACGCCGCGACGACTATCAACCACCGGCTGGCGGCGATCACGGGCCTGTACGGGTTCCGCTCGATGCGTGACCCCGCCGCCCCCAACCCGGTGCCCAAGGGCCACCAGACCCGCTGGGTGCACAGCGCCGAGCGGAGCGGGCTGCTGGGCCATCTGGCCCGCCCGAAGCCCCGCTCGCGGCTGCGGCTGCGCGAGCCACGACGCCTGCCCCGCCCGTTGGATCGTGAGCAGGCCGCCGCGCTGCTGCGCAGCTTCCGGTCATGGCGGGATCGGGCGATCGCCGGGCTGATGCTGTACTGCGGGCTGCGCGGCGGCGAGGTCCTCGCACTGGAGGTGGCCGACGTCGATGTCGGTGGCCGCTGGCTTCGGGTGTGGGGCAAGGGCGCCAAGGAACGCCGGGTCCCGCTGGACGCTGACGTTGGCGGGCTGATCCAGACCTACCTGCTGGCCGAACGGCCCGAGATGGCGTCGGCCAGGCTGTTTGTGGTCGCCAAGGGCCCCACCCGCGGCCAGCCGCTGTCGCCGGCAGGTCTGCGGACGATCTTCCGCTACCACCGCCAACGCTCGGGCGTGCCGGGCGGGCATCCGCATGCCCTGCGGCATTCCTTCGGCACCGCGCTGGCCGAGGCGGGCGTGGACCTGGCGGTGATGCAGGCGCTGCTCGGCCATGCCCACCCAGACACCGTCGCCCGCTACGTCCACCTCGCCCCCGCCCACGTCAAGGCCGAGTTCGATGCCGCCCGTGCCCGCCAACGCCGCCGCTGAGCTGCCGCCGCCGGCACGGCCGCTGCCGCCGCGGTCGTCGGCCGAGTTGCTGGACGCCTACCTGGCCCACCTGGACCGCAGCGGACGCGGCAACAGCGCGTATGCATCCGCGGCACGGACGTTCCTGGCGCGCTGGCCCCAGCCGCAGGCCTGGGCGGCGCTGCCGCTGGCCGAGCGGCTCCAGGCCGGCAAGCAGACCCGCCCGCTGGTCACCTTCCTGATGGTCGCCGGCCACCTCCGGCCCGGCTACGACTACCTGGCCTGCCGCAAGCTCTCCAGCATCTGGCGGGAGGTCACCCAAAGCCCGCTCGGCGCCGACCTCGACCGGTTCATGGCCACCGCCGCCGAGCTCGGGTTCAGCCCGCGCGTGCGGACCGCGATCGCCTCCCAGATCGTCGCGCGGCTGCTGATCCAATCCGGCCGAGGGCTCCAGGCGCTGACCGCCGCCGACCTCGCCGAGCTCGCCCAAGCGTGCCGGCAGCGCGGCAAGGGCTGGCGCTCCTACCGCAGCGCGCTGCACAGCACCCACCAGGTCCTGTTCCACCTCGGCATCCTCGACCAGCCGCCCCCGCCGCACCACGTCCGCGACCCACTGGAGCGGCGCATGGCCGGCGTCGCCGCACCGTTGCGTGCACGGTTCGTCGCCTACCTGGAGCACAAGCGCGTCACCTGCACCGCCCACACCGTCAGCAGCCTGGCGACCCGGCTGGCGCACTTTGGCCGCTTCCTCGCCGAGGTCGACCCGGTCATCGGGTCGCTGGCCGACCTGGATCGCTGCCGCCACATCGAGCCCTACCTGGTCGCGCTCACCCAGGCGACCAGCCGGTGCGGCGAGCGGCTGTCGGTCGCCGAGCAGGCCCGACGGACCTACGCGGTCGCCAACTTCCTGGCCGAGATCGCCGAGTGGGGCTGGCCCGACGCACCAGCACGGCGGCTGCTGCATCGCTCCGACGTCCCCCGCCAGCCACAGCCGCTGCCTCGCTACCTGCCCCCGGACGCCGACCGGCGCCTGGCCCAGGCCCTCGCAGCCGCGCCGCCGCCAAGCCGGCTGGCCGCCGACGCCTGCCTGCTGCAGCGCGCCTGCGGGCTGCGGGTCGGCGAGCTGCTGGACCTGGAGCTGGACTGCGTCCACGAGGTCGAAGGCCAGGGCGCCTGGCTGAAGGTCCCCCTGGGCAAGCTCGACACCGAACGGATGGTGCCGCTGGACGCCGAGACTCTGGAGCTGATCGACCGGGTGGTCGCCCGCCGCTCACCGGGCCGGCCCTTGCCGCACCCACGCACCGGACGGCCGGCGCAGTTCCTGTTCACCCACCACGGCCGCCGCCTGACCACCAGGATGATCGCCGCCGAACTCGACCGCGCCGGCACGGCGGCCGGGCTCGGGCACATCACCAGCCACCAGCTCCGTCACACCTACGCCACCGCGCTGGTCAACGCCGGCTGCTCGCTGCAGGCGCTGATGGCGCTGCTGGGCCACGTCTCGGCAACCATGAGCCTGCGCTACGGGCGGCTGTTTGACCACACCGTCCGCACCGAATACGAGCGTGCCCTCACCCTCGCCAAGCAGCAGCTCGGCCCGCTGCCTGCCCTGCACGGCGACCCACCCCGCGGCGACGGCACGACCATGCTGCCGATCCTCGGCCACGCCGACGCTGCCGGCGGCGACTGGCGCGACACCCCGGCGATCAAGGCCCGGCTGGCCGGCGGATTCTGCCTACGCGCCCCCGCCCAGGGCGCCTGCCCCTACGCCAACATCTGCGAGCACTGCCCCAACTTCCGCACCGACCCCACCTACCTGCCGGTGCTCGCCGCCCAACGCCAAGACGCCGAGGCGCTGGCCCGCGACGCCCAAGCCCGCGGCTGGATCAGCGAAGCCGAACGGCACCGCCAGCTCATCGCCCGCCTCGACGCCGTCATCGGCCACACCCAAGCCCAGGCGGGTCGGTCGGCATGACCGACCCGCCACGCCACGACCGCATCCAACGTGCCGTGGCCGACCTTGCCGCCGCCGGCAGGCCGGTCACGTTCACCGCCGTCGCCACCGCGACCGGCGTCAGCCGCGCGACGCTCTACCGCCACCCTGAGCTTCGCGCCGCCGTCGAGGACCACCGCACCCGTCCCACCGCCAGCGCCCTGGCCGCCGAGATCCGCCAGCTCCGCACCGCACTCGAGGCAGTGGCCGCCAAGACACGGCGTCACGAAGAACGCCTGCGGCGCCTCGAACGACACCGCGTCACCGCATCGCCCTGACGGGCCATCTGCCTCGCTGCAGCCCCACTCGAGCCAGATTAGCCGGTCAATCGCTCGATAACGCGCTGGCGGAGAACTTCTTCTCGATCCTGAAGGTGGAGCGGGTCTACCGCACCAGCTACCGCACCCGGGAGCAAGCCGAGCTGGACCTGTTCCGCTACATCGACGGCTGGTACAACCCCCACCGCATCCAACGCGAGCTTGGCTGGCTGAGCCCCGACGAGTACGAGGAGGCCTACTACACCGGCAAGACTC
>JBIOYL010000030.1:0-12523 GCA_044870185.1 Actinomycetes bacterium | reverse complement strand
CTCCTCACCTACGAGCGCGCCGGCAAGCCGACCTTCGGCAGCATGGCCTAGCTGGGGCGTGCTTGCATTCTCACTCCAGCCACAGCAGCACGATCGCAGCGATGGTGACCATTGCCAGGTAGTTCACCTCGCGCGCGCTTCTCATACCGGGTCGCCACCCGACGCCAGCCCTTGAGCCGGTTGACCGTACGCTCAAGGAGCAAGCCACACTGCGCACGTAGATGGCCGGGTCGTGGTCGAAGCCCCAATCATTGGGCTTGACGGCCTGTTGGCTCTAGCCGCGGCCGTTCGACGCCTGCGAGCAGCGCGGGCGTGCGAGCGCGAAGGAGGTGGGCGGCGGTGGACGGACACGACGCGACCGTGCCCCCCAGTCGATCCCGGCGGTAGTGGCCACGGAACTCCCGGTGTGGGAGGCGTTTTTCGGAGCTGAACCGTGTTGTGGTGCTGCGCCTGCTGGGCGTGCTGGTCGAGCGGATGACGGCAGGGCGGCGGGCCCTGCCTGGCCGGGACAGGAGTGAGCAAGGTGCGCACGCTCGCGGGGCCGCCGTGGGAGCGGCTGGAGCACAAGGTGGGGTCGTGGCATCGTGATCGCCTTGCGGTCGTGTATGTGCGGCAGTCGACTGCGCAGCAGGTGGCCGAGCATCAGGAGTCGACCCGGTTGCAGTACGGGTTGACGCAGCGGGCGGTGGCGTTGGGCTGGGCGCCGTCTCGGGTGTTGGTGATCGATCCAGGACCTGGGCCATTCGGCGTCGGGGGTCGACGGTCGGCCGGGCTTCCAGCGGCTGGTCTTTCGAGGTCGGGTTGGACCACGTGGGGATCGTGCTCGGGATCGAGATGTCCCGGTTGGCCCGCTGCGGGCGAGAGTGGCACCAGCTGTTGGAGCTGTGTGCGCTGTCGGGAGCGTTGCTGGCCGACCCGGATGGGGTCTACGACCCGGCCGAGCACAACGACCGGTTGCTGTTGGGGTTGAAAGGAACGATCAGCGAAGCAGAGCTGCATCTGCTCAAGCAGCGGATGTGGTCTGGGCGGATGGCCAAGGCCGGCCGTGGGGCGCTGACCGTGCCGTTGCCGATCGGTATGCACGCCGCCCGTCTGCCCGAGGTCGTGCTGGACCCCGACGAGCAGGTCCAGGCCGTGGTGCGGCTGGTCTTCGACCTGTTCGACCAGCTCGGCACGGTCAATGCGGTGCTGTGCTTTCTGGCCGATAACGGGATCCAGCTGGGGGTGCGGCTGCGGGAGGGACCCGATCGGGGGGAGTTGCAGTGGCGGCGGCCCAGCCGCGCCGCGGTGCAGAACATGCTGCGCAACCCGGCCTACGCTGGGGTCTACGCCTATGGTCGCAGCCGATGCGACCCGCGGCGACGCCAGCCGGGTCGGCCCTCCACCGGCCGGGTGCGACAAGCGCGTGCGGATTGGCTGGTCTGGCTGCCGGGCCGGCTTCCTGCCTACATCAGCCTCGCCCAGCACGAGCGGAACCTGCAGCGGATGGACGCCAACCGGGCACGCGCGCAGAGCATGGGTGCGGTGCGCGACAGCCCGGCCCTGCTGGCCGGGCTGGTGGTCTGCGGCCGCTGCGGCAAGCGGATGACGGTGCGCTACCAGCGCGGCCCCGGTGGCGCGCTGCGCCCTGGCTATGTGTTCCCGAGACACCACCGACCATGGCATCGCCCAGTGCCAGCAGCTCGCCGGCGCCTGCGTGGACGCCTAGGTGACCGGCCTGCTGCTGGATGCGATGGCCCCCGCCGCGCTGGAGGTCTCGCTGGCCGCGGCCGAGCAGATCGAACGGCAGCGCAGCGAAGTGGACCGTATCTGGCGGCAGCGTCTGGAACGGGCCGACGACGCGGTCGACCGGGCCCGCCGCCAGTACCGGCTGGCCGAACCGGCCAACCGCCTGGTGGTGGGGCAGTTGGAAGCCGACTGGGAGGCCGCGCTGGCCGAGCGGCAGCGCCTGGGCGAGGAGTACGACCGATTCACCGCCGCCCGTCCGCGCATCCTCACCCGGGCCGAACGTGCGGAGCTGCACGCCTTGGCCGCCAACGTTCCCGCGATCTGGCACGCGCCCACCACCACTGACGTCGACCGCAACCGGCTGCTCCGGCAGCTGGTCGAACGGGTCCGCCTCGAGGTCGTTGGGGACAGCGAACGCGTCCGCGTGCAGATCACCTGGGCTGGTGGCCACCACAGCGACGGCGAGTTGGTGCGGCCGGTGGCGGCCCTGGAGCAGCTCAGCTACTGGCCGGCCTTGGCCGCCCGGGTGCGCGAGCTCGCCGCGGGCGGACACGCCGCTGGGCAGATCGCCCGCTGCCTGAACGAGGAGGGCTTCCGCCCGCCCAAGCGCAACGAGCGCTTCGGCGAGCAGGGCGTGCGCGACCTGTTGCAGCGGCTCGGCTGCAGCAGCCACCAAGAACACGCCATCCGCCGCGCCACCCCGCGACTCGGCGAGCACGAGTGGTGGCTGACCGATCTCGCCCGTGGACCTGCCCCGGGGTCACCTTGTTCTCCTGGCTCCAGCGCGGGTGGATCACCGCCCGGATGCCCCGCCGGCGCAGGTAGCGCCGCAGACTCAGGTGGCTGTAGCCCTTGTCACCAGCCACCGCGGCCGGCCTGATCCGCGGCCGGCCGCGACCCGTCCGCTTGACCGCCCCGGCCTCCATCAGCTTGCGCAGCATCAGCGCCTCGTGGCGCTGCCCGGCGGTGGCCAGGATCACCATCGGCCTGCCCCGACCTTCGACCCGAAGGTGCAGCTTGGTGGAGTAGCCGCCGCGGCTGCGGCCCAGCGCCTCCCGATCCCGATCGCCCGGCTGGTCAGGATCGACCAGAGCCCCCCGTATCCAGGTCGGCCGTGGCCGGCCGCCGCCTGGCACCGGCAGCGTGCTGGTGGGCCCGCACCACCGACCCGTCCACAAAGTGCAACAGCCAGTCCAGCTCGCCGCGGGCGTCCGTGTCGGCCTGCAGCGCGACCAAGACCCGGTCCCAGATGCCCTGGCGGCGCCAGCGGTAAAACCGGCTGGCCACCATCTCCCAGGGACCAAACTGGCTGGGCAGGTCCCGCCACGGCGCACCGGTCCGGTCCAGCCACACGATCGCCTCGACGATCAGGCGGTGGTCCTTTGGTGAGCGGCCCATCCGAGGCCGCTGCGGTGGCAGCAGTGGGGCCAGCTTGGCCCACTGCGCATCGGTCAGTTCTCGGGTTGTTCGTGCCATGGGCGCGAACTCTGCCCACCTGTCCCATCAACATTGCAAACACGCCCTAGTGTCCTGCGCCTGAGATTCGCTGCTGAAGTGGTGTAGGGTTAGCGGATGGCGAGGACAGGACGGCCCAAGGCGCCGTTGATCTTGACTGATGAGGAGCGGGAGACGCTGACCCGCTGGTCGCGGCGTGCCAAGAGCTCACAGGCGTTGGCGTTGCGCTGCCGGATCGTGCTGGCGTGCGCGACCGGGGTGACCAACAAGCAGGTCGCCGCGGCCCTCGGCGTGTCGCTGCCGACCGTGGGCAAGTGGCGGGCACGGTTCGTGGCGCGTCGGCTGGACGGGCTGGTCGACGAGCCGCGGCCGGGCGCGCCCCGCACGATCACCGACACCCAGGTCGAGCAGGTGGTGGTCGCCACCCTGGAGGAGACCCCGACCGATGCCACCCACTGGTCGCGGGCGTCGATGGCCAAACGGTCGGGGCTGAGCCGCTCGACGATCGGGCGGATCTGGAAGGCGTTTCGGCTCAAGCCGCACCTGACCGACACCTTCAAGCTGTCCAATGACCCCCTGTTCATGGAGAAGGTCCGCGATGTCGTGGGGCTGTACCTGGACCCGCCCGAGCGGGCGCTGGTGCTGTGCGTGGACGAGAAGGCCCAGATCCAGGCGCTGGACCGCTCCCAGCCGGTGCTGCCGATGCTGCCCGGCACCCCGAGCGGCGCACCCACGACGACGTCCGCCACGGGGTCACCAGCCTGTTCGCCGCCTTGGACATCGCCAGCGGGCAGGTCATCAGCTCGCTGCATCGCCGGCACCGCTCGGTGGAGTTCCGCAAGTTCCTGGTGAAGCTCGACGCCGAGGTCCCTGCCGAGCTGGACGTCCACCTGGTGTGCGACAACTACGCCACCACAAGACCGACACGATCGGGCGCTGGCTGGCCGCCCACCCGCGCTTCCACGCGCACTTCGTCCCGACCAGCTCGTCCTGGCTCAACCAGGTCGAACGCTGGTTCGCTGAACTGACCACCAAGCTGCTCCAGCGCGGCGTGCACACCAGCGTCCACGCGTTGGAGGCCGATATCCGCGCCTGGATCCAGACCTGGAATGAGCACCCGAGGCCGTTCGTGTGGACCAAGACCGCTGACGAGATCCTCAGCGCTCTCGCACGATATTGTCAACGAATCTCAGGCGCAGGACACTAGCCCGTCGAACAGCTCATGGCGATGCTGACGCAGCCATCAAGGGATGCGAGGGGCCCTGCCCACCGCCGGGACAGTCCTTCGCTACGCCGAGGCCCCGTCGGCGTCACCGCTGCCTGGTTCGGGTCGGCGCGCCTGCTCATCGAGAAACCGCGCGACCAGGCCCCGTACCACGACCGCCACGGTGAAGCTGTTCGCCTGGCACCACTGCTTGAGCCGGTCATACTGCTCGACCGAGAGGCGGACAGGCACCGTCTGCCACGGTCCACCGGCATCTGGGCGGAGCGAGCGTGGGCTCGACATTGGCAGGACATTGGCAGGAAGGAGTGTCAAGGCGCTCGACCTCAGCCTGCTATGGTCACTTGACGAGCCGATCCGGCCGGGGACGCGCCGGCGCCCTGGGAGCAGTTGGGGAGCATGCCAGCACACAGCGGGCGCCGGCGGGCCGCCCTGCCCATCGGCGTTCGACCGACCGAGGAGCCGCATGGATCTGCCCCCCATACCCCAGGTGTCGCCCGCTGTCCGCATCACCGTCCTGCTCCGCCTGGTCAGCGAGGGCTTCGAGGACGCCTTCACGGCTCGTCCCGAGTGGCTGGAGGCACCCGCCGACGACCTGGCCGAGCTGCGCGAGATCGTCGGGGTCGCCCGTGTCGAGCAGCTCGCCCGGGCCACCGGCCTGCGGGAGGGCACCCGGTACCTGGCCGGCGGCCGGCAGGGGACGGTCGTGCTGGCACCGGCCGCCCACAGCGGCGTCCTGGGGCTGCTGGGCCTGGCCGCCCCGTCGCCGGACGTGGTCGTGGAGGAGACCGACGCCGGCCCGCGCTACTCGGTGCCGACAGACTGGTTCGTCGCCGTTCCCGCCACGCCGGGCGCCTGACCCCGTGCTCCTGCCGGTGGGTGACGGCCCCCGCCCGCCTCGGGGTGGCGCCACGCCGCCGCGATGCGCCACGCCGCCGCAATGATCGGTTTCTGCCTGGCGGCCGGCGCGGGCAGGCGGCTTGCCCCGCTGACCCGCGTCGTCCCCAAGCCGCTGCTCGCCCCGGCCGGGCGGCCGCTGGTCGATCTCGCCTGCGACGGCCTGGAGCTGGCCGGTGCCGGCACCGTGGTGGTCAACGCCCACCACGGTGCGGCGCGGCTGGTCGCCCACCTGGCCGGGCGGCCCGGCTGTTCGGTGGTCGCCGAGCCGGAGCTGCTCGGGACCGGCGGCGGACTGGCCAACGCCCGCCGGCTCGGCCTGCTCGGCGACGAGGCGCTGCTGGTCACCTGCGCCGACACGGTCGTCGACCCGGGCGATCTGGCCGCGCTGGCCCGCGCCCTGCCGGCCTCCGGATGCCCGGTCGTGGTGGGGCTGGTGCCCCGGGCCGGGACGCTGCTGCCGCTCGGGCTGGACGGCGCCGGTCGGGTCGGACCGGACCCGGACGGCGTCTGGACCTCGGCCGGCGTGTACGCGCTGGAGACGGCGGCGCTGGACGCCTTGCCGCCGGGCCGCTCGACACTGGTCGAGGCGCTGCTCGAGCCGCTGTGGCAGCGAGGGGCGCTGGCCGGCCTGCCGCTGGTCCGGCCGTGGATGGATGCCGGCACGCTGCACGGCTTCCTGGCCGCCTCGGCCGGCCTGCTCACCGGCCGCTGGCCGGCCTCCAAGCTGCCGTCCGGCCGGCTGGTCACGGCCGGCGTGGGCTCCTGGCCGGTGTTCGTCACCGAGGGCGCCCGGCTCGACCCGGCCGCGGTCGTGGCCGGACCGGTCGCGCTCGACGCTGACAGCCGGGCCGGCCCGGGCGCCGTCCTGACCCGCGCCGTGGTCGGGCCCGGCGCGGCCGTCGGTGCCCGCGCCGCCGTCAGCGGCAGCGTCCTCGGTCCCGGCGCGCGGGTCGCGGCGGGCGAGCGGGCCGTGGCCGGCCTGGTCGGGTAGCCTCGCTGCGATGCGGCTTGCGCCGCCACCGAACCATCGCCTGGAAGGAGGCCTGCTCGTGGGTGATCGGCTGCTGCTCGGCCTGCTCGGCGGTACCGGCCCGCAGGGTCGCGGGCTCGCCCTGCGCTTCGCCCTGGCCGGCCACGAGATGCTGCTCGGCTCCAGGGACGCCGCCCGCGCCGAGGCCGTGGTGGCCGACCTGGCGGCCGGGCGCGACCTGCCCATCCGGGGGGTCGTCAACGCCGAGGCGGCCGAGCGCGCCGACGTCGTGTTCCTCACGTTCCCCTACGAGGGGCAGGCGGCCATCCTGCCGTCGCTGGCCGGCCCGATCGGCGACAAGGTCGTCGTCGATCTCGTCAACCCGATGACGGTCCAGGACGGCGTCGCCAAGCTGCTCGACGTGCCCGAGGGCAGCGCCGCCGAGCAGGCCCAGGAGCTCCTGCCGAGAGCGCGGGTCGTCGGCGCCTTCCACCACGCGCCGCCCAAGCTGCTGTTGGACCCGAGCCGCCAGGTCGACACCGACGTGCTCGTTGCCGGCGACGACGCCGAGGCCAGGGCGCTCGTGGTCGGGCTGGCCGACGAGATCCCCGGATGCCGCGGCGTGGACGCCGGCCTGCTGCGGCTGTCCAGGTATCTGGAGGGCTTCACCTGCGTCATCGTGAGCGTCAACCGGCGCTACCGGATCAACGCCGGGGTGCGGGTGACCCGGCTGCCCGAGCACAAGCGGCGCCCGGCCCAGCAGCCCGCCCGCTCCAAGGAGGCCTGAGTGAGGATCTACACGCGCCGCGGCGACAACGGCTCCACCGGCCTGCTGTACGGCGGCCGGGTCGACAAGTCGGACCTGCACACCGAGGCGTACGGCACGGTCGACGAGGCGGTCGCCGCCCTCGGCATGGCCCGCGTGTTCATCGCCGACAGCCTGCTCGCCGACCTCGTACTGCGCCTCCAGCGCCAGCTGTTCGTGGTCGGCGCCGAGCTCGCCACGGCCGCCGACAACGCCCACAAGCTCAAGCCGGGCCACACCAAGGTCACAGCCGACATGGTGACCGAGCTCGAGCGGACCATCGACGACTACACCGCGCGCATCCACATGCCCCAGGAGTTCATCGTGCCGGGCGAGTCCCGGGGGGCGTCGTTCCTGGACTTCGCCCGGACGGTGATCCGGCGGGCCGAGCGGCACACGGTCGCCCTGGCCCGCGCCGGGCAGCTCGCCGACGGCGAGGCCGTCCGCTACCTGAACCGGCTGGCCGACCTCGTCTTCGTGTTCGCCCGCTACGAGGAGGGGGAATTCCGCACCCTGCGGAGCGGGAACTGACCTGCCGATGGTGACCGACGCACGCGGCCGCCATCCGCGCGCTCGAGCCCGACCTGGGGTCGACCGCGGATGCGCCGGCCCCGGCGCTACTGCTTCTTGATGAGCTGCGCCTCGATCTCGAGCCGGACGGTCTTGGCGAGCAGGAAGCCACCTGTTTCCAGCGCCGCGTTCCAGTTCAGGCCCCAGTCCTCGCGGTTGACCTCGGTCGTGGCCTCGAAGCCGGCCTTGGTGTTGCCGAACGGGTCAACGGCCATGCCGAGGAACTCGACGTCCAAGGTGATCGGCCTGGTCACGCCCCGGACGGTCAGGTCGCCGTCCAGCTTCCAGGTCCCGGCCTCGCCCGGGCGGATGCCGGTCGACTTGAACGTGATCTTGGGGTGGTGCTCGACGTCGAAGAAGTCGGCCGACTTCAGGTGCCCGTCACGCTGCGGCTGGCGCGTGTCGACGCTGGCCACGTCGACCTCCACCTCGACGTGGGAGGTGGCCGGGTCGCCGGTGATCTCGGCCACCCCGGAGAAGTAGGCGAAGCGGCCGCGCACCTTGGTCATCAGGTGGCGGGCGACGAACTCCAGCGACGTGTGCGCGGGGTCGATCTCGTAGGTTCCGGCGGGCGGGGCGTTGACGGTCTGGGCTTCGGGCCCGGTCGTGCTCATCCTGACCTCCCTGGGGCTCCCCATGGTCGTTCGGCTTGACGGTTGCCTCTACAACTACCATAGGTTGGTTGCGGAAGCAACAATCGTGCAGTCGGATCGATCCGGTCGCCGTCCACCGTGAGGGCCGTCGCTGGTGCAGCCGGTCACTGGGCCGGTCAGGTCACTGGGCCGGTCAGTGGTAGACGTGCTCCGGTCCCGGATAGTGGCCTTCGGCGACCTCCTTGGCGAAGCGCCGGGCGGCCTCGGCGATGGTGGAGCGCAGGTCGGCGTAGCGCTTCACGAAGCGGGGGGTGGGATCGCCGGTCAGGCCGACCAGGTCGGAGACCACCAGCACCTGGCCGTCGCAGGCCGGGCCGGCGCCGATCCCGATGGTCGGCACAGCGAGCGCCTCGGTCACCCGGGCGGCCAGCTCCTCGGGGATCGCCTCGAGCACGATCGCGAAGCAGCCGGCCTCCTGCAGGGCGAGCGCGTCGCCGAGCAGCACGTCGCCCTGCTCGCCGCGCCCCTGCACCCGGTAGCCTCCGAACGCGTTGACCGACTGCGGGGTGAGGCCGAGGTGGCCCATCACCGGGATGCCGGCCCGGACCATCTTGCGCACCGCCTTGACCGAACGCACACCGCCCTCGAGCTTGACCGCGTGCGCGCCGACCTTGAGCATGCCGGCTGCATTGCGCAGCGCCTCGGCGGTCGAGGCCTGATAGGAGCCGAACGGCAGGTCGCCGACGACCATGGCGTTGCGGGCACCGCGGGCCACGGCGGCGGTGAACACGAGCGACTCGGTCATCGACACCGGCAGCGTCGAGTCGTGCCCGAGCACCACCATCCCGAGCGAGTCCCCGACGAGCAGAAGCGGGATCCCCGCCTCGTCGAGCACCCGGGCGGTCAGGGCGTCGTAGGCGGTGAGCATGACGAACCGTTCCCCGCGGGCCTTCCAGGCGGCGAGGTCGGCGACGGTGACCGGCACGGCGGCCTCCTTTGGCTGGCTCCTCGGAGCCCGCGAGCGCGGGTCTCCTGGACGGCGCCAGTGTGCCATGCCGGCCCGCGGCGCGCCGGCCGGCCAGGCCGACCCGCTGGGCGCCCAGTCGGCGCCGACCGGGGCTGGCCGCCGCCGGCACCGGGCGGGCTGGACCGCCGGCCGACCGTCAGCGGGCCGGGCCGGTGATGCCGTGGAAGCGGTTGGTGATGGGCAGGCGGCGGTCCTTGCCGAACGACCGCCCGGTCACCTTCGGCCCCGGTGGGGCCTGCCGGCGCTTGTACTCGGCCCCGTCGACCAGCCCGACCACCCGCTCGACGACCGCGCGGTCGAAGCCCTGGCTGACCAGCTCGTCGACGCTGGCGTCGTCCTCGACGTAGCCCTCCAGGATCGGGTCGAGCGTCTCGTAGGGCGGCAGCGAGTCGGTGTCGAGCTGCCCCGGCCGCAGCTCGGCCGACGGCGGCTTGTCGAGCACCGCCCGGGGGATCACCCCGCCGGCCTGGTTGCGCCAGCGGGCCAGCTCGTAGACCAGGGTCTTGGGCACGTCGCGGATGACCGCGAAGCCGCCCGCCATGTCGCCGTACAGGGTGGCATAGCCGACCGCCATCTCCGACTTGTTGCCGGTCGTGAGCACCAGGCTGCCGAACTTGTTGGACAAGGCCATGAGCAGCATGCCGCGGGCACGGGCCTGCAGGTTCTCCTCGGCGATGCCCTCCTCGGTGCCGGCGAAGGGCTCCTTGAGCACCGCCAGGAAGGCCTCGACGGGCTCGGCGATGGGCAGGGTGAGCAGCTCGATCCCCAGGTTGGCGGCCAGGGCGCGGGCGTCGGTCAGGCTGCCCTCGGACGAGTACGTCGACGGCATGGCCACGCCCTTGACCCGCTCACGCCCGAGCGCGTCGACGGCCACGGTGGCGACCAGGCTGGAGTCGATGCCGCCGGACAGCCCGACCAGTACCGACCGGAAGCCGTTCTTGGTGACATAGTCACGGGTGGCGGTGACGAGCGCCCGGTACACCTCCTCGACGACGGACAGGCGGGGCGCGAGCCGCCGTTCGACGGTCGGTCCCGGATCGGCCAGGTGGTCGGTGACCTGCACGTGCCGGACGGCAAGCGCCGGATGCGGGTTGGCGGCCGGAGTGCGGCGGGGCCGGTCGGCCAGCCGCGCGGTGGCGCCCTCCTCGAGGGTGAGATCGGCGAGCAGCAGCTCCTCGGTGAAGGCGCCCGCCCGGGCCAGGACGCGCCCCTCCGGGTCGACGTGGGCGCTCTGGCCGTCGTAGACCAGCTCGTCCTGCCCGCCGAACAGGTTGACGTAGAACAGGTGGCAGCCGTGGTCGGCAGCCCGGGTGGCCAGCATCGGCTCCAACCGGTCATCCTTGGAGATGCGGTAGGGCGAGGCGTTCAGGCTCACGACCACCTCCGCCCCGGCGGCCGCCGCCGACGCCATCGGCCCCCACGGGAACCACAGGTCCTCGCAGACGACGACCGCGACCTGCACCTTGCCGAAGGCGGCGAGCAGCACCTCGCTGCCAGGCACGAAGTAGCGCTCCTCGTCGAACACGCCGTAGTTGGGCAGCAGCACCTTGTAGTAGGCGGCCAGCAGCCGGCCCTCGTGGCAGAGCGCGGCCGCGTTGGCCGGCCCGACCGGGGTCGGGTCGACGAAGCCGACCACCGCCGCCGTCGACCCGGTCGCCTCGGCGACGCGCTCGACCGCGGCCCGGCTCGCGGCCAGGAAGTTCGGCTTGAACACCAGGTCCTCGGGTGGGTAGCCGGTGATGGCCAGCTCCGGGAAGACCACCAGGTGCGCGCGGGCGTCGACCGCGGCCCGGTAGGCGTCGAGCACGCGCTCCGCGTTCCCGTCGATGTCGCCGACAACCGGGTTGATCTGGGCGCCGGCCAGCCGCAACCGCTCCACCCTGCCACCTCCTCGACCCGGAGGCTCCGGTCGACGTCCGAAAGCCTCTCGACGGCCACGATAGCAGCGCGCTCCCGGCGGGCAGGGAAGGACCCACCCAGGCCTGCCCTGGCAGGGAAGCCAGGGGGACGGCCCCCTGGCAAGGGAGCCGGGGTCACCGCCGCGAGGGATGCCGGAGGGGGCGCTGTGCGTTACGGTCGGGCATGGACGAGCGCGCCTCGCTGCTGGCGTGGCTGCGGGCACTGCCCCCACGGGGAGCCGACGCCCTGGTGGCCGCTGGCCTCCTGCTGGTGGCGATCCCTGATGTGCCACGCCCCTGGGACCACCAGCCCAGCACACCGTGGCCCGTCATCCTCGCGACGGCGGCGCTGGTGCTGGTGCAGACCGTCCCGCACCTGGAGCGCAGACGCTGGCCGCTGGCGGTGGTCGTCGTCACCGCCGGCGTCTACGCGGTCAAGCGGTGGCTCTACCTCGATCCCTGGTCGGCGACCTTCAGCCTGGCGGCGGCGTTCTGGGCGGTGGCCGCCTATGGCGGCCGGCGCACGCGCGTCGCCGGTCGCCCTCGGCGCCGTCGTCGAGGTCGGGCGCGAGGCCCTGACCGAACTCCGCCGGCTGCTCGGCGTGCTGCGCAGCGACGACTTCGACCCGACGCGCATGCCGCGCCCGAGCCTGCAGCGCATCGAGGAGCTGGTGGGGCAGGTCCAGGCGGCGGGCCTTGCGGTCGAGCTGCGCGTGGCGGGCCGGCCGCGGCCGTTGCCGCCCGGGGTCGACCTGTCCGCCTACCGGATCGTGCAGGAGGCCCTGACCAACGCGCTCAGGCACGCCGGCCGCACCACCGCCCGGGTGCTGGTGCACTACGGCGACGACGAGCTGTGCCTGGAAGTGAGCGACGATGGCGCCGTTCGTCCCGAGCGTGACGGGTCCCCGCCGACGGTCGGCGTGCCGACCCAGACGGCCGCGCTGGTGGTCCCGCGTCGGGCTGCCGCACCCGGGCCGGCGCAGGGGCATGGTCTGGAGGGCATGCGTGAGCGGGTGGCGGTGTTCGGCGGCGAGCTGGCCGCCGGACCGCGGCCGGAGGGCGGCTTCACCGTGCGGGCCACGCATGCCGGTCCTGGACGGGGTCGAGGCCACGCGCCGGCTGGCCGGCCCCGACGTGGCCGACCCGATGCGGGTGCTGATCCTCACCACCTTCGACCTCGACGAGTACGCGTACGACGCGCTGCAGGCGGGGGCCAGCGGCTTCCTGCTCAAGGACACCCCGCGGGAGCGGCTGGTCGAGGCCATCCAGGTGGTGGCGGCCGGTGACGCCCTGCTGTCCCCGTCGGTCACCCGCAAGCTGCTGGATCACGTGGTGCCGCGGCGGCGCCGGCTCGG
>JBIOYL010000029.1:0-4938 GCA_044870185.1 Actinomycetes bacterium | reverse complement strand
ACCGGGCTCCAGGAGATCACCTCGGCCGACGAGCGCGACCTCACCCTGGCCGGCCTGCTCACCTTCGCCGACCCGGTCAAGGCCGACGCGGGCGCGTCGGTCGCCCGCCTGCAGACGCTCGGGATCGCGGTCAAGGTCGTCACCGGCGACAACGACCGGGTGGCGGCCGCGCTGTGCGGCCAGCTCGGCATCGCCGTGGCCGGGATCCTGCGGGGGACCGACGTCGCCGCCATGAGCGACGCCGAGCTGGCCGTGGCGGTGCAGCACACGAGCGTGTTCGCCCGGGTCACTCCCGAGCAGAAGTCGCGCATCATCAAGGCCCAGCGCGCCCACGGCAGCGACGTCGCCTTCCTGGGCGACGGGGTCAACGACGCGGTCGCCCTGCACGACGCCGACGTGGGCGTCTCGGTCGAGGGCGCCACCGACGTGGCCAAGGACGCGGCCGACATCGTGCTGTTGGCCAAGGACCTCGGCATCCTGGCCGACGGCGTGGTCGAGGGCCGGCGCATCTTCGCCAACACCATCAAGTACGTGCTGATGGCCACCTCGTCGAACTTCGGCAACATGTTCAGCGCGGCCGGCGCCTCGCTGTTCCTGTCCTTCCTGCCCATGCTCCCGACCCAGATCCTGCTGAACAACCTGCTCTACGACGTGAGCGAGATGACCATCCCGACCGACCGGGTCGACGCCGAGCTGCTGGAGCGCCCGTCCCGCTGGGACACCTCGTTCATCAAGCGCTTCATGGCGGTGTTCGGCCCGGTCAGCTCGCTGTTCGACTTCGCCACCTTCGCCGTGCTGCTGCTGGTGCTCCACGCCGGCCCGGCCGAGTTCCGCTCGGGCTGGTTCGTGGAGTCGCTGGTCACCCAGACGCTGGTCATCTTCGTGATCCGCACCCGCCGGGTGCCGTTCTTCCGCAGCCGCCCGAGCCGGCCGCTGCTGGTGGCGACGCTGGCCTGCGCGGCCGTCGGGGTGCTGATCCCGTTCTCGCCGCTTGCAGCCCCGCTCGGGTTCGTCGCGCTACCGGCGCGCTTCATGGTCATCCTGGCCGGGATGATCGTCCTGTACCTGGGGCTGGTCGAGAGCGCCAAGGCGGCGTTCTTCCGCCCCCGCGCCGGCGCGCCCGCGCTGGCCGTACCGCCGGCGCGCCGCCGCCGGCGGCTGGGCCGCCGGGCGGCCCGCTTCAGCCGCCGCCGCCTGGGCGCGGCGCGCCGCTAGGGCCGCCGGGCCCAGACGTCGACGACCAGGTCGGCCCGGCTCACGATGCCGACCAGCCCGCCCGCCTCGTCGACCACCGGCAGCCGCTTGACCCGGTTGGCCTGCATGAGGCGCAGCGCCTCGACGGGCGTGGCGGTCGGCGCCACGCTCACCACATGCGGCGTCATGAGCTGCGCGGCGACCGGTTCGGCGACGCCCTCGAGCCGGCGGCGCCGCTGCTCCATCGGGTAGCTGTGCCAGTCCGCCGGGTCGTAGGCGTCGTACAGCAGGTCCGCCTCGGAGACGATCCCGGCCAGCCGCCCGTCGTCCAGCACGGGCAGTGCGCTGACCCGGTGCTCGCGGATCCGCCGGGCGATCTCCCGGGCGGGGGTGGACGGCGCGACCACCACCACGTCCCTGGTCATCAGCTCTCCTACGGTGCGTGTCACCCGATCGCCTCCCAACGCCTGCCGTCGCGGCCCGACCTTACCAGTCCGGCGGGCGCCGCCGGGCGGGCGCCGCGATCCCATCAGTCGGGCGGGAGCTGGGACCCGCGGGCGGCCGTGCCCAGCTCTGCGCGCAGCCGGGCGGCGAGGGCGCGGATCACGTCGTCGCGGGCGATGATCCCGACCGGCTGGCCGTACCGGTCCACGACCGGCAGCCGGTTCACGCGCGCCTCGGCCATGGCGAGCACGGCCCGGGCAAGCGGCCAGTCGGCATCCAACGTCACCGGGCTCGAGCTCATCACCTGCCCGATCCGCAGGCCGTGCAGGGCGTGCTCGTGCCGCAGGAACGGGCCGTGCGTCTGCACCGGCACGTCATCCGCGGTGCCCCGCCTGACCAGGTCGGACAGCGTCACCACGCCGACGACGTGACCCCGGTCGACGACCGGCGCCCCCGACACCCCGGTGCGCTCGAGCTGGCGGACCGCGGTCTCGGCGTCGGCGTCGGCGGCGAGCAGGAGCACGTCGGTGACCATGGCCTCGCCGACGCTGCCGAGCAGCTCGTGGAGCGGGCCGGCCTGCACTGTCGTTGCCATGTGGATGCGCCTCGCTTTCGACGGTCGGCTGCGACGGCCCTGCCGACGGCCCTGCCGACGGCGCCGCTGCCGACAACCCCAGCATGCGGCCTGGCGTCGGCCGGCGGTGCGGCCGTTGGTCCGGCGATCTTCGGGACCTTCAGCGCGGCGAACCTCCAGGTGACCGGACAGGTGACCGGACTGCTGCCCGCGCTGGCGCTCGGCGCAGAGGCGGCCGAACTGCTGCTGGCGGCCGTCGCGGTCGAGGGCGCCGCCCTGGCCGCCGAGGAGGGCCGCAAGGCGCTGGTCCGGGCCCGCCGGGGCGTCCCGGCGGCCGGGGGACGATGGGCCCGCCGGCCGGCCCGCCGGACGCGGGGACCGCACGTCGCGGCGGTGGCATCCCGTTGCCAAGCAGGGCGATCCGCGGTAAGGGTCGAAGCGGTCTGACCGAGGAGGTGCCGGTGGGCGGGATGGTGGCCACCGATCCGCGGCGCGGCCTGGAAGCGGCCGAGGCGCAGGCCCGGCTGGCCGCCGTGGGCGCCAACGAGCTGCCCCCACCCCGGCCCGAGCCGCTGTGGGGCCGTCTGCTGCGCGCCCTGCGCGAGCCCATGACCCTGCTGCTGGTCGTCGCCGCCGGCGTCGCCGGCATCGGCCTGGGCGAGCGGCTCGACGCGCTGGCCATCCTGGCGATCGTGGCCCTGAACACCGTCATCGAGCTGGTCGAGGAGGGCAGGGCCGGCCGCGCCCTGGCCGCGTTGCGCACCCTGGAGACGCCCACGGCGACCGTCCGCCGGGCCGGCACGGCCGTCGTGGTCCCCGCCCGCGAGGTCGTGCCCGGCGACGTCGTGCTGCTCGCCGCCGGCGACCGGGTCCCCGCCGACCTGCTGCTCACCGAGGCGGCCACCCTCGAGCTGGACGAGTCGCTGCTCACCGGCGAGTCGCTCCCGGTCGCCAAGCAGCCCGGCCCGGCAGGCGAGTCCCAGGCCGACCAGGACGCCGGACGCGTCTTCGCCGGTACGCTGGTCACGCGCGGGACGGCGGCCGGCCTGGCCGAGGCGACCGGCCCGTCCACCCGGCTTGGCCGCATCGCCGCCGAGCTGGACGTGCCGCCGCCGGCCACGCCGCTGCAACGCGAGCTGGCCCACCTGACCGCCCGGCTGGGCCTGGTCGCGGTCGCCATCGCGGCTGCGGTGTTCGCGCTCACCCTGCTGCGGCTGGGCGGCGGGGCCCATGGCCTGGAACAGGCCTTCCTCGGCGCGGTCGCCCTGGCCGTGGCCGCCGTGCCCGAGGGGCTGGCCACCGTCGTCGCGGTCGCGCTGGCGCTCGGCGTGCGGCGCATGGCCGACCGCGGCGCCATCGTGCGCCGCCTGCCGGCGGTCGAGACGCTCGGGTCCACCACCGTGATCGCCACCGACAAGACCGGCACCCTGACCGAGAACCGCCTGCGCCTGGAGCTGGTCGCCCTGCCCGGCCGGCCCGCCGTCCGGCCCGCCGAGCTCGACCCGGCGGTGGCCGGCCGGGTGGCCAGGGTCGCCGTGCTGTGCAACGACCTGGCCGCCGGCCAGCCGGGCGGCGACCCGGTGGACCGTGCGCTGCTGGCGGCGTTCGACCCCGCCGAGGTGGCCGCGCTGCACACGCGCCATCCGCGGGTGGCCGCCATCCCCTTCGACGCCGAGCGGCGCCGCATGACCACCCTGCACCGCGACGGCGACGGCTTCCTGCTGCTGGTCAAGGGCGCACCCGAGGTCCTGCTGGAGCGGGCCGGGCGGGTCCTGACCACCGCCGCGGCCGAGTGCGGCCTCGTCCTGGTCGGGCTGGTGGGCCTGCGCGACCCGATCCGCCCGGCCGCGCCGGGGGCGGTCGCCGCCGCCCACGCGGCCGGCATCGAGCTGGTCATGGTGACCGGCGACCACGCCGGCACCGCGGCCGCGATCGCCGCCGAGGTCGGGCTGCTCGACGGCGACCGCCCGGTCCTGGACGGCGCCCGGGTGGCCGCCGAGGGGCTGCCGGCCGACCCCGCCCGCGCCGCCGTGTACGCGCGCGTCGACCCTGCACAGAAGCTCGCCCTGGTCGAGGCGCTCCAGGCCGGCGGGCACGTGGTCGCCGTCACCGGCGACGGCGTCAACGACGCCCCGGCGCTGCGCCGGGCCGACATCGGCGTGGCGCTCGGCCGGGCGGGCAGCGACGTGGCCCGCGAGGCGGCCGACATGGTGATCACCGACGACGACCTGGCCACCGTGCTGGTCGCCGTCCGCGAGGGCCGCGGCATCTACGACAACATCCGCAAGGTGGTCGACTACCTGATCGCCGGCAACCTGTCGGAGATCACGGTGGTGGTCGCCGCCCTGCTGCTCGCCCCGGCGCTCGGCGTGCCCCTGCTGCCCTTGCAGCTGCTGTGGCTGAACCTTTTGACCGACGGCATGCCGGCGGTCGCGCTGGCCGTCGACCCGGTCGACCCGGCCCTCATGGCACGCCCGCCGCGTCCACGCGGCGAGCGGCTGCTCGGCCTGGGCCGGCTGGCCGTGCTGGGCCGCCGCGCCGTGCTGATCGCGGCCGCCGCGGTGGCCGGGCTGCTGGTGGCCCGCGCCTGGGGCCAGCCGTGGGGGCAGGCGCGCACGGTCATGTTCACGGTGCTGGTCACCGCGCATCTGCTGTATGCGTTCGTGGCCCGCGGGCCCGACCCGGTGCGCCGCGGCCGCCGGCCGGCCGGCCCGCCGGCGGCCGCG
>JBIOYL010000028.1:0-18697 GCA_044870185.1 Actinomycetes bacterium | reverse complement strand
GCGGCTGCGCGCCGGTTCGTGGCACAGAGCTTCGCCGGCTGGCCCTATGCCCGCACCGGCGGGCCGGTCAAGACGGAGGAGGACCCGCTCGACCCGAGCCCGCCGAAGGGTGTGCGCCAGACCTACGAAGCCATCCGGTATCTGGAGGGAGCCGTGCTGCACGCGCGGGGCATCGAGGGGGTGGTCCTTCGCTACGGGGGCTTCTACGGTCCCGGGACGTCGCTCGATGCCGGCGGGGCGCAGGTCGAGGACCTGCGCAGGCGCCGCTTGCCCCTCGTCGGCGACGGTGCCGGCGTGTGGTCGTTCGTGCACATCGACGACGCCGCATCGGCGACGGTGGCGACGATCGAGCGCGGCGCACCGGGGATCTACAACATCGTGGACGACGATCCGGCCCCGGTGGCCGAGTGGCTGCCGGCCCTGGCCGAGGCGGTCGGCGCGCCGCCCCCGAGGCGGGTACCGGTGTGGGTGGCACGCCTGCTGGGCGGCGAGCACATCGTCGCCCTCATGACGCAGGTCCGCGGCGCCTCGAACGCCAAGGCCAGACGCGAGCTCGGCTGGGAGCCCCGGTATCCGTCGTGGCGAGCCGGCTTCCGGACGATCCCCGTTGCGCAGGCAGCCGGGACCGCGAATGGCCGGCTCGAAAGCCACAAGGTCAGCCACTCGGGTGGTGGACCGGATCAGGCCGGCCGCCGTCGGGGTGTCGATGGAACGACTGGTTGACCGAGCCCATCACGCCCGACAGCAGGTTGGCAAGCTCCATCGGGACCACCAACTTGGTGGATGGCGAGGCGCCGAGCTGCTTCAGGGCCTCGAGGTATTGCAGGCTCATGGTGTTGGCGTCGACCGTCTTTGCGACCTGGAAGATCTTGGAGAGCGCGAGCGAGAAGCCCTCGGCCCGCAGGACCGCCGCCTGGCGGTCGCCCTCGGCGGTCAGGATGGCGGCCTGCTTTTGCCCCTCGGCCACCGTGACCGACGCCTGCTTTTGGCCTTCGGCCTCGGTCACCACGGCCCGGCGGGTCCGCTCGGCCGACATCTGCCGCGTCATGGCGTCCTGGATGCCGGGGGGCGGGACGATCTCGCGCACCTCCACGTTGGTGACCCTGACCCCCCAGCGTTCGGTGACCTCGTCAAGCTTGCTGCGCAGCAGCTCGTTCATCTGCTCGCGCTTGGACAGCACGTCGTCCAGGCTCATGTCCCCCACGACGCTGCGCAGCGTGGTCGCCGCGATGTTCTGGGCCGCGCCGGCGAAGTTCTGGACCTGCAGGACCGAGGTGACCGCGTCCATCACCTTGTAGAAGATGATGAAGTCCATGACGATGGAGGCGTTGTCCTGGGTGATCGCGGTCTGCCGAGGGATCTCCAGGTACAGCTCACGAAGATCGACCCAGACCACCCGGTCCACGATGGGCACGATGAGGACCAGCCCGGGTCCCCTGGTCCCGACCGAGCGGCCGAGCCGGAACAGCACGACCCGCTGGTACTCCCGGACGATCTTGACCGCCAGGCGGATGACCGCCGCCACCACGACCACGATCACCCCGACGGTGATGTACAGGCCAAGCATCATGCGTCTCCTTCTCGAGCAGCCCCGGGGCGGCCCGGTGCGTCCTCCACCGGTGGTCTGGGGGGGTCGGGCGCGACCAGCAACCGCACGCCGGTCCCGCCGAGCACGCGGATGCCGGTCCCGGCGGCGATGGGAGCGCCGGCCGACTCGGCGCTCCACAGTTCATGGCGGACACGGACCCGCCCGCGAGGATCCAGCGTGTCCACGGCGACGCCCTGCTCGCCGACCAGCCGTTCGACCCCGGTTGCCGCCGGCGGGAGGTGGCGGGCGGCGAGCACCGTCTGGACGACGAACAAGAAGAACGCCGCCAGCCCGGCCGGGACCAGCACGAGCAACCAGCGCGACACCTGCGCGTTGGGCACCGAAGGGTCGAACAGCAGCAACCCGCCGAACACCAGGCACAGCACGCCGGCCACCAAGGGCAGCCACAGGCCGGGATGCTTGAGCTCCGCCAGGAAGAACACCGCCGAGGCGACCAGCAGGATCAGCCCACCAAGCCGCACGGGCAGCAACCCGAACGACACGATGCTGAGGACCAACAGCAGCGTGCCGGCCACGGCCGCCACCGAGATCCCCGGGTGCAGCAGCTCGACGACGAGCAGGACGATGCCGAGGTAGAAGAACAGGAACGCCAGGTCGGGGGTGATCAGAGCGTGCAGGAAGGCCACGCCGGCCCCCGGCCCCTGCGACACCACGGCCGCGCCCGCCGTATGCAGTGTGACCGGCCCGTCCCCAACCGTCACGGTGCGGCCATCGACCTGCTGGAGCAGCGCAGCCGTCGACGGAGCGATCAGGTCGACCACGCCGAGCTGGACGGCCTGCGTGGCCGAGGCGCTGACCGAGCTGCGCACCGCCTGCTCGGCCCAGGCCGGGTTCCGGCCGGAGCGCTCGGCCAGGGATCGGATGAACGCGGCCGCATCGTTGGTGACCTTGGCCTGCTCGATCGCCCCCGACACCCCAACCGGATGGGCCGCCCCGATCGTGGTGCCAGGCGCCATGGCAGCGACCGGGCAGGCCAGCATGACAAAGGTGCCCGCCGACGCCGCCCGCGCCCCCGACGGCGCGGTGTAGCACAGCACCGGCAGCCGAGCGGCCACGACCGCCCGGACGATGCCCCGCATCGACGCGTCGAGGCCCCCCGGCGTGTCGATCATGAGCAGCACGGCCGCGTCCTGCTCGCGACCGGCCGCGGCGATCCCCCGTTCCAGGTAGGACGCCATGAACGGGTCGACGACGCCGGTCAGCTTCAGGACGCGAACGGTGGCGCGTGGCGCTGCCGGCTCGGCGTCGACGCCGCTCGCCCCAAGGGCGAGGAGAACCAACGATCCGAGGAGGACGGCGATGGTTCGTCCCCGGCTCATACCACCATCATCCTCCCCGCCGGGCGATCACGGGAAGGGTGTGGCGGGTTGCGCGTGGAGCAGGTCGGCGGTGTAGCGGACCAGACGCCAGTCATCGAGCAGGGCGCCTGGCGTGGCGAGCGAACCCTTCTGGGTGACGTGGCTGAACAGGTGCACCCGGGTGAGCCGGGCACCGCGGGGATCGTGCGCTCGGGCGGCGGCGACCAGCATCGCCGACTCGGTCCAGGGGGCGGCCGGGTCGTCGGTGGAGTGCAGGGCCAGCAGCGGTGCGCGCAGGCCCTGCAGGTGAAAGGCGGGGGAGAATGCCTGCCGCACCCGCTGGATCGAGGGGGGCAGGCCGGTGGCCAGACGGGCCACGCGAGCCGGGTCACGGTTGGTCAGCAGCTCGACCACGGCCCGTTCCCCCACGGTCAGCGTCGGCACCACCCCGGGATCGACGAGCGCAGCTTCCACGGCGTGGGCCTGCGCCGGGGCCAGCAGCGACAACAGCGCCGAGCGCACCACCGCCTGGGCCTGGGGGATCGTGTGCCAGGGCACGATCCGGCCGTGGTGGACCGTGGCCCCGGTGACTACCGCACCCACCAGGTCGACCAGGTCGTAGAAGGCCCCAAAGGTGGCCACGAAGGCCACCTTGGCGGCAAGCGGCGGCCTCGAGGCGGCGACCACGGCGAGCGCCCCGCCCCAGGACACCCCGAACAGCCCGATGCGGCTGGGATCCACGCGGGGAACTGCGGCGAGGACGTCGACGGCGGCGGCGATCCGCTCCAGGTCGACGGCGCGCAGCGAGCTGCTGCGCAGCGCCAGGTCGGGCACGAGCACCGCCCGCCCCGCTCCCACCCAGGCGGTGGCAACTCGCACGGTCTGCGGGTCTTGGCGTCCCAGTGGGGACGCGCCGACGACGATCACGATGCCGGGCAGGCGGCCGCCCCGCGCGGGCAGGTACAGCGAGGCAAGGGTCGCGGTCGCACCGCGGCCCAGCGCGACCGTGCGCACCACCGGGTGGTTGGCGGCTGGCGCGGGCAGGCGGAACGGCGGGTGCGGCAGCGCATTCAGCAGCAACCGGGCGGCGACGTAGTCGCGGTGCTCGGCGGGCAGACAGATCGCGGCGGCGGCAAGGGCTGCCGCTCCCACGCAGAGCGCAACCCGCCGAGGCCAGCGCCGCCGCCTCACCCAACGGGCCATACCCAATGGTAGGTCCGCGCGGGCCGGGACCGGACCGCCCGACCATCGTCCCGATGCCGACCGGGCACGGCGGCAGGTCGCTGCGATGGTCAGTGCGAGCACCGTGACGGCCGCGTCGAAGGTGACGGGTGCGACGTCGGCCGCGGTCGGGGCGTTCGCCATCAACGTCCAATTCCTGAACGACAACAGCCGGCTCGCGGATGCCCTGGTCCCGGCCGTGGCCTCGCTCGTCGCGCTGCCGCTCGGCGTGGCCGCCGAAACGCCGCTGCGCGCCTGGCGGCTGCAGATGATCCTGGCCGCGGCGATGCCGCTGATCACGCCGCCGCAGTCCACCCAGGGTCCCCGTGGCCTCCCACGCTGGTCTTCATCGCCCTCTACGTGCTCTGGGCGGATCGCGCGGGAGCTCCATGACATCGTCGACATCGTCGCCCATCACATGTCGGTGATAGCCGTCCGTACCGAGACCGCGCCGTTCCGTCTCCCTGAGCTGCCCCAGGCCGCCAGGGACGACATGGCCGAGACGAGTGCGATCGCCCGCGAGGCGCTGACCGAGATGCGCCGGCTCCTTGGTGTGCTCCGTGGCGCCGACACCGGCGCCGAACGTGCCCCCCAGCGAGGCATCGACCGGCTCGACGGGCTCATCACCGCCGTGCGCGGCGCCGGTCTGACCGTGGACCTCCAGGTCGTCGGCGTCGAGCGGCCGTTGCCGCCCGGCGTGGAGCTGTCCGCCTATTGGATCGTCCAGGAGGCGCTCAGCAGCACGCTGCGCCACGCGCCCGGCGCGCCTGCCAGTGTCGAGGTCGGCTACGAGCCTGCGTGCCTGCGGCTGCGCATCCGCAACGGCGCGCCGACCGCCCGCGTCGACCGTCCGCGGCCGGCCTCGCCCGGACAGGGAACCGTCGGCATGCGTGAGCGCGCCACGATGCTCGGCGGCAGCCTGGCGGCCGGACCGGCCTCCGAGGGTGGCCACCTGGTCGAGGCGGTGCTCCCGCCAAGCTGATCGCGCGCGGGCTGTCCAATGGCGAGATCGCCGAGACGCTGGTGTTGGCCGAGCAGACGGTGAAGACCCATGTCGGGCGGATCCTCGCCAAGCTCAACCTCCGCGACCGCGCCCAGGTCGTCGTGACCGCATACGACAGCGGCCTGATCACCCTGGCGAGGGCTCCTGAGGCGTCGTGCAGCCTCCAGGCCGGCCGCCGTCCGAGCTTGCCGACCCGCCGTCCCGCCGCGAGGAGACGACAGGTCGACGACCTGCCTGAACTGGCCGATCGCGTGGTAGACGTAGCGCCGTCAGTGGCGCCCCACACCCAGGCGCACCACTTTCGGGAAGGGAGGCCGTATGGCCACAGCACCACGCAGACGCCCGCCGTTGGCGCTCCTGCTGGTCGTCGCAGCCGGCCTGACGATGCTCACCGCCCGGCGGGTCAGGCGACGACAGCAGGCCCGCGACGACGACCGGCCGGCCGACCTCGGCTTCATGCGGGCCATCCACGCCGGGCTGCGCCGTGACGCGGCCCGCCTGGAGTCCCTCGCCCCGCAGCTCGAGCGTCCCGGCGGTGGGCCACACGCCGTGCCGAAGGGCTGGGTCACGTTCCGTCAGACCCTGCAGGTCCACCACGCCGCCGAGGACGACGACCTGTGGCCCGTACTGCGAGGCCATCTGACCGACGCCCAGGACCTCCACCAGGTCGACCTCATGGTCGCCGAGCACCGCGGCCTGACCGCAGCGATCCAAGCGGTCGACGCCGCCCTGGCCAGCGGCGTCGGCGTGGCCACGGCCGCGCGTGCGCTCGGCGAGGTCCTTGGTGGGCATCTCGACCATGAGGAGCAGCACGTGTTCCCCTTGCTCGAACGGCACCTGTCCCGCCGCGAGTGGCGCGCGTTCCTGCTCACCGAGCGGCGACGGCGCCCGCCTCGGGAACGGCCCGAGTTCCTGACCTGGGTGCTCGACGATGCCAGCGACGAGGACGCCGCCGCGGTCATGGCCGAGCTCCCCCGCCCGGCCCACCTGGTGTATCGCCGGGTGCTGCGGCCCCGCTACGACGCCGAGCGGCGCTGGCAGCCGGCGTGACGCTCCAGCGCCTGCCGTCCGGCGCAACGCGGTGATCGGCTGCGGCCGCCTGGATGTCAGAAGAACCAGAGCAGACGCGGGAGGAGGCGCCCCCGGGGCGCCGCAGCCGCCGGCGTGTCAGTCGGCGGCTTGCCGGAGCAGCTCGGCGGCGCGCTCGGCGCCGATGTCGTTGATGAACACGCCGGCGCCGGACTCGCTGGAGGCGAGGTACTTGAGCTTGTTGGCGGCCCGGCGGATCGAGAAGACCTCCAGGTGCAGGTGGGCGAGGTCGCGGTCGCGGCGCACCGGCGCCTGATGCCAGGTCGCCATGTACGGCATGGGCAGGTCGAACAGGCCGTCGAAGCGGGCCAGCACGTCCTGCAGCAGCACCACCAGGCCGTCGCGCTCGCCGTCGTCCAGCGCCGGCAGGTCCGGCAGGTGGCGGGTCGGGTACAGGTGGACCTCGAAAGGCCTGCGCGCCGCCGCCGGCACGAACGCGACCCAGCCGGCGGCGTGGCTGAGCATTCGCACCGCCGCCTGCTGCTCGGCGGCCACCACCGCGCAGAACAGGCAGCGGCCCGTCCGGTCGCGATAGCGCCGCGCGGAGGCGAGCATCTGCGCGGTGCGGGGGGCGACGAACGGGTAGGCGTAGATCTGCCCGTGTGGGTGGTGCAAGGTGACGCCGATCTCCTCGCCGCGGGTCTCGAACGGGAAGACCTGCTCGACCCCGGGGATGGTGCCGAGCTCGGCGGTGCGGTCGGCCCACACGTCGACCACGGTGCGCAGGCGGCTGCTCGGCAGGCCGCCGAGCGAGCCGCCGTGGTCGGCGGTGAAGCAGACGACCTCGCAGCGGCCGACGCCGGGGCGCCGGGGCACCAGCTCGTCGCCGTCGGCCGGCACGACGCCGCTGCTGGCGGTGGTGAGCGAGGGGAAGCGGTTCTCGAACACGACCACGTCGTAGTCGGGGCTTGGGATCTCGGTCTTGTGGGTGGGGGTGGAGGGGCACAGCGGGCACAGCTTGGCCGGGGGCAGGTGGGTGCGGTCCTGGCGGTGGGAGGCGACCACCACCCACTCGTCGAGCAGCGGGTCGTGGCGGATCTCCGAGCGGGTGATGGCTCGGCCCAGGTCGCGGCTGTCCACGGCCGCCCGCTCGACGCCCGGGTCCTCGTCGTAGTAGATGAGCTCGCGGCCGTCAGCGAGCCGGATGCTGGTCTTGGTCGCCTGGAGGTCAGCTTGGCTCATGCCGGCCCTTTCGTCTGCTCGGGGGCGTGCGCCTGCAGCCAGGCCCAGGCGTCCGCGATCATGGTGGTCAGGTCGGGCTTGTCGGGGGCCCAGCCGAGCTCGTCGGCGATCTTGCGGCTGGAGGCGACCAGGACCGGCGGGTCCCCGCGCCGCCGGGGGGCGTCCACGCTCGGGATCGGCTGGCCGGTGACCGCCCGGGCCGCCTCGATCACCTCGCGGACCGAGAAGCCGGCGCCGTTGCCGAGGTTGTAGATGCGCTGGCTGCCGGGCGTGGCCGCAGCCAGCGCCAGCAGGTGCGCCCGCCCCAGGTCCTCGACGTGGATGTAGTCGCGGATCGGGGTGCCGTCGGCGGTCGGGTAGTCGGTGCCGAAGACCTGGACCGCCGGCCGCCGGCCGGCCGCCACCTCCAGCACGATCGGGATGAGGTGGGTCTCCGGCTCGTGCAGCTCGCCGTGGCGGCCGCGGGCGCCGGCGACGTTGAAGTAGCGCAGGCTCACCGCCGCCAGCCCGTGGGCGTCGGCCTCGAAGCCGATCAGCTGGTCGACCGCCAGCTTGGAGCCCCCATAGGGGTTGGTCGGCCGGGTTGGCGCGGACTCCAGGATCGGCACCTCGTCGGGCTGGCCGTAGACCGCCGCGGTCGAGGAGAACACCAGCCGGCCCACCCCGGCTGCGCGCATCGCGTCCAGCAGGTTCAAGGTCCCGCAGACGTTGTTGCGGTAGTAGCGCTCGGGGTGCTCGACCGACTCGGCCACCAGCGACAGCGCGGCGAAGTGCAGCACGCCGTCGAAGCCGTCGGCCAGCAGCGCACGCAGACCGGCCGCATCCTGCAGGTCGCCGCGGACGAAGCGGGCCTCGTCCGGCACGGCCGGCTCGTGGCCTTTGGACAGGTTGTCGAGAACGGTGACCTGGTGGCCGGCCTCGACCAGCTGCGCGCCGACGACGCTGCCGATGTAGCCCGCACCGCCGGTCACCAGCAGCCTCATGGGGGTCATGCGAGCTTCCTGGCGCTCACGCGAGCCTCCTGGCGCCGTCGGCGGCGCTGACCGCGAACACGGCGGGTGTGGTGAAGCCGCGCGCGGCGAACGCCTGCCGCACCCTTTCGGCGACCGCGTCCAGCCGGTCGGCGGGGACCAGCGCGATGGCGCAGCCGCCGAACCCTGCGCCGGTCATGCGCGCGCCCACCGCCCCGGCGGCCAGGGCCGCCTCGACCGCGGTGTCCAGCTCCGGGGAGGAGACCTCGAAGTCGTCGCGCAACGACGCGTGCGAGGCGTTCAGCAGCAGCCCGAATTCTGCCAGGGCGCCGGTGCGCAGCAGCTCGGTCGCCTCCAGCACCCGGGCGTTCTCGCTGACGACGTGGCGGGCGCGGCGGTAGCCGGGCTGGCCGAGCCGGTCGGCCGCCGCCTGCACCTGCGCGGGTGTGACATCCCGCAGCGCGGCGACCCCGAGGGTGCGGGCCGCCGCCTCGCAGGCGGCCCGCCGCTCGGCGTAGGCGCCTTCGGCCAGGCGGCGTGGCGCGCGGGTGTCCAGCACGACCAGCCGCAGCCCGGCCTGCTCGGGCGCGAACGGGATCTGCTCGACCGCAAGCGAGCGGGTGTCCAGGAACAGGGCGTGCCCGGCGCGGCCGAGCATCGCAGCCATCTGGTCCATCACCCCGCAGGGCACGCCGACCACCTCGACCTCGGCGCGCTGGGCGGCCAGCGCCAGCGCGGCCGGCTCCAGGCGGGCGTCGTGCAGCTCGGCCAGGGCCAGCGCGGCCGCGCACTCCAGGGCCGCGCTGGACGACAGGCCGGAGCCCTCCGGGACGTCGCTGCCGACCACCAGGTCGACGCCGGCCACGGGCACCCCCTGCTTGGCCAGCACCCAGGCGACGCCGGCCGGGTAGGCCGCCCAGCCGCGCACCTGGCCGGGCCCGAGGTCGGCCAGGGCCAGCTCCACGGCGTCGGGCTGCTGCAGCGACCACAGCCGCAGCCGGCCGTCGGGTCGCCGGGCGGCCGCCGCCACGACCTGCCGGTCGATCGCCACCGGCAGGACGAAGCCGTCGTTGTAGTCGGTGTGCTCGCCGATCAGGTTCACCCGGCCGGGCGCCGCCCAGATGCCCTCCGGCGCGCGGCCGGTGTGCTCGCGGAACGCCGCGCCGGCCAGCTCCGCCTGCCGCCCAGGCCGAATCATGCCGCCGGGTCCCAGTCGACCCCGAGCGGCGCCAGGGCCGCAGGCACCGGATGGTGGCTGGCGGCGGGCGCGTCCGTGGTCCCTCCCGGCCCGAGCAGCCGCAGCGACGCGCACGTCTGCGGCCGCTCCGGCCGGTTGACCGGGGATCGGGGTCGTCCACCCTGCAGCACCCGCAGCGCCTCCCGTGCCACCTCGATCTCGAGGGTCTGGAACGCCTCCTCCGAATATCATGCCGCGTGCGGGTGGCGACCGCCCGCGGGTGCTGCACGGCCACCCCGACCAGATGGTACGACGCGGCGGTCAGCGTCGCGTGCAGCGACACCACGTCGGCGGCCGCCAGCAGCTCGGCGAATGCCGCCTCGCGCTGGGCCGGCCGCGCCGGGACCGAAGGTCACCCGGACAGCGGGCCGGGCGTCCCTTCCCGGGCCGGCGCCGCGCGGCCAGGATGATGGCAACGCACAGCCCGGAGGTGGGTGACCACGATGACCCTGCACATGACCTGGACCATCACCGGCACCGTGGACGACATCTACCGTCCCGGCGCGATCACCGCCGCGGCCGACGACAGCCTCGAGCAGACCGCCGCCAGGCTGCAGGACAAGGACATCAGCGCGCTGGTCGTCATGCACGGCTACCGCCTGGTCGGGATCATCACCGAGCGCGACATCGTGCGGGCCGTGGCCGACCGGCGCGACCTGGCCGGCTGCACCGCCGGCGAGTACATGACCTCGGAGCCGGCAACGGTGGACCTGGACACGCCGCTGTGGGAGGTCGCCCGCAGGATGCTGGCGTACGGCGTCCGCCATCTGCCGGTGGTGGTGGCCGGTGAGGTGGTCGGCATGGTGTCGGCCAGGGATCTGCTCGAGCTCCACAGCGTCCCGGCGGGCGGCGTCCCGCCGGGCTGATGTCGGGAGGGTGGGCCGCGGCGCCGGCCGTACCGACCGCCGCCCCGCCGGTCGCCTTCCGGCTGCCGGTCGCCTTCCGGCTGCCGGTCGCGGAACCGTGGGCCAGGTGGCGGCCACCGGCTGGCACCCGAACGAGAGGAGGACGATGGCAACGACGAGGATCGACTTCAAACGGGAGCTGCGCCACCTGTATGCGGCGGGGCGGGAGCCCGCGGTCGTCCAGGTGCCCGAGCTGGCGTTCCTGATGATCGACGGTCACGGCGACCCGAACACGGCGCCGGCATACCCAGGACGCCGTGCAGGCGCTGTACGCCGTCTCCTATGCGGTCAAGTTCGCGCTCAAGCGTGCGCCGGATGGCATCGACTACGGCGTGATGCCGCTGGAGGGACTGTGGTGGGTGCCTGACATGTCCGACTTCACGGTTGCGGACAAGGCGGCCTGGCACTGGACCATGATGATCATGCAGCCCGACCGGGTCACGGCCGAGCTCGTCGAGGAGGCAAAGGCCACGGTGGCGGCCAGGCAGCCGCTCACGGCGGCCGCGAACCTGCGTTTCGGGCGCTTCGCCGAGGGCCTCGCGGCGCAGGTCATGCACGTTGGCCCCTTCGCCACGGAGGGGCCGACGATCGCGCGCCTGCACGACTACATCGCCGAGCAGGGCTACCAACGCACCGGCAAGCACCACGAGGTCTACCTCAGCGACCCGCGACGCGCGGCGCCCGACAAGCTCAAGACGGTGATCCGCCAGCCGATGCGTTGACATGGCGGTCGCCGGTCCCCGGCGGTGCGGCGGGAGATCGCCTTGACCGCCAAACGGCCCACGATAGATACTCCTGCTGCCCGCCGTCCAGGCGATCTTCCGCCAGGAGGTGCACGCCATGCGCTGGCGCGCGATCGCGCTGGCCGCCGTTGCCGTGATCGCGGCGGTGGCGCTGGGCGCGAGCGGCGGCAGGTCGGTCGCCTCCGGCAAGGCGTCGTGCGAGCAGAAGCGTCCCGAGCAGGGACGGCTGGACAAGGTCGGGCTGGTGTTCGACGTGGGCGGTCGCGGCGACCGGTCCTTCAACGACGCCTCGGCGGCCGGGGTCGAGCGCGCGCAGAAGAAGCTGGGGTTCGCCGTCAAGGAGCTGTCGCCCGCAGCCGGCGGCCAGGACCGTGGCCAGCAGGTCGAGCTGCTGGCAAGCTGCGGGTTCTCGCCGATCATCACCGTCGGCTTCGCGTTCTCCACCGAGGTCGCCAAGATCGCGCCGCGATTCCCGGCCACCCGGTTCGTGCAGATCGACGCGGTCGTGGACCAGCCGAACGTCACCTCGCTGGTGTTCGCCGAGCACGAGGGGTCCTTCCTGATGGGCGTCGTCGCGGCCAGGAAGTCCAAGACCGGCGTCGTCGGCTTCGTCGGCGGCGCGGAGTTCCCGCTCATCCAGAAGTTCGAGGCGGGCTTCACGGCCGGGGCGAAGACCACCAGGCCCGACATCAAGGTGCTGGCCACCTACATCGCCCAGGATCCGTCCGGGTTCAGCGCGCCGGACAAGGGACGCGCCGCGGCGGAGGGGCTGTTCGACAAGGGCGCGGACGTGGTGTTCCACGCCGCCGGGCAGTCGGGCAAGGGCGTCTTCGAGGCGGCCCGCGCGCGCGGCAAGCACGCCATCGGCGTCGACTCCGACCAGTACCAGTCGATCGGCGACCCGTCGCTGCAGCCGGTCATCCTCACGTCGATGGTCAAGCGGGTCGACGTCGCTGTCGAGGACGCCCTGACCCAGGCCGCCAAGGGCCAGCTGAAGGGCGGGACGGTGGTGTACGACCTGGCCAGGAACGGCGTCGGCTACGCCACCTCGGGCGGCTTCATCGACGACCTCGTCCCCACCCTCGAGCAGTACAAGCGCCAGATCATCGCCGGCCAGATCAAGGTCCCGACAAGCCCCCAGTAGCCTGCGGCCCGAGCGACCGAGAGCACCGAGGACGAGCCATGAGCGCGACAGCAGCCCCGCCGCTGGCGATCGAGCTGCGCGGCATCACCAAGCGGTTCCCGGGGGTCGTGGCGAACAAGGACGTCAACCTCTCGGTCGCCCGCGGCGAGGTGCACGCCGTGGTCGGCGAGAACGGCGCCGGCAAGTCGACGCTGATGAAGACGATCTACGGGATGTACCGCCCCGACGAGGGCTCGATGCTCGTCGACGGCAGGCAGGTGCACTTCCAGTCGCCGGGCGAGGCGATCCAGGCCGGGATCGGCATGGTCCACCAGCATTTCATGCTGGCCGACAACCTCACCGTCCTGGAGAACATCGTGCTGGGCAGCGAGCCGCTCAAGGGTGGGCGCATCGACGTCGACCGGGCCCGGCGCCACATCGGCAAGATCTCCGCCGACTACGGGCTCGGGCTGCGAGCTGACGCGCTCGTCGAGGACCTCGGCGTCGCCGACCGGCAGCGGGTCGAGATCGCCAAGGTGCTCTACCGCGGCGCCCGCATCCTCATCCTCGACGAGCCGACCGCGGTCCTGGTCCCCCAGGAGGTCGACGAGCTGTTCGCCAACCTCCAGGAGCTGAAGCGGGAGGGCCTGACGGTCATCTTCATCTCCCACAAGCTCGACGAGGTGCTGACGGTGGCGGACACGATCACGGTGATCCGCCGCGGGACCACGGTCACCACGGTGCACCGGGGCGAGGTGACCGCCCGCGACCTGGCGCGCCTCATGGTCGGAGGTGAGCTGCCGGCGCCGCCGCCGCGCGAGTCCACCGTCGCCGAGCAGGCCGTGCTCGAGGTCGAAGGACTCCGGCTGCAGGCACCGGGCGGCAAGCTGCTGCTGGACGACGTGTCCTTCCGCATCCGGCGCGGCGAGGTGCTGGGCATCGCCGGTGTGGAGGGCAACGGCCAGGCCGAGCTCATCGAGAGCATCATGGCCCTGCGGAAGCCGCAGGCGGGCACGATCCGGCTGGGCGGACAGGACATCACGACCTGGTCGACGCTGCATCGCCGCGAGGACGGCATCGGCTACATCCCCGAGGACCGGCACCGCCAGGGCCTGCTCCTGCCGGCCACGCTGTGGGAGAACCGGATCCTCGGCTACCAGACCAGACCGCCGGCGGCGGCCGGGATCCTCATCGACCGGGCCGGTGCCCGCGCCGACACCGAGCGGATCGTGCGCGACTACGACGTCCGCACCCCCAGCATCGACCTGCCCGCGCTGGCGCTGTCCGGCGGCAACCAGCAGAAGCTCATCGTCGGCCGTGAGCTGTCGGGGGAACCGAAGCTGCTCATCGCCTCCCAGCCGACCCGTGGGGTGGATGTCGGCGCGCAGGCGATCATCTGGGGCCACATCCGCCAGGCCCGCGCGCAGGGGCTGGCGGTCCTGCTCATCTCCGCCGACCTCGACGAGCTGATCGGCCTGTCGGACACCCTGCGGGTGATCTACAAGGGGCGGCTCGCCGTCGAGCTCGACCCCCGGAACGTCACCCCGGAGGTGCTGGGCGCGTACATGACCGGCGCCGCCGCCGAGCGACCCGCGCGCGGGGCGAGCGCGACCGCTCAAGGGAGCCAGACGCCATGAGGGGACGCCTCGCCCCCGGCCGCATCGGCCGGGCCCTGGCCGCGCCGGCGATCGCCATCGTGGTGTCGCTGCTGCTGGCCGGCGTCGTGCTGCGCCTGACCGGCTGGAACCCGTGGAGCGTGTACGGCTACATGCTCAGTCAGGGAGTGCGGCCGGAGAGCCTCATCCGGGTCGTCAACCTGGCCACCCCCTACTACATCTCGGCGCTCGCGGTCGCCATCGGCTTTCAGATGGCGCTGTTCAACATCGGCGTCGAAGGCCAGTACCGCCTCGCCGCGGTGTGCGCGGCCGGCTTCGGCTCCGCCGTGGCCCTGCCCGCGCCCCTGCACGTGACGGCGATCCTGCTGGTGGCGATCGCGGTGGGGGCGCTGTGGGCGCTCATCCCCGCGGTGTTGAAGGTGTGGCGCGGGGTCAGCGAAGTCATCTCGACGATCCTGCTCAACACCGTCGCCATCGGCCTCGCCGCCTACCTGCTGGTCAACTACTTCCGGGAGAAGCTCCCCGGCGTCAACACCACCTCGACGAAGCTGCTGCCAAGGTCGGCGTGGTTCCCGTCGCTGTCGGGCCTGGTGCGGGCGCTCGGCATCGACCTCCCGGCCGGGACCGACCTGTTCGGCTTCGTGCTGGTGGCGCTCGCGCTGGGCGTCGCCTACCACGTGGTGCTCACCCGCACCCGGTTCGGGTTCAACCTGCGGGCCTCGGGGATCAACCCCTGGGCGGCGCGGGCCAGCGGAGTGGACGCCAACGCGATGGTGCTCCGCACGATGGTCATCTCCGGCGCGCTCGCCGGCCTGGTGGGAATGACCGCGCTGCTGTCCGACAAGCACCTGTTCGGCGACGACTTCCCCGTCCAGCTCGGCTTCACCGGCATCGGCGTGGCGCTGCTCGGCCGCAACCACCCGGTCGGGATGGCGCTCGGTGCGCTGCTGTTCGGCTTCCTGGACGCCACCGGGCCGCTGCTGCAGTTCCAGGGGATCTCCAAGCAGATCGTGCTGATCATGCAGGGCGTGCTGGTGCTGTCGGTCGTCATCGCCTACGAGGTGGTCCGCCGGGCGTCCGAGCGGGCCGTCGAGGAGCAGGCCGCCACGCCGGCGGTGCCCGCCGAGCCTGCGGAGGTGCGGGCATGACCACGGCCGAGCCGCCGCTCGTCACCCCCGCAGCCGAGGCGCCGCCCGGCACCGTCTACGGCCTGCGCTGGGTCGCGCTGTTCGGCGGGGGGCTGTTCCTGCTGATCTGCAGCGTGCGGGTCATCACCGGCGCCCCTGCCTTCACCGCCAGCGGCACGATCCGCACCGGGCTGGAGCTGACCGTGCCCATCCTGCTGGCGGCGCTCGGCGCGCTGTACTCCGAGCGGGCCGGGGTGATCAACATCGGCCTCGAGGGCATGATGATCCTCGGGACCTGGTGCGGCGCCTGGGCCGGCATCGAGTACGGCATCTGGTGGGGGATCCTGTTCGGGATCGTCGGCGGGGCCCTCGGCGGGCTGCTGCACGGCGTCGCGACCGTGTCGTTCGGCGTGGACCACATCGTCTCCGGCGTGGCCATCAACATCCTCGCCCTCGGGCTGACGCAGTTCCTGGCCAACGTGACCTTCGCCCGTATGCCCGGGGGCGGTCCCACGCAGTCGCCCACCGTCCCGGGGACGATACCCCGCCTTAGCCTGCCGGTGCTGTCCTCCGGGCCCGACCTGCTCGGCGGCCTGGAACGGCAGCGCTGGTTCCTGGTCAGCGACCTCGCCGGCGTGCTGCGCGGCCTGACCAGCCAGGTGTCGGTGCTCACCATCGTCGCCGTCGCGCTGGTGCCGCTGTCGGTCGTGCTGCTCTGGCAGACACGGTTCGGCCTGCGGCTGCGCTCCTGCGGGGAGAACCCCTGGGCGGGCGAGACGCTCGGCGTCAACGTTCCGCGCCACAAGTATGCCGGCGTGGTCATCTCCGGCGCGCTGGCCGGCTTGGGCGGTGCCTACCTGGTCGTCGTCGCCGGCTCCAACTACCAGGAGGGTCAGACCGCCGGCCGGGGCTTTCTCGGCCTGGCCGCCATGATCTTCGGGAACTGGCTTCCAGGTGGCGCCGCCGCCGGCAGCGCCCTGTTCGGCTACGTCGACGCGCTGCGTCTGCGCGACGCGGTGGCGGTGCACGGGCTGCTGCTGCTGGCCACCTTCGCCCTTGCGGTGATCGTGCTGCTGCAGCTGCGCCGCGGCAACACCAGGGCGGCGATCGGGGCTGGCGTGGGTGGCGCGGTGTTTCTCGTGTGGTTCCTGGCGACCGCCATCCTGCCGTCACAGTTCCTGGTGTTCACCCCGCACGTGGTGACGCTGCTCGTGCTGACGTTCCTGGCCCAGCGGCTGCGGCCACCGGCCGCCGACGGCCAGCCGTACCGCCCGGGTGAGCAGCGGTGAGCTCGCCGCCCGGCGCGACCCGTCACCCGCCCAGTCCCGTGGCCGCGGCCAGGTCCGCGCGCACCGCGTCCAGCCGCGTCGCGGCAACCGCCCGGGCGCCGTCCACGTCACCATCGACGACGGGCACCACGGCCTCCAGGTACGCCTTGAGCTTCGGCTCCGTGCCGCTGGGGCGCACGACCACGCGAGCGTCGCCGTCCAGGCGCAGCAGCAGCCCGTCGGTCGGTGGCAGGTCGTCGCTGCCGGCCGACAGGTCCACCGTCTCCAGGACCGCGAGCCCGCCCAGGCCGGCGGGTGGGCGGTCGCGCAGCCGCCGCATCTCGGCGGCGATCTGTCGCAGGTCGGCCACCCGCACCGTCCAGGGCGCGGTGGCGTGCAGGCCGTGCGCCCGGGCGAGCGCGTCCAGGCGGTCGCAGAGCGTCTGCCCGCGCGTCTTGGCGTCCGCGGCCAGCTCGGCCACCAGCAGGGCGGCGCTGATGCCATCCTTGTCGCGCACCGGCCAGCCGGTGCCGGCGACGCAGTAGCCGAGGGCCTCCTCGTAGCCGAACACGAACCGCGAGCCGGGCACGGCGTCGCCGGCCCGGGTGATCCACTTGAACCCGGTGAGGGTGGCCCGGTGGCGGACGCCGTGGGCGGCCGCGATCTTCGCCAGCAGGGTCGAGGAGACGAGGGAGGAGGCGACCAGCCGGTCCTTGCCGCTGGTGTGGCGCAGGATGTGGTCGGCGAGCAGCGCGCCGAGCTCGTCGCCGGTGAGCATCCGCCCGCCCACGGCGGCCGCGCAGCGGTCGGCGTCCGGGTCGTTGGCGATCACCACGTCGGCCGCGGACGCGGCACCCGCGGCCAGCGCCAGGTCCATGGCGCCGGGCTCCTCCGGGTTGGGGAACGGCACGGTCGGGAAGGTCGGGTCCGGGTCGGCCTGCTCGGCCACGACCGCCGGCGGCGGGAAGCCGGCCCGGGCGAACGCCGCCTCCACCACCGTCCGCCCGACGCCGTGCAGCGGCGTGTAGGCGACCCGCACGTCCCGCGCCTGCACGAGCGACAAGCCGGCGACCGCGTCGAGGTAGGCGTCGACGATCCGGTCGTCGAGCCGCTGCCAGCCGGCCGAGCGGGGCAGCTCCGCCAGCGGGCCGGCGGCGTCGACGGCCGCGGCGATCTCGGCGTCCGCGGGAGGGACGATCTGCCGGCCGTCGTCCAGGTACACCTTGTAGCCGTTGTCCTGCGGCGGGTTGTGGCTGGCGGTCACCATCACCCCGGCGGCGCAGCCCAGGTGCAGGATCGCGAACGCCAGCACCGGCGTGGGCAGCGGGCGTGGCAGCACCCAGGTGTGCAGCCCCGCCCCCTCGAGCACGGCGGCCGAGTCCTCGGCGAAGACGTCGGAGTTGCGCCGGGCGTCGAACCCGACGACCACGGTCCCGCCGCCCCGGGCGGACAGGTAGGCGGCGAGCCCGGCGGCGGTCCGCTGGACGACCACCCGGTTCATCCGGTTGGGCCCGGCCCCTAGCGCGCCGCGCAGCCCCGCCGTGCCGAACTCCAGCCGGCCGGCGAACCGGTCCGCCACCGCCGCCTCGTCCCCGGCCGCGAGCAGGGTTTGCAGCTCGGCGCGGGTCTCCGGGTCCGGGTCCTCGGCGAGCCACGCGCGGGCCCGCTCGGCAAGCAGCGCGTCCACAATGCCTCCCAGAGCTGTCGGTCCTCGGTCCGTCCCGCCGACGCTGTCGGTCGTCGGTCCGCTCCCGCCTACATCCGCACGAGCGCGCCGGCGAGCAGCCGCCCGATCCGCTCGGCCGCCACCCGACCGGCCTCCAGCACCTCCTGGTGATCCAGCGGCTGCCCGGTCAGGCCGGCGGCGAGGTTGGTGACCAGGGAGACGCCGAGGACCTCGGCGCCGGCCGCCTTGGCGGCGATCGCCTCCAGCACGGTCGACATCCCGACCAGGTCCGCGCCCAGGGTCTGCAGCATGCGGATCTCCGCCGGCGTCTCGTAGTGCGGCCCGGGCATGGCCGCGTAGACCCCCTCCTGCAGCGACGGGTCCAGCTCCCGGCACAGCGCCCGCAGCCGGCTCGAGTACAGGTCGGTGAGATCCACGAACTCGGCGCCGACCAGCGGGGAGCGCGCGGTCAGGTTGAGGTGGTCGCTGATCAGCACCGGCTCCCCGACCCGGTAGGTGCGCCGCAGCCCCCCGGCGCCGTTGGTGAGCACCACCACGCGGCACCCGGCGGCCACGGCGGTGCGCACCCCGTGGACCACCGCCTCGACGCCGCGGCCCTCGTACAGGTGCGTGCGTCCA
>JBIOYL010000027.1:0-2713 GCA_044870185.1 Actinomycetes bacterium | reverse complement strand
CACAACCCGACCGGCGTGACGATGTCGCTCGAGCGCCGTGAGGCGCTCCTCGCCCTGGCCGCGCGGCATCAGATCCCGATCGTCGACGACAGCCCGTACCGGAGCGTGCGCTTCGAGGGCGCGCCGGTGCCGACCCCACGACCGCCACGATCGCGTCGTCGGGGGAGTGCAGCGCGGCGAACTGGCAGATCGCCGACCGGGCCAGATCCATCACCGGCGCCCGGCCGCCGCGCAGCACCACCCGCGAAAACGCGCGCAGCTGCACGGCCAGCGGCAGTGCCGGCACCGACGAATGGGTGCGCACAAACCGGCGCAGCGCCACCGCCGACATCGGCTCCAGATCCTCCACCGGCTTGGTCTCCGGCGGCACGATCGTCACGGCCAGCCGCTGGCCGCCCGCGGCGACCCGGACCTCGGCGAAGTCGTCGTCGGCCGGGCGCCGCTCCCACATCCGCCGCGCCGCGCAGATCGACCACAGCACCTCCGGCGGGGGATGGCGCCAGTTGAGCGCCGAACGCTGCTGCGCGGCCGCGCGCCGCACCTGCCGGCGCACCTGCGCCAGATAGCGCATGTAGTCGCGGCGGGCGGCGTCCACCTCCGCCTTCTGCGATCCGCCGCTCTGCACCATCATGCCGAACGCCATGCCCACCATGGACAGGCCGAACAGGCCGCCGACCACCCACATCAGCGGGCCGCCGCCGGTGCCGCCGGCGCCACGCCCGGTGTACATCAACGTCATCGCGCCCACGCCACAGACCATCGGCAGCACCATCAGCAGCTGGCCGAGACTGCGCGGCAGCGGGTTGGGCAGCGGCGGCGGCGACTCGAGCAGCAGCTCACCGCGCGGCATCTGCGGCCCCGCTATCCGTTGCGGCCGCCGGTAAAGCACCGTACTCAAGCCGCGCCCTCCCACTCGTTAGCGCCCACCCGCTCGCGCACTGACGTATCGCGGGTAATCTATCGCCGTGGCCAGTGTAGGTGACGCGGGGCTCAGCCGGATCACACTCGTTGCCCCAAAGACACGCATCGATCTCGCGCTGCCCGCTGACGTGCCGCTGGCCGATCTGCTGCCGACGCTGCTGCACTACGCGGGCGGCGCCGACGTGGCCGGCGACGCGCCGCAGGGGTGGGCCCTGTCGCGGCTGGGCGGCATGGCCCTGGACAGCTCGCGCACGACCGCCCAGCTGGACGTGCGCGACGGCGAGCTGCTCTACCTGCGCCCGCGCGGCGGCGAGGCGCCGATGCTGGTGTTCGACGACGTCGTCGACGCGGTCGCGACGTCCACAATGGAGCGTCCCGGCCGGTGGCGGCACGCCACGACCCGGGTGTTCGGGCTGGGCCTCGGCGTCACCGCGCTGCTGGCCGGAGCGGTCGCCGTGCTGCTGGCCGGCCCGCCGCAACTGTTCAGCGGCCTGATCGCCCTGCTGCTGGCGGCGGGGCTGCTCGCGGCCGCGGTCGTGCTGGCCCGTGCGGTCGGCGACAGCCGGGCCGGTGTCGCCATCGGCGCCGCCGCGATGGCCTACGCCGGCGTCGGCGGGCTGCTCACCTTCGCCGGCGACCGGACCCTGTCCCAGCTGGCCGGCGCGCACGTGCTCATCGCCGTCACGGCCGTGCTCGTCGTGGCCGTCGTGGCGGCCATCGGCGTGGCCGACGCAGCGCCGCTGTTCCTGGCCACCGGGCTCACGGCGATCGCGCTGGACCTGACGATGGTGATCTGCCTGGTGTTCGGCGCGGCACCGGCGGCCGCGGCGGCGATCGTGGCGACCCTCGCGTTCGGACTCCTGCCCGCGCTGCCGATGCTGGCCTACCGGATGGGCAGGCTGCCCATCCCGACCGTGCCCACCGAGCCGGAACAGCTCAAAAAGGACACCGAGACCGTCGACGGCGAACGGGTGCTGGCCCGCACCGACCGGGCCGACGGCTTCCTGACCGGCATGCTCGGCGCGCTGGCGGCCATCGGCTCCGGCACGGCCGTGGCCACGGCGACGGCCGAGTGGGCGGGGCTGGCGTTCGCGTCCGTGCTCGGGCTGCTGCTGCTGATCCGGGCCCGGATGTTCCGCGCGGTCGCGCAGCGGCTGTCGCTGCTGTGCGCCGGGGTGATCGCGCTCGCGGCGGTCGGCGCCGAACTGTTCGGCCTGGCCAACAACCTGTTGCGGCTCACCGCGATCCTGGGCGGCATCGTCGCGCTCGCGGGCATCAGCATCGGCTACGGCCTGGCCCGCCCCGACCGCCGCCGCTCGCCGGTGTGGGGCCGGCTCCTGGACATCCTCGAGATCGTGCTCATCCTCGGGCTCGTGCCGCTCGCCGTGTGGGTCAGCGGCCTGTACTCGTGGATCCGCTCGATCCGCGGCTGACCCCGGGTCCGGCCGCCGGGTCCGGCACGCCTTCGCGCGATCCGCGGCCGGTCAGCGGTGGTGGTGGGGCGGGTCGCCGAAGACCCGGCGCTCGATGGTGGTCGGGGCCATCCACGCATACAGGCCGCCCCGGCGCGAACACGCCGCCACCATGTCGTGGTCCAGATTGGACAGCAGCGCGACCGTGGCGGGCGGCAGGCCCTGCGCTGCGCCGACCAGCTCGGCTTCGGCGCGGTCGAGGCGCTGCGAGAGGACCACGTCGGAGCCCGCGATGCACGCCGTGCCCTGCGGTGTGACCCGGGCCAGCACGGTCAGCTGGGTCTGCCACGCGGCGATCGCCGGGCGCTGCGTCGGCCCGG
>JBIOYL010000026.1:0-3324 GCA_044870185.1 Actinomycetes bacterium | reverse complement strand
ACCCTCGGTCTGCTGCAGCCGAGCACGGAGGAGATCGGCGAACAGTTGATGGAAGCGGTACCAGCGGCGCTCCTCGTCCAGAGGAATGAGGGTGTCCGTGATGCGCGGTGCGCCCGGACGTTGACGGGTCCAGACCACAGACAAGGGGCTGGCGGTGTCGGCCATCCCCGGCGACCCGTTGTGGGTGGACGGGGCTGGCCGGGTAGCTGCCGCGAGCACGAGTTGGTGGCGCTGGCGGGGCTTGATGGGGTGCTCGACGACGTCGCGGTGGCAAGCCTGCTGGACCGGGGGTTTCGGGGCTGGCCAAGACGCGCGAGCACTGGTTGCGCCGGCCGGGGACCGCCGCACCAAGGATCGGCTCACCGGCGGGCAGCGGGCCTCCAACCGTCTGCAGGCGGGGCTGCGGGCGCTGGCGGAGCAGGTGATCGCCCACCTCGCCACCGCCTGGGCGTTGCGTCGCTGGCGGGGCTGCTGGGCCGGGTCCGGGACGTCTTCCGGGCGCCGCCGCGCTGGTCTGCCTCGGCTAGTGGCTCCACCGGGTTCCCACATGACAGAGCGGCACGGACACCCTCGCTGAGTCGCTCGAACCAGCCGGCCTCCCCAAGTGGCGGCTCGCCCCAGTCCTCGTCGTGGTACGCGGAAGAACCGGATCGGTGGCAGCCCAGCGGCAGCGCGTCTTGCCATCAAGGGCAGGGAGCACTATGCCGGACCTCCGTGGTGCGCGGTACAGCGGGCTGTGGGATAGCCCAGCGGCGACCGAAGAAGGGCAACTCCGATTGGCCTTTCGGAGACAACTCGCCATCCACAGCCCCCAGATCCTTGCGCCGGTCGGTGCTTGCTGTGCCGTGGGCGCCGGCGGATGCTTGCGCGGTAGGGGCGAGGAGGTGACCGGGTGCACTGGCTACGGCGCGCAGTGGCGGCGGCCGTCGTGACCGGCGGGCTGGCGCTGGCCGCACCCGCCGCCCAGGCGCAGACCGGCGAGCGCATCGTCAGCTACGACGTGGACCTGCGCATCGAGCCCAGTGGGAGCCTGCTCGTCACCGAGCAGATCGCCTACGACTTCGGTGGCGCCAAGCGGCACGGCATCTTCCGGGACCTGCGGGTGCGCGTGCGCTACGACAACCGCTACGACCGCATCTACCCGGTGCACGTGCTCGAGGTCTCGGGGTCGCCGGGCACCCCTGACCACTACGAGCTGGAGAACGTGGGCTCAAAGCTGCGGATCCGCATCGGCGACCCGGACCGGACCATCAGCGGCGAGCACAACTACACCATCGTGTATCGGGTTGGGGGGCGCTGAACGGCTTCGGCGACCACGACGAGCTGTACTGGAACGCCATTGGCACGCAGTGGGCGGCGCCGGTCGAGCGGGCATCGGCCAGGGTCAGCGCCCCGGTCGCCATCAGCCGAGTGGCCTGCTACGTCGGCCCGGTGGGCTCCACCGCGCCCTGCGGCTCCAGGGGGACGGACGGCACGACGGCCTCGTTCGCCGCTCCGCGCCTCGGCCCATCCCAGGGCCTGACCGTGGTGGTGGGCCTGCCTACCGGGGCGGTCCCGGCGCCGCGGCCGGTGCTGGACGAGCGGTGGAGCCTGGTGCGGGCCTTCTCAATGACCCCGGGTACGCTGGCAGTGGCCGGCGCGGTCCTGCTGCTGGTGCTGCTCGGCCTCGGCTGGCTGTTCCGGGCAGTCGGCGGCGACCGGCGGGCGAGCGACGGCACGGCAGCGGCCGGCGCCGCGGTGGAGTGGGCACCACCCGACGGTATCCGGCCTGGCCAGGCCGGCCTGCTCGTCAATGGGGCAGTCAGGCCGTTGGACGTCATCGCCACCCTGGTCGACCTGGCCATCCGTGGCTACCTGCGGATCGAGGAGCTCCCCAGCCATCGCAAACGGACGAAGCCGGACTGGCGGCTCGTCCAGCTCAAGGCCGCCGATCATCACCTCCTCGGCTACGAGCGCGAGCTCTTCTACGGGCTGTTCAGCAGCCACGGCAACGGCGCCAGGGTCCGGCTCTCTGCGCTGAACAAGAAGTTCTACGAGCGGTTCGACCGCGTCCGCCTGGCCCTGTACCAGGATGCCATGCAGCGGCACTGGTTCACGCACCGGCCCGACCGGGTCCGGCGGTGGTGGGTCGCGGGCGGCGTGAGCATGACGGTCCTCGGCATCGCCGTGGCGGTCCTGGTCGTCTGGCAGACGCACTTCGGGCTCGCGGCGGTCCCGCTCCTGCTGGCCGGGCCCATCGTCATCCTGCGCGTCAGGTCGCTGATCAGCCGCACCCCTGAGGGCGCCGCGCTACGCCGCCGGGTCGTCGGCCTCCACACCTATCTCAAGACGGCCGGGGCCGGCGGCGCCGGCGCCCCCGACGAGTTCTCCTCCTACCTGCCCTACGCCATGGTGTTAGGCCTCACCGAGCAGTGGACGCGAGCGCCCGCCCTGGCCGGCGCACCGCCCCAGACCGACTGGTATGGGAGTCCCGCACCGTGGTCGCCCGACAGGTTCTCCTCCCGCATGCACGACTTCGCGGGCACGTCCGCGGGCACCTTCACCTCGTCGCCGCCATCGGCCTCCGGATCGAGCGGCTTCGACGGCGGCTCGTCTGGCGGCGGCGGGGGCGGGGACGGCGGCGGCTCCTGGTGAGCGTGCGCCCGGCGCTCAGGGCCCCGACCACGGCGACCCAGCCAAGGGCCAGGGCGACCCTCCCGGCGAGCAGCAGCCGGTAGGCGACCCGGCGCCGCGCTAGGCCGCCACAGGCACCAGCGAGCAGCGCCGCCAGCCCAGCGCGGCGGCCAGAGCCGTGCCGGCCAGCGTAGCGCGGCGCTCGCCGGCGGCAAGCCCGCTGGCGGCGGTGTTCTTGAGCCAGAGGTTGTAGCCCCAGGCGCAGGCGAGCCCGACCAGGGCGAGCGCGAAGGTCGCCGGGCCGAGCGCCACCGCGAAGCCGAGCGAGGCCATCCGCTGCCAAGCCCCAGTAGCGTCACCGTCCGCGGGAGATCGCGCCGGACGGGATCGGCTTGTCGTGCCCGGCGGCGGCGTCGGCCTCCACGTCGACCGCGTCGTTCAGCGCCCCGGCTGCGTACTGTTGGTCGCCAGCAGTCCCGCCAGCAGGGCCAGACGACCCGACGCGAGATGATGGCGGCCGACGACCGCGCCGAAGGCGAGCCCCACCGCCATGACGAGGTCTGTGCGCCGCCGAGTTTCACTGAGGTGTCCGTGATGCTCTGTCATGTGGTATCCGGTGCAGCCCACCGGCCGAGGCAGACCAGCGCCCCAGCGGCCCGGTAGAGGTCGCGGACCCGGTCCAGCAGCCCGCGCCAGCGGCGCAACGCCAGG
>JBIOYL010000025.1:0-11920 GCA_044870185.1 Actinomycetes bacterium | reverse complement strand
GCGGCGAGCCGGCCCGAGGTGTCGGCGAGGAAGGTCTCCGACGGCCGGTCGGCTGCGCCCCCACCGGTCCGCGGCGGCCGGCGGGCGTGGGGCAGCCACTTCAGCCAGTCCCAGTCGGCCGTGGCCGCCGGGGGGAAGAAGGCGGCCAGGCGCAGGTCCGCGGGTGCCGAGAAGGCGGCCAGATGGCACAGCACGGCACGGACGAGTGCCCGGGTCAGGGCCGGTGGGCCGCCGACGGCGAGGGTGCCGATCCCGGCCAGAGGCAGGGTGACCGGCGCGCCGTGCAGCTGCCCGGCGTCGCCGACCAGGCGCTCGGCCGCGGCGAGCAGGTCCGGGTCGTGCTCGGCGAGCGGGCCGCCGACGGTCCGGTCGAGCCGGACCGGGCAGGCCAGCTCGACGGCGCCCCGGCCGATCCGGGCGGTGAGGAAGTCGGCATCGGCCGGGCGCCGCTCCCACAGCCGCTCCCGCCGCGCCACCATGGACCACAGCGTGGGCAGGTCGGGGTTGAGCGCCTCGGCGGCCCGCCGCTGCGCGGCCGCCACACCCGCGAGCCGGGCATGCACGGCGGCCAGGTAGGCGAGGTAGCGTTCGCGGTCCCGGCGCCTGCAGCGGCGCGCGGCCCGCCGCTGCCGGGCGCGGGCGAGCAGCCCAAGGCCGACCGAGCCCAGCATGACGCCTGCCATGACGGCGACGACGACGCCGTTCGGGCGCCGGACGAGCAGGAACCCGACCGAGGCGGCGGTGCCCGCGACCGGCATGAGGGACTGCAGCCATCCGCCGCCGGCCGCCGGCGCCGGGGGCGGCGGCACGACCGTGATCTCGTCGGTGGGCGGCGGGTCGAGATGGTCGCGGACAGGACGGTAGAACGCGAACCGGTCGGCCAGCTCACGGCCGTCCTGCCGCTGGCCGTCCTGGCGCTGTCGGGTCGGTGGGTGCTGCGCGCTCATGCCGGCGGAGGCTACCGCGGGCCGGCGCCGGTCCGGGCGGCTTGTCCACAGGCCGCAGGCCGGCGACCCGAGACCGGCGGGGCCGGCCGGGACGAGCGGGCCGGGCTCCGCCGGGCGGCTGGCCTCCACCCCGCGTCAGGGCAGCATGATGGTCTGGAAGTCGTAGGGCTCGCGGCGAAAGCCCAGGCGCTCGTAGAGCGCGACCGCCGGGACGTTGAAGTCGTTGACGTACAGCGACAGGGTGGGGTGGCGTTCGAAGGCCAGGGCGCAGCAGGCGGCCATCCCGCGGGTCGCCACGCCCTGGCCGCGCAGCGCCGGCGGCACGTACACGCCCTGGATCTGCGCCGTCAGGTTGGAGGCGCAGCCGACGTCCATCTTGAAGGCCAGCCGCCCGTCCTCCTCGCACACATACGTCCAGCCACGGTCGATCAGGACCTGGATGCGGCGCCGGTAGCTGGACGGGTCGCGGGCGAGCGGGTCCTCGCCCATCTCCTCGGCGTACATGGCGGCCGACAGGCGCAGCACGGTCTCCTCGTCGGCGGGCGTGGCCAGCCGGGCCCGGCCGCGGCCCCTGGAGCGTGGCCGGCGGAGGTCGGCGGGCGCCAGCGCGTACACGAACTGGCGGGTCCTGACCTCCCTGGGCGCCGGGTAGGTGGCGGCGACGTGCCGCCACAGCCGCTCGACGGCCCGGCGCTCGCCGACGAACATCCGCGTCGACGCCGGGCCGCGGGCGGCCGGCGCCAAGGCGTCCAGCGGCTCCGGCTCGTCCACGGCCGGGACGACGTTCGGCCCGACGTGCAGCGCGCCCCGCAGCCGCCCGCCCGCGTCGAAGGCTCCCCAGATCGGGCTCCAGCCGCCCAGGCTGAGGGCGGCGTCGTGGCGCAGCCGGCTGGCGACGAACACGTCGCGGACCGGGTTGCGCGCGAGGAAGGCGAGCGCCTCGCCCTGGTCGGCCCGCCCGAGCGGCCGAACCGACAGGCCCGATGTTCGCGGCGGCTTGCGCCCGGTCCCCAGGATCACCGGCTACCCGCGCAGGACCTCGGGCGTCCCGGCGGCGCCGCCGGCCGCCTTGTACTCCTCGGCGAGCAGCTTCGCCTCGTGCAGCAGCGCGTCGACGATCTCCGCCTCGGTCACCGTGCGCACCACCTCGCCGCGCCGGAAGATCTGTCCCTTGCCCTTGCCGGAGGCGACGCCGATGTCGGCCTCCCGGGCCTCGCCGGGGCCGTTGACGATGCAGCCCATGACGGCCACCCGCATGGGGGCGTCGATCTCGGCCATGCGCTCCTCGACCGCGTTCGCCAGCTTGAACACGTCCACCTCGGCCCGGCCGCACGACGGGCAGGCGATCAGGTCGAGCTTCTTCGGCCGCAGGCCGAGCGCGCCGAGGATGGCGTTGCCGGCCTTGACCTCCTCGACCGGGTGCGCCGTGAGCGACACCCGGATCGTGTCGCCGATGCCCTCGGCGAGCAGGGCGCCGATGCCGACGGCCGACTTGACGATGCCGTCTTTGGGCGTGCCCGCCTCGGTCACCCCAAGGTGCAGCGGATAGTCGACCCTGGCGGCCAGCAGCCGGTAGGCGGCGATCATCGTGGCCGGGTGCTGGTGCTTGACCGAGAGCTTGATGTCGCCGAAGCCGACCGACTCGAGGATGCCGACCTCGAACAGGGCCGATTCGACCAGCGCCTCGGGCGTCGGGCCGCCGTGGCGGGCCAGGATCTCCTTCTGCAGCGACCCGGCGTTGACGCCGACGCGGATGGGGATGCCGCGCTCGGCCGCCGCCTGGGCGATGAGCTTGACCTTGTCGTGCTTCTTGATGTTGCCCGGGTTGATGCGCACCCCGGCGCAGCCGGCCTCGATCGCCGCCATCGCGTACTTCCACTGGAAGTGGATGTCGGCCACCACCGGGATGGTCGACTTGCCCGCGATGGCGGGCAGGGCGGCCGCGTCGTCGGTGTCGGGGACGGCCACCCGGACGATGTCGCAGCCGGCCGTGGCCAGCTCGGCGATCTGCTGCAGGGTCGCGTTGACGTCGGCCGTCTTGGTGATGGTCATCGACTGGACGCTGACCGGCGCCCCGCCGCCCACCGGCACCTTGCCGACGTTGATGCGGCGGGAACGGCGGCGGCCGGCACCGGCCACCGGATCGGTCAGCTCGAGCGGGAATGCCACGACGGTGTTCTCCTTCGGCAAGTCGGGACCGGTGGACGGCCCCACACTCTACCGCTTGATGGTGCTCGCATCGGCATGCCGGCCCCGGCCCGGTCGCGGGTTCCCGATCGGGCTACCGCGCGAACGGGTTCGGTAGCGGACTGGTGAGGTCGAGCCAGAACGTCCCGACCACCAGGATGAGCAGCAGGCCGGTGATGACGGCCGCGACCGGGATGATCCGGCGCAGGTCGACCCGGCGCCGGGTGAGCGCCTCCCAGCCGACCATGGCCAGGTACCCGCCGTCGAGCGGGGGCAGGGGCAGCAGGTTGAAGATGCCGACGAAGATGTTGAAGGTGACCAGCAGGAACAGGAACTTGTCCCACGCCCCGGCGGCGATCGCCTGGCCGGCGAGCCGGCCGATGCCCAGGATCCCGACCGGGCCGCCCTCCTGGCCCCCGCCGCCCCCACCGCCGGAGGTGGCCGGCGCCGGGCTCACCCGGTGCAGGAAGCCGGGCACCAGGCCGCCGAGGCCGCGCACCGAGTCGACGACGATGCGGCCGAACAGCCGCCCGGAGGCCGACAACCCGGCCACCGGCCCCAGGCGCTCCGTGGTCGTCTCGGCTGCCGGCCGGATGCCGATGAGCCCGCGGACCTGGCCGTTCTCGTCAAGCTGGCGGGCCGGGACGAGCGTCACGGTGTGGCGGGCGCCGGCGCGCTCGTAGGTGACCGTGGTCTGCTTGCCCGCCTGGTCGGCCAGGGCCTGGTGGAGCTGGTCGAAGGTGGCGACCGGGTGGCCGTTGATCGCCACGATGCGGTCGCCCGCGCGCAGCCCGGCCGGGCCGGCCGGCGTCGGGCGCCCGTCGGTGGTCCTGGCCAGCACCGAGGCGACCCGGGTGGTGGGCTGCTCGGTGGTCAGCCCGACCGAGACGAGCAGGACGTAGGCGAGCACGAGCGCGGCCGCGAAGTGGGTGAACGACCCGGCCGCCAGCACGATCGCCCGCTGCGAGGCCGGCTTGTTGCGGAACTGGCGGTCCGGCGGGGTGGGCGCCGGTCGCGGCGCGCCCGCCCGCCGCCGCTCGCGCTCGAGGAAGTTCGGGTCGTCCTCGTAGGGGCTCATGCCGGCGATCTTGCAGAAGCCGCCGAGCGGCACGGCCTTCACGCCGTACTCGGTCTCGCCGCGGCGGAACGACCACAGGGTCGGGCCGAAGCCGAGGAAGAAGCGCTCGACCTTCATGCCGAACAGCTTGGCGGTGGCGAAGTGGCCGCCCTCGTGCAGGAAGATCGCCGTCATCAGGGCGACGATGAACAGCAGCACGCCGAGCACGGTGGTCATGGACGGCTCCCGGTCTCCGACAGGTCCTCGACCAGTGTACGGGCCCGCCCACGCGACCACCGCTCGGCCGCGAGCACCGCGTCCAGGTCGACCACGTCCGGGACGTCGTGGCCGGCCAGGGTCTCGGTCACGACCCGGGCGATCTCGGGGAAGGCGATGCGGTGGTCGAGGAAGGCGGCCACCGCCTCCTCGTTGGCCGCGTTCAGCACGGCGGGCGCGGTGCCGCCGCGGCGACCGGCCGCGACCGCGACCTCCAGCAGCGGGAAGGCGTCCCGGTCCACGGGTGCGAAGGTGAGGTTGGGCGGGTTGGCCCAGTCGAGCGCGCCGACCGGGCGGCGGAAGCGGCCAGGCCAGCCGAGCGCGAGCCCGATCGGCAGGCGCATGTCGGGCATGGACAGCTGGGCGATGGTCGAGCCGTCGCAGAACTCGACCATGGCGTGCACGACGCTTTGGCGGTGGACGACCACCTCGATGCGCTCGAACGGGATGCCGAACAGCAGGTGGGCCTCGATCACCTCCAGGCCCTTGTTCAGCAGCGTGGCCGAGTTGACCGTGATGACCGGACCCATGGACCAGGTCGGGTGGGCGAGCGCCTGGGCCGGGGTGACGCCGGCCAGCTCGGCGGCCGACCGGCCGAAGAACGGCCCGCCGGAGGCGGTGACCACCAGGCGGGCCACCTCCTCGGCCCGGCCTGCCCGCAGGCACTGGGCCAGGCCCGAGTGCTCCGAGTCGACCGGCACGATCTGGCCGGGCGCGGCGGCGGCGGTGACCAGCGGCCCCCCGACGATCAGGCTCTCTTTGTTGGCCAGGGCGAGCCGGCGCCCGGCGGCCAGCGCCGCAAGCGTCGGGCCGAGCCCGACCGACCCGGTGACCGCGTTGAGCACGACCTCGGCGTCCCCGGCGGCGGCCAGGGCGGCGACCGCCTCCGGGCCCACCCCCAGGCGGCATCCCGGCGGCAGCTCGCGGGCCAGGGCGGCCGCCTCGCCGGCCTCGACCAGCGCCACCGCCGCCGGCCGGAACTCGCGGGCCTGCGCGGCGAGCGCGGCGGCCGAGCGCCGCGCGGCCAGGGCGGCGACCCGGAAGCGCCCCTCGGCGGCCCGCACCACGTCGAGGGCCTGCACGCCGATCGACCCGGTCGAACCGAGCAGCGCGAGCCCGACCGGGCTCCCCATCAGCGCGCCCCCAGGACGACCGCCGGGTCGTGGGGCGACCCTGGCGCTTGCTCCTGTCTGGCCGCCGGCAGCGGCGCCACCACCATCACGGATCGCATCGCACGCTCATCCTAAATGAGGAGGGAACTGCAGGACGTGAAGCCACAGGTCAGGACATGGTCCAGGGCCACTGACAGGGTAGCCGCCCCAAGATCGAACTCCTCGTACCCAACCCGGGGCAGCCTCCGCATGCCGTCACGGATGCTGAGCCGTTGCGGTATCACCGTCTGACGATGTTGACTGCCACCCTCTCCAGATCGAAGGAGGCCCAGCATGCCCGCTTCAGATCGTGGCCTCGTTTCGACCAGCCAGCGTTGATCACCTTGAGGCCAACGTTCTGTAGGTACTCGACGGCAGGGATGCGGATGGTCTTGGGCTGCGGCTGCCGTTCTCTGATCCTCACTCGGTAGCTGGGCATACGGTCGATGGTGTTGGTGAGCCAGTCCTTGAGGGCGGTTTCCCTCGTCGGGTCGACGGACGCGTACAGCAGCGTTTCTTCAAGGATCAAGGGGTCAGCCACGCCCATCGGCTGGAGCAGGAGGGCCGCTTGGGCCACGATCGCTCTGGGCAGAGCGCGCCAGTCGCACTTCTGCGGGTCCATCATGGCGCGCCGAGGGGACTGCCGCGGTCAGGCGGCAGAGGAATCGGCGCGCCACCCCCTTCGCAATCCACAATCGCTGCGGTTGGCCACCCACGGTCACACCCGGCTGCGATACTTCGGGCATGCGACGCGCCTCCAAGTTCCCCCTGCGCCCCACCAGCAAGCAAACCGGGGCGCTGACCGCGATGCTGGACGATCACCGGCAGCTGGACAACGGCGCCCTGGAGCACCGCCGCACCGCCTGGCAGACCCGCCGGGTCACCATCCGCTACCCCGACCAGTCCGCCGAACTCAAGCACATCCGCCGCGATGACCCCAGCGGGCAGGGCCGCTGGTCGTGCTCCTCCCAGCAGGCCACCCTGCGCCGCCTCGACCAGGCCTTCCAGGCGTTCTACCGGCGGGTCAAGGCCGGTCAGACCCCCGGCTATCCAAGGTTCAAAGGCCGCGGCTGGTTCGACACCGTCACCTGGCCGGCCGACGGCGATGGCTGCCGCTGGCACCCCGAGCAGCGGCGCGTCGACCTGCAAGGCGTCGGCCAGGTCAAGGTGCACGCCTACCGGCCGGTCCAGGGCCGGGTCAAGACCTTGAGCGTCAAACGGGAAGGCAAGCGCTGGTATCTGATCTTGTCCTGCGACCAGGTGCCGGCGGTGCCGTTGCCGCCGACGGGGGCGGTGGTCGGCCTGGACCTGGGGGTGGCCTGGCTGGTGACCACCAGTGATGGCCGGCAGATCGCCAACCCGCGCTGGCTGGCCGTCTCGGCCGCCAAGCTGGCCCGCGCCCAGCAGCGGCTGGCCCGCTGCCAGCCAGGCTCCACGCGGCGCCGCACGGCCCGGGCGCGGGTCGCGGCGCTGCACCGCAAGGTCGGCCGGCAGCGCCGCGACCACGCCCACAAGACCGCCCTCGAGCTGGTCCGTGGCTACGACCTGCTCGTGCACGAGAAGCTGCAGATCAAGGGGATGACTCGGTCGGCTGCGGGCTCGGTAGCCCGGCCTGGGACGAAGGTGGCGCAGAAGGCGGGGTTGAACCGGTCGATCCTGGCTGCGGGTTGGGGGGTGTTCCTGGCGGTCCTTGCCGACAAGGCTGCAAGCGCTGGTCGCACGCTGGTCGCGGTGAACCCCCGCAACACCTCCCGCACCTGCCCCGCGTGTGGGCAGGTGGCAGCGGAGAACCGTGTCAGCCAGGCCGTGTTCTGCTGTGCCGCCTGTGGGCATGTCGCCCATGCGGATGTGAACGCGGCGGGCAACATTCTCCGGGCAGGGCTTGCCCGTCAGGCCGCGCAAGCGGCCTGAGAAGCTGACGCCTTCAGGCGACAGAGGAGTCACCGTCACGGCCTGCTCAGGAGCCCGCCGCCTGGCGCTTGCCGTAGCGGCGCTCGAACCGCTCGACCCGGCCGCCGGTGTCCACCAGCTTCTGCTTGCCGGTGTAGAACGGGTGGCACTTGGAGCAGATGTCGACCCGCAGCTCGGAGACGGTCGAGCGGGTCTGGAAGGTCTCGCCACACGAGCAGCGCACGGTGGCGACCTTGTAGTCGGGGTGGATGCCCTGCTTCATTTGGGTGTGCTCCTTACGAAACGTCGTCGCATGCGTCGCCGGGTCACCCCGGCGCGAGATCGGGCCGATCACCGGAGCCGATCCCGCAGGGTTCCCAGGCGATCGGGCCGACCGGCCGGGCACCCTCGTCGACCGGCGGACGAGCCAGCCGATGGTACATGCCGCCCGCTGGCCCCGCGAGCCCGACCGGTGGCCCCGGTGGCCCCGCAGGCCCTCCGGTGGAGCCCTCCGGTGGAGCCCTCCGGTGACCCGCGAGCTGCAACGCGCCCGGGCACCGCAGAATTCCCTGCACCTGTGCATCATGAGCAGCATGCGCATGCGCGTGCTCGCCGTCCTGGTCGCCGCCGGCCTGGCGCTGGCGGCCTGCTCGGGCTCCTCGGGGCGCTCCGCGACGCCGCCGGCGTCCGAGCCGGCGGCGTCGGCACCGGCGTCGCCGGCGCCGACCACCGCAGGCCGGGCGGCCGTCGGGGCGGTCTGGCCCACCTACCACCAGAACCCGGCCCGCACCGGCGTCGACCCCGACCGGCGCCCCCTGGGCGCCGTGCGCCAGGCGTGGGCCACCACGGTCGACGGGGCGGTCTACGCCGAGCCGCTGCTGGTCGGCGGCCGGGTGCTCGTGGCCACCGAGCACGACCAGGTGCTCGCGCTCGACGCGGCGACCGGGCGGGTGGTCTGGCGGACGAGCGTCGGCGACCCGGTCCCGGCCGCGGGGCTGCCGTGCGGCAACGTCGACCCGCTGGGCGTCACCAGCACGCCGGTGGCCGACCCGGCCGCCGGGGTCTTGTACGTGGTCGCCGTCGTCCAGCCGTTGCACCACGAGCTCGTCACCCTCGACCTGGCCACCGGCAGGGTGCGCGCCCGGCGGGCTGTCGACCCGCCCGGCGCCGACCCGCGCGTCCACAACCAGCGGGGCGCCCTGGCCCTGTCCCGGGGCCGGGTCTACGTGCCCTACGGAGGCCGCTTCGGCGACTGCGGCGCCTACCACGGCTGGGTGCTCGGCGTGCCCGCCGCAGGCGACGGCCCCCTGGTCACCTATCAGGTCCCGACCAGCCGGGAGGCGGGCATCTGGGCGCCGTCCGGGCCGGCCGTCGGCGGCGACGGCTCGCTGTACGTCACCACCGGCAACGCCGCCTCGACCTCGTCGTTCGACTTCGGCAACAGCGTCGTGCGGCTCACCCCCGAGCTGCGCCGGCTGGACTGGTTCACGCCACGCAACTGGGCCGAGCTGAGCGCCGGCGACGTCGACCTCGGCTCGGTCGGGCCGACGCTGCTCGGCGGCGGGCTCGTCTTCCAGATCGGCAAGGAGGGGGTGGGCTACCTGCTGCGCGCCGACCGGCTCGGGGGCCTGGGCGGCGAGGCGTTCTCGGCCCAGGTCTGCGACAGCGCCTTCGGCGGCGTCGCCTACGCACCGCCGCTGCTGTTCGTGCCGTGCACCGGCGGCCTGGTCGCGCTGCGGGTCGACCCCGGCCGGCCGTCGTTCTTGGTCGCCTGGCGCGCCGGGGGCGCCGCCCAGCCGCCGATCGTGTCGGGCGGCGCGGTCTGGTACGTGAACGGCGCGCAGGGCAGCCTCGACGCCGTCGACCCGGCCAGTGGGCGCCTGGAGTTCCGGGCCGGCATCGGCGAGACCGCCAACTTCGCCACGCCGGCCGCCGGCGACGGCCGCGTGGTCGTGGCCGCCGGCGAGCAGGTGCTCGCCTTCAGGCAACGCTGACCGGTGGTACGCCCCTCAAGCTCAACCACTGGGTGAGCTATCCTCCACACTCCACGGATGGCGACGCGAGCGACTCGGCCCTACTCCGCCGCCCGGACCCGACAGGGGCAGCCGGATGGCCGGCCCCAAGCGCGAGGAGGCAAGGTGTCCGAGCAGAACAAGGCGCTGGTGCGTCGCCGGTGAGGTCGTCGACCCGGTCGCCGAGGGCGACAAGGTGGCCGCGAGGTTCCGCTGTTCCGGCACGTTCCAGGGCGAGTTCATGGGCGTCGCCCCAACGGGCGGCGGCAGGAAGTCGACGATCACCGCGACCGCCTCGGCCTCGATGAGAGGTCGTCCCGGACCAGCCGCCGAGCCGGGTACACTGCCGGCATGAGCGCACAAGCCAGCCCGGTTGGCCGGGTCGAGCCACCCGATCGAACCCCTGCGGCGATCCGCGCCGAGCTGCCCGAGGCGCTTCGCGCCCGATTCGACGCCGAGTACCGGGGGGCGCTTGAGGAGGCCAAGGCCTCCTACCAGCTCGACCGCCTCAACGAAGTCATCCAGGCGTGGTGGCAGCTGACCTGGGCGCGTCGCAGTCCCGGGCACGAGCAGGCGGTGGAGACCGGCTCCCGGCTGCTTCGCGGTGAGCAAGTCGAGACATTCCCGGTCGACCTGGACGCACTGCGCCTGTAGCGGGGAAGGCCCGGCGTTCCCGGCCGCCGGTGGTGGCTCAGCCGATGTTGGCCCGCTGGATGGTGCGCAGGAACTCGGCGTTGGTCTTGGTCGCCCGCATCTTGTCGACGACCAGCTCCAGCGCCTGGGCCGGCTCCAGCGCGCCGAGCACCCGGCGCAGCTTCCAGGCCACGACCAGCTCCTCCTCGCTGAGCAGCAGCTCCTCCTTGCGGGTCGAGGAGGCGTCCACGTCGAGGGCGGGGAAGATGCGGCGCTCGGACAGCTTGCGGTCCAGGCGCACCTCCATGTTCCCGGTGCCCTTGAACTCCTCGAAGATGACCTCGTCCATGCGCGAGCCGGTATCCACCAGCGCCGTGGCCAGGATGGTCAGGGAGCCGCCGTGCTCGATGTTGCGGGCCGCTCCGAAGAAGCGCTTGGGCGGGTACAGCGCCGAGGAGTCGACCCCGCCGGACAGGATCTTGCCGCTGGCCGGCGTGGCCAGGTTGTAGGCGCGCGACAGGCGGGTGATGCCGTCGAGCAGGATCACCACGTCCTTGCCGTACTCGACCAGGCGCTTGGCCCGCTCGATGGTGAGCTCGCTGATCTGGCAGTGGTCCTCGCTCGGCCGGTCGAACGTCGAGTAGATCACCTCGGCCCTGGTCGACCGCTGCATGTCGGTGACCTCTTCGGGCCGCTCGTCCACGAGCAGGATGATGAGGTGGCATTCGGGGTTGTTGTCGGTGATCGCATTGGCGATCTGCTTCATGAGCATCGTCTTGCCCGCCTTGGGCGGCGAGACGATGAGCCCGCGCTGGCCCTTCCCGATCGGGCACATCAGGTCCATGATCCTGGTCGAGATCTCGGTCGGGTTGTGCTCCAGGCGCAGGCGCTCCTGCGGGTAGAGCGGGGTCAGGTCCTTGAAGTCCCTGCGGTTGCGGGCCTCCTCCGGGTCGAGCCCGTTGATCTTGTCGACCCGGGTCAGGGCGGCGTACTTCTCCGAGTCCCGAGGCAGCTTGACCTGGCCCTCGATCTCGTCGCCGCGGCGCAGCGCCATGCGGCGGATCATCGACAGCGGCACGTAGACGTCGTCCGGGCCCGGCAGGTAGCTGCCCACGCGCAGGAAGCCGTAGCCGTCCTGCGAGCGGATGTCGAGCAGGCCGGTGCGCACGACCTCGGGCCGGTCGTCGGGCGCGCCGCGGTAGTCGGGCCGCTCGGCGACGGCCACGCCACCCTGCTCGGCGTTGAACCGGTTGCGGTTGCGGTTGCGGTTGCGGTTGCGGCGCCGCCCGCCGCCCGGCCCCTGCTGGGGGCCGTCCCAACGGCCGCCCTGTCCCTGCTGGTTCGGGCTCCAGTCGCGGCGCGGCCCCTGGTCGCGCTGGTCGCTGCGGGCCTGGCCGCCGTCGGCGGGCGCCTGGCCGTCGCTTGCCGGCTGCTGGCCGCCGGCCTGCTCGGCGCTGCCAGCCCGCGTCCCGGCCTGGCCTCCCGCCGGCTGGGTGGGCACCGAGGCGGCCGGCGCCTCGGCGCGGGCACGCTCGCCGTCCTGCCGGGCGGCGGGCTCGCCCGGGGAAGCCGCCACACCGCCGGCGGGCTCGCCCGGGGAGGCCGCCACACCGCCGTTCGCGGCCGTCTGCGCCAGGGTCGGCGCGCCGACCTGGCCGGCGCCGGGCACCCCCGCGGTCGCCCCGGCAGGCTGATGGGCGGCGGGGGTTCCAGCAGTCACCTCGACGGGCCGGCTGCCGGCCTCGCCGTCGTCGCCGCCCGACCGCG
>JBIOYL010000024.1:0-2897 GCA_044870185.1 Actinomycetes bacterium | reverse complement strand
GGTCGCCGACCCTGGCTGGGCCCGCGGTTCCAGCGCCTGCTTGTCCGGCCCTGACCAGCCCAGCCCACAGGGAGGCCGCCACCATGGTCGCCATCGTCGCCTGCCCCGACCCGACCTGCCGCGCCCCGGCCCGCATCGTCGCCCGCTGGACCTGGCCCTCCACCGACGGGCCGGTCGAGCACGTCAAGTGTGGCTGCGGGCGGGGCCACTGGTTCACGCCCCCGGTCGACTCGCTCGACGCGCTGCCGGCGCCCACCGCAGCCGACTGATCGAGGCAGACCACTGTGCTCTCGCCATAACGGATGAAGCCTCGCCGTTCGCTCTACGCTCGACCCGAAATCATCCGAGGAGCGCAGTGCGCCGGGGCGCCGCTGATCCAGCACGATCAAGCGCACTGCAACCGCTCTATGAACCCCGGGCGAGCAGCGGTCGCCCTTCTCGGGCCTATTGGTTCGGCTGTAGGCGGGTCGGGACCGACCAGGCAACGATCGGCGCCTTGAAACGAAGAGCCGTGTGAGGATTGCAGGGAGCTTCACGCTCAGGGCTCACATCTGCCGGCTGGTGCCATGGCGTGCCCTGGTCGGACTGTGGTCCTTGGTGGTCAGCGTGATGGAGAACGACCGGTCGCCGGCGGGGTCCGAGTGCAGAACCGCCAGCTCCCGGCCCCACAAGCCAGCTACCCCACGTCCACCCAAACGCATCCCGACTGCCGAGCGCCGCCGGCCAGCCGCCCAGCTCGCGGGGTTCTGCAGCACCCTGTCAACCGTCACTCCCAGAGCAGCGCCGCCAGCTCCTTGCACTTGGGGCAGACGGGGAACCGTTGGGGATCACGAACCGGAGAGAACCGAAACCCGCAAAGCGCCGTAATGGTGCCGCCTTCGATGGCGGCGCGAGTGATCTCCTCCTTGCGGGCGTAGTGGGCGTAGCCGTCGCCCTCGTCCGTGTGGCTGTCAGACGGGACCGGTTGGGTGTCGGTGCTGGACACGCGCAACTCCTCCAACTGGGTGCTGGACCGGCGGTGGCCGGCTGGCGCCGACGGCCGGTCGGCCTATTGCACCACAGGCCCGGTTGCAGCGCAGCGCAGCACCGCACCGCACCATGGCTTGGCGGTCGGTGGCGCCGGCCGGCCGGACCGCCGAGCTTGTGCTCCGGCCGATGGTGGCGGCCGCGAGGGATGCCGGGCGAGGAGCCGTGCTGGCGGCCTCAGGGATGCTGGGCGAGGAGCCGACGGGCCTCGCCCGCGTCCAGGACCTTGTTGTACAGCGGGCCGCGCGGCTCCTGCCGGGCCACCCGGTCCAGCGGGCCGGCGTGGACCGGCGCGAAGCCCGCGTCGGCGATCAGCCGTGCCACCGTCTCCAGCGCCGCCGGGTCGTTGCCCGAGTAGTAGACGGCGACCCGGTCCGGCTGCTGATGGTGCTGCTCGGCGAGCACGGCGGCGCGCGGCGTGTTGAAGGCCTTGACGACGCGCGCCTGGGGGAGCTTGCGGGCGAGCTCTTGCGCCGCAGTGGTCGTGGCCGGCAGGGCGATGCCGCTGAAGTCCCGCCGGTACGGGTTGGTGGTGTCGATCACGACCTTGCCGGCCAGCGAGCCGGCAGCGGCCAGGGCGTCGTCGGTGCCCCAGAAGTTGGGCGAGAACAGCACCACGTCGCCGAAAGCGGCCGCCTCGGCGACGGTGCCGGCCCGGGCGCGGCGCCCGGCCCGCTCGGCCAGCTCGGTCAGCCGCTCCGGATGCCGGGAGCTGAACAGCACCGCATGACCCGCCCGCGTCCACAGCAGCCCGAGGGTGCCGCCGATGTTGCCCGACCCGATGATGCCGATCCTCATGACGTCTCCTCGAGGAGGTGGCCAGCCACCCGCCGGCGACGACCAGGCCGGACGTCGACATCCGAGGCCGCGCCCGCCTGGCGCCTGCGGCCGAGATAGGAGACGATCGCACATCTGCATGCGAAGGAGGAGCCCATGGGCCTGACCGTTCCCGAGCTGCACCGCCGGGCCGCCGACAGCTTCGGCGCCCGTGTCGAGGCGATCCAGGACGACCAATGGCACCTGCCTACCCCCTGCAGCGAGTGGGACGTCCGCACGCTGGTCAACCACATGGTGGCCGAGAACCGGTGGACGGCGCCGCTGTTCGCCGGCCAGACGATCGCCGAGGTCGGCGACCGCTTCGACGGCGACCTGCTCGGCGACGATCCCAAGGGCGCCTGGGCGGACTCGGCCGCCGAGGCGGTCACCGCCGTGCACGGCGAGGGCGCCATGGACCGGATCGTCCACCTGTCGTTCGGCGACCTGCCGGGGCGCGAGTACACCATGCAGCTGTTCGCCGACTTGCTGATCCACGGCTGGGACCTGGCCCGGGCGATCGGCGCCGACGACCGGCTCGACCCCGAGCTGGTCGACGCGTGCGCGGCGTGGTTCGCCGCGGTGGAGGACGCCTACCGGAGCGGGGGCAGTGTCGGGCCCCGCGTGGAGGTCGGGCCGCACGCCGACGCCCAGACGAGGCTGCTGGCCGCCTTCGGCCGGCGGAGCTGACCCGGTGGGGCCGACCCGGCCGGGCCGCTTGGCCGGCCGGGCCGCTTGGCCGGCTGGGCCGCTTGGCCGGCCGGGCCGCCTACGATGACAGCTGGGCCGGCGGACAGCTGGGCCGGCGGCATGGAGGCGCTGCTGCCCGTCCGGGTCGAGGAGGTCGGGTCGTGGAGGACAAGTACCTGATCGTGCTCCTGGTCATCGCCATCGTGTTCGGCGCCAGCCGTCTGCCGTCGCTCGGCCGCAATCTCGGCCAGGGCATCAGGGAATTCAGGCAGGGCCTGGCCGGCGTGCAGCGCGAGGCGCCGCGCGAGGACGACCCGGCGGCAACGGCGACCCCCAAGCCGACCGGCGGCGACGCCGACCCGACCGCC
>JBIOYL010000023.1:0-25337 GCA_044870185.1 Actinomycetes bacterium | reverse complement strand
ACGGCACCATCGTCGTGGAGGATCTCGATGTGGCCGCGATGGCACAAGGGATGGGTCGGCGGGCGTTTCGCCGTAGCGTCTACCAGGCTGGGATCGGCCGGGTCCGCCCGCTGCTGGCCTACAAGTGCTCAGCGGCAGGCGGGCGGCTGCTGGTGGCCGACCGCTGGTTCGCCTCGTCCAAGACCCACCATGGTTGCGGCGGCTACCTGGCCGAGCTCAAGCTCGGCCAGCGGGTGTGGGGGTGCCCTGGGTGCGGCGCGCTGGTGGACCGTAATGCCAATGCGGCGTTGAATCTCCGTGACTGGACCGGAGCGGTCGCTGGTGACCGGGATGTCCAGCGGGGTGGAGTTGCCGCCCCGGTGCCGTGCGTGGGCGACCACGGCGGGCAGGCCCACGCGAACGTGTGGGCGTGCGAGGCTCCACAAGACCACCGCGAGGTGGCGGGGGCCAATGACACCAGAACCAAGTCCACATCGCTTGCGATGTGGCCGAGGAACCCCGAGCAGGGGTACCAGCCGGCGAGCGCACACAAACGCTCACAGAACTGGTAACGGTGGACATCGACCGCTACATCGCCGTCAACCAGCCGGTGTGGAACCGGCTGGCGGAGCTCACCGCGCGGGGCGGCCGCCGGCTCGACGCGCTGTCGGCCGCCGAGCTCGACGAGCTGGTCCGGCTCTACCAGCGGGTCGCCACCCACCTGTCGTACGCGCAGACCTACTACCGCGACCCGGCGCTGACCGCCAAGCTGAGCGGCCTGGTGGCCAGGGCGGGCGCGGTCGTCTACGGCAGCCGGCCGCGCACCCTGCGGGCGTTCGGCCGCTTCTTCGCGGTCACCTTCCCGGCCGCGGTGTGGCATGCACGCCGCTTCGTGCTCGCCGCGACCCTGCTGAGCCTCGCCCCGGCGCTCGCCCTCGGCCTGTGGATCGGCAGCTCCCGAGCGGCGGTGGAGGCGGCCGCACCGCCCGCCGTGCGCGAGGCCTACGTCAGCCACGACTTCGCCGCCTACTACTCCTCCGAGCCGGCCGCCCAGTTCGCCTCCAAGGTGTTCTCCAACAACGTGCAGGTCGCCTTCCAGGCGTTCGCGCTCGGGATCCTGCTGTGCGTGGGCACCGCCTGGGTGCTGCTCGCCAACGGCGCCAACCTCGGCTTTGCGGCCGGGCTGTTCGCGGCCGTGGGGCAGGCGCCGAAGTTCTGGGGGCTCGTCCTGCCCCACGGCATGCTCGAGCTGACCGCCGTGTTCATCGCCGGCGGCGCGGGCCTGCGCCTCGGCTGGACCCTGATCGACCCGGGCGACCGGACCCGCGGCGCCGCGCTCGCCGAGGAGGGCCGACGGGCGGTCGTCGTCGTGCTCGGGCTGGTCGTCGCCTTCCTGGCCGCCGGCACCATCGAGGGGTTCGTCACCGGCCGGCCCTGGCCGACCTGGGTTCGGGTCGGGATCGGCGCGCTCGCCGAGGGGGCGTTCCTCGCCTACCTGGCCGTCTGCGGCCGCCGGGCCGCCGCCCGGGGCTTCACCGGCGCCCTCGGCGAGCAGGAGCGAGCCGGCTGGGTCTCCCGCCGGGCACCCGAGCCCCGCTCGACCTAGCGCCAGCTCAGTACCAGCCGTGGGCCTGCCAGAACGCCTGGGCGGCTTCGGCCGTTCCGTAGCGGTCGCGGACATAGGAGCGGAACGCCATGAGCTGCTTGCCGCAGTCGGTGGTGGCGTAGTCCTGGCCGAGGTAGAGGATGCGGTTGCCGAGCAGCAGCTGCCCGAGCCCGAAGGCGGTCGAGCTCGGGTTCTGCGCGGTCGGGTCGCCGCCCGACTCGTGCATGATGATCCAGCGCTCCGCCGCCGACGTGCCGGACAGGTCGCAGCGCCCACCCTGCAGCGGCACCGGCGGCGGCGCGGGCGCGGCCGGGGCGGCCGGGGCCCGGGCTGCGCTCGCCGCCCGGCGAGCGGCCGCCGCACGGGCACGCTGGGCCTCCTCCTGCTCGATCAGCCGGCGCAGCTCGGCGGAGCGGGCCCGCAGGCTCGCCGCCTGGTGGGCGAGCGTGGCGATCTTCGCCTCGAGTGCCTGCCTGGCCTGCCGGCGCACCGCCTGGACGTGGCGCAGCTCGGCCACCTGGTGGGCCACTGCCGCGGTCGCCGCGGCACGCTCCCGCTCGGCCTGGACCAGCTGGGTGTGCAGCACGGCGGCGCGCCGGCGCCCCAGGTCGAGCCCGCGCAGGGTCTGCGAGCCCCGTGCGGCGACGTAGTTCAAGGTGCTGGCCCGGTCGGCGAGCGCCGCCAGGTCCTGGGAGCCGATCAGCGCGGCCAGGTCGGCCAGCCCGCCGGTCATGTAGGCGTGGCGAGCCTGGGCGGCCAGCCGCCTCTGGGTGCCGTCGAGCTCGTTGGTCACCGCGGCCAGGGCCGCCGCGGCCTGGATCCTTTGTGCCCTGGTCGACGCCTCACGCGTGCGGGCCTGGTCCAGGCGGCCCTCGGCCGCCGTGACGGCGTGGTCTGCCTGGCCCACGGCGGCGGCCAGGGCGCCCGCGTCGGCGTGCGCGTCGCGCAGCACCGCCTCGATACCGCTGAGCTGGTCCTGGGTGCGGGCCAGGTCGCCGCGCTGGTCGTCGGCGGCGCCGCCGGGCGGGGTGAGCAGGGCCGCCATCGCGACCGCTGCGAGCATGGCAAGCAGGATGCGGGCGCGGAGAGCCACGGAGAGCCTCCCTGGGGGTCGGGAGCCGTTGCGGTCGATTCGCGCGCGAGCGCTGTACGGACTGGGGGAGGATGGACACCGGGGGGACATGACTTTCTCAGAAGCCACCGCAAGAAGCAACCGGGCCCGCCGCCGCACGTCCGTCCTGTCGCCGCCGCATGGCAGGATTGGCCAGGGGGCGGTGCTCGGCGTGGAGGGCGTCCGGTGGCGTTGACCTGGGAGCAGGTGCTGGCCTGGCGGCTCCGCCGGCAGCTGCTCGACCCCCGCGCCGGCACCGACGCCGTGGCGGTGGTCCGCGCGTGGCACCTTGCACCTGCTGCCGCCGGCCGAGGCCGGCGCCTACCTGTCGCTGCTCGCCGCCACCCGCTCCTGGGAGCGACCCGCCTGGCAGCGCGCCTTCGGGGCGAGCCCGGCCGACCTGGACGCGATAGCGCAGGCGGTGAGCCAGGTGTCCCGGCACCCGAGCAGGCGGCGCGGACCGTCATCCCCGCCTACCTGGCCGTCTACGGGCCGGCGACGCCGGCCACGTTCGACCAGTGGCTGACCCGGGGCAACTCACGCCGCAGCCAGCTGCGCGGCTGGTTCGCCGGGCTCGGTGCGCAGCTCGTCACCGTGCAGGTCGACGGACAGCAGGCGTACGCCCTGGCCGCCGACCTGGACGAGCTGCAGGCCACCCGGCCCACGACGGCCGTGCGGCTGCTGCCCGGCTTCGACCAGTACCTGCTGGGTCCCGGCACCGGCGACCCGCGGATCCTCGACCCTGCGCGCCGACGGTTGGTCAGCCGCACCGCCGGGTGGATCTCCCCGGTGGTCGTGGCCGGCGGGCGGGTCGCGGGCGTGTGGGAGCTCGACGGCGACACCGTGGCGGTCAGGCTGTTCGAGGCGGCCGGCACGCTGCCACGGGCGGCCCTGCAGGCCGAAGCCGCCCACCTCGGCGGCTTCCTCGGCCGGGCGTTGACGGTGGCGGTCACCGTGTCGTGACCGGCGGCGGGCGCTCCGCGCCCGGCGGCCGCGCTCACAGCCGGCCGGTCGCCTTGACCTTGAGGTAGGCGTCGGCCAGCTCGGGGGCGAGCCGGCCGGGCGGGGCGTCGACCACCACGGCGCCCAGGGCGCGCAGGTAGGCGACCGTGCGGCGGCGGTCGGCCAGCGCGGCGACCGCCGCCGCCTTGCGGTAGGCGGCCGTGGCGTCCGCGGGCACCGACCGGGCCCAGCCGGCCACCTCGGGGTCGGCCACGCTGGCGACGACGACGAGGTGGTCGCGGGCGACCAGCGGCAGGGCGGGCAGCAGCGTCTCGGTCACCGCCTGCTCGGCCAGCTCGGTGAACAGCACCAGCAGGGCGCGGCGGCGGAAGCGGGCCAGCGTCTCGGCGAACGCGCCCGGGTAGTCGCTTTCGACCAGCGCGGGCTCGAGCGCGTACATCGCCTCGGTGACCCGCACCAGCTGGTCGCGGGCGTGGCCGGGGGGCACGAGGGCGCGCACCTCGCGGTCGAAGGCGACCAGCCCGGCCCGGTCGCCGAGCCGGGTGGCCACGGCGGTGAGCATCATCACGGCGTCCATCGCGTGGTCGAGGCGGGGGACGGCTAGCGGCGCCCGGCCGCCCGGGGGACCCCCACGGGGCTCCCCGAGCCCCGGCTGGCCGGCCACCCGGCCGGCCATGGTGCGCCCGGCGTCGAGCAGCAGCAGCACGCTCTGGTTCCGCTCGGCCCGGTAGGTGCGCACCATCGCCTTGCCGGCCCGGGCCGTGGCCGCCCAGTCGATGCGGCGGAACTCGTCGTCGACGCCGTACTCGCGCAGCGAGTCGAACTCGGTCCCGCCGCCGCGGCCCTGGGCCGAGCGCAGCCCCACCTCGAGGATGCGCGCCTTGTCGATGCGCAGCTCGGCCTGGTCGCGGGAGTGGAACGGCGGGTAGACGCGCAGCATCCCGGGCAGGCGGCGCCGCCCCTGCCGGGCGGCCAGGCCGAGCGGCCCCTCGACGCGCAGCACGACCTCGGTCGGGGCGAAGCGCCCCCGGCGCTGGGGGGTGATCGTGGTCGCGGCCGCCGCCCGGCCTCTGGCCGGGATCGTCACCTGCGCCCGCCGGGTGGTGGCACCCAGCGAGGGCGCCAGCTCGTCGGCCAGGCGGACGCGGACCGCCCGGTCCGCGCGGACGGCGCGCCGGTCGGCGCTTCGGCCGAGTCGGCCGGTGCTCCGGCCGCGCCGGTCCTCCGCGGTCCGGGCGGGCCGGGCCGCGCGCCGGCCGCGCCGGTCGGCGCCTCGGCCGCGCCGGTCGGCGAGCCGCCAGACGATCTCGGCCGTGCCGCCGAGCGGCACCACGCCCGGCAGCTCCCGCTCCACCTCGATGGCGGCCGGGCGGGGGGCGCGCAGCCAGTCGACGGCGGCCGCGGCGAACAGCACCAGGTTCACCCCCAGCAGGCCGAGCCCGGCCGGGACGGGCACGACCAGGATGGCCAGCGAGGCCAGGGCCGCCGCCGCGGCCAGGCGCCAGGTCGGCACCGGCATGGCTAGCGTGGCACCGGCACGGCGGCCAGGATGCCGTCGAGCACGCCGTCGGGGGTGACCCCCTCCAGCTCGACCTCGGGCCGCAGCTCGACGCGGTGGCGCAGCGTCGGCTTGGCGACCGCCTTGACCTCGTCGGGGGTGACGAACGGCCGGCCGGCCAGCCACGCCCACGCCTTGGCCGCGTGCAGCAGCATGGTCGCCCCGCGCGGCGACACCCCCAGCGACAGCGAGGGCGAGGAACGGGTCGCCCGGGCGATGGCGACGATGTAGGCCTGGACGGGCGGCTCGACCGGGACCTTGGTCACCTCCTGGCGTCCGGCGGCCAGGTCGTCGGCCCCGGCCACCGCGCGCACGCCCAGGCCGGCCAGGTCGTGGGGGTCCATGCCGGCGTCGTGGCGGGCCAGCACCAGCTGCTCCTGCTCGGGAGTCGGGTAGCCGACCACGAGCTTGAACAGGAAGCGGTCGAGCTGCGCCTCGGGCAGGGGATAGGTGCCCTCGTACTCGACCGGGTTCTGGGTGGCCACGACCAGGAACGGGTCGGGCAGCGCCCTGGCCGCCCCCTCGACCGACACCTGGCGCTCCTCCATGGCCTCCAGCAGGGCGGCCTGGGTCTTGGGTGGGGTGCGGTTGATCTCGTCGGCCAGCAGCAGGTTGGTGAAGATCGGCCCCTCGCGGAAGCGGAAGGAGCCGTCGCGTTGCTCGAAGATGACCTGGCCGGTCACGTCGGAGGGCATCAGGTCGGGGGTGAACTGGACCCGCCGGAAGCCGAGGTCCAACGTTGCGGCGAGCGTCTTGACCAGCAGCGTCTTGGCCACCCCGGGCACGCCCTCCAACAGCACGTGCCCGCGCACCAGCAGGGCGGCGACCAGGCCGGAGACCGCGCCGTCCTGGCCGACGACGGCTTTGGCGATCTCCTCGCGGACGCGCAGGACGGCTTGTCTAGCGGACACTGCTGACCTCCCGGCGGACGGACTCGATGGCGGCGGCGAGCGCGACCAGCTCGGCCTCGTCGCGTGGGCTCGCGTGCTGCAGGCTGCCGAGGATGCGCTCGCGGGGAATTCCGGTGCGGGCCGCGGCGGCGTCGGCGACCTGCTCGGCGGGTGCGGACGGGGGCAGGCCGAGACGCTCGGCCAGGCTGCGGCGCAGGTCGTCGGCCAGGACCGCGGCCGCCTGGGCCCGGCCGCGGGCCCGCTGGAGCAGCGCGCCGACGGCCACGACCAGCTCCGAGGCGGGGATCTGGACGGGCTGCGGCTCACGCACCGGGCGGCCCAGGCGTCGCGCCCGCCACAGCGCGAGCAGCGCGAACGCGAGCACGAGCTGGACGATGGCGAGCTTGACCCGCGGGGCGACGAGGTCGGCGAGGGTGCGGCGGCCGCCGCCGGGCGGGGGCGGCCGGAGCACGGTCACCCGGGCGCCCGGCGAGGGCGCCAGCAGCGAGCTGACCAGCAGCGCGTTGTCGGCGTGGCCGAGCTCGGCGTTGACCAGCGCGGCCGGGCCGCCGAGCCGGACGACGGTGCCCGACCCCTCCGGCTGGATGACGAGCCAGGCGCCGCCGCGGCGCGGGAAGCAGCCGCGGGCGCCGTCAGGGACCGCGAGCACGCTGTCGCCGGGGGCGGCGACGCGGTCGACGTCACGCAGGGCGGGCTCGTCGCAGCGGCGCTCGAGCTCGGCCGGCACGAACCCGATCGCCGTGGCGCCGACCGGCCGCGCCCGGGTGATGGCCGAGCGCGGGTCGGCGACCACGAGCACGCCGCCGGCCCGGACCCAGGCGAGCAGGGCGGCGTGGCGGGCGGCGTCGAGGTCGTCGCTGAGCAGCAAGGCGGAGCTGACCTCGGCGTCGGGCAGCTCGGCGGTGACGTGGACGGTCGCGCCTAGCTCGCGCAGCAGCTCGACCACGCCTTTGGTGCCGTCCGGCGCCGCCGAGCCCGGGTCCAGCGGCGCGCCGGAGCGGAAACGTTGCGCCCCGATCACGCCGGCGGCGACGAGCCCGGCGGCCAGTAGCACCCAGGGCAGCGCGGCGCGCAGGCGTCTCACGAGGCCCGTTCCAGCACGCGTCCGGCCAGCATCCGGAACCGGCCGGCCTCCTGCGGCCCGGTGCGCCGGTTGCCGTACCAGGCCGCCTCGAACAGGTCGGTCGCGCCGGCGAAGTCGGCGGCCGCGGCCGGCACGCTGCGGCCGACCACCAGGAGGTACTCGCCGGCGGTGCGGCCCGGGATCTCGTCGACCAGCCCGCGGGCGGCCAGGTCGGCGATCAGCGCCCGGTAGCGGCAGCGCAGCGCCTGGCGCCAGTCGCCGGCGCGCTCGTGCGTCTCCGCCTCGGCCCGCCAGTCGGCGGCCGGCCGGCGCGCGGCGGCCGGCCGGGCGGCGGCCAGCTCGGGGTCACGGCCCACGCCGCGTGACAGCCGCAGCGCGAACAGCAGGATCGCGACCAGCGCCAGGGCGAGCAGGCCGGAGCCGACGAGCGCCCCGGCGCCGCTGCTGGTGAGCGCCGACAGCAGCCGGCCGACCCGCTCGAGCAGCCATTCGAGGACGCGTTGCGCCAGCGGCTTGGGCGGCGGCCGGAACTCGGGCCGGGACAGGACCTCCCGGACCGCCCTGCGCACCCGCTCGGGGTCCCGGGTGGGCGCCGGCAGGTCGCGGGCGACCCCGGCCGGGGCGGCCGCCGGACCTGCCGCGCCTGCCGCGGGCGGCCTAGCCTGTGGCGCCGCACAGGCGGTGCCGGCGACGGCCAGGGTCGCCGCCAGCGCGAAGGTCAGCGCGACCCGGACGGCCGCGGCGCGCTCACCGGGGCGGCGCGTCACTGCGAGCGAGGTCGGCCGCGATCACCTGGAGGTCGAACCCCTCGTGGCGGATGCGCGCGTCGTAGTAGACCAGGGTGGCCACGATGGTCACGAACGGCCGCGTGATGAGCGCCGCGACCAGCGAGCCGATGAAGAGCAGGACGACGCGCAGGGTCGAGCTGGCCGCGAATCCGAGCAGCACGAACCCGGCGCCCAGGATGCTGCCGAGGAACTGGGCGATGACATAGGAGAGCACCACGATCCCGGCGTACGGCCAGAAGCGCGGCCGGATCAGGGTGGCCGAGCGGCCCATGGCCGCGATCGGGCCGAGCCCTTCGACCATGATGATCGCCGTGGTGGCGACGAAGAAGGTGGCCGGCACCACGGCACCGACCAGGCAGAGCAGCGCTCCGACGGCGATCAGGAGGGTCACCATGAGCGAGGCCGCGAGCAGCGGCGCCAAGCGCCGTCCGGTGGCCCGCAGCGCGTCGCCGACCGACAGCTCCTCGCCGAGGTAGCTGGAGGCCACCACGCGGCTGATCGCCCCGGCCAGCAGCGCGGTCACGAGCAAGCCGAGCAGTGAGGTTGCCAGGGACAGGCTGATGCTGGTGGTCGAGAACTGCTCGGCGGAGTTGACCTGGGCCAGCTCGGGGTTGCTGAACATCGAGAACAGGCTCTGGCCGCCGAAGGCGTCCCGCTGCAGCCATGCGCCCAGGATGCTGAGCGGCACCTCGAAGACGGCCGTGACCAGCACGATCGTGCGCCAGTTGGCCTTCAGCAGCTTGAACGCCCCGTCGAGGAGGTCGCCCAGGGCCATCGGGTGCAGCGGCAGCGGGCCGGTGCGGGCGTTGCCCGCCTTGGGCCCGGCCGGCGGGGCGCCGTAGCCTGGTGGGCCGCCCCAGCCTGGCGGGCTGCCGTAGCCCGGTGGGCCGCCCCAGCCCGGTGGGCCCCAGCCCGCCGGTGGCCCGTACGGCTCCTGTGGCGGGCCCCAGCCCGCCGGTGGCCCATATCCCCCCGGCGGCTGCCCCCACTGCCCGGGGCCCGGATACGGCCCCGGCTGGCCTCCGTCCGGCTGACCCTGCCGTCCCCATGCGCCGGAGCCGGGATCCGGCGGCTGCCCCCATGCGCCGGAGCCGGGATCCGGCGGCCGCCCCCATGGGCCGGAGCCGGGATCCGGCGGCTGGCCCCATGGGCCGGGAGCTGGAGGTTGCCCCCACCATCCGGGGGCCGGTGGCTGCGCCGGCTGGCTCCCACCGGAGGGAGCCGGGCTGTGGTGCTCGGCCCCAGGGTTGGGCGGGCGGTCCTCGGACGGCCTCGGGCGGCCGGATCCCTCGGGGGGATCTGACCGATCCAAGGGCGGCGGCGTGCTCGTCACGGATCCCCTTCGGATGCTTCGGATGCTTCGGACGCTGGTGGTCCTGCGCATTGTCCGGGCGCGGCTCCGGCCGGTCAATGCGGCCGTGGCCCCCGGCGCCCGCCCCGTCGGCGCCCGCCGGGCCGGCGCCCACCCCGGCTGGCGCCAGCCCGGCCGGTGCTCGTGCGGCCGGCGCCCGCCCGGGCGGCCTGGTTGGAGCTTCCGCCGCGAACGTGGGATGCTTGCTCGATTACCCTTCCATGAGGTCGCGGCGAGGTTCGCAGCCGCCAGGACTCCCATCCGGCGGGCGGGCCAGACATGATGTGTCCCTACGTCAACCCGATCGTCGAAGATCGTGTTGTCCAGATCGTGGAGGAGGTCGCTGGTTGAAGGGCAGAGTGCTGGTCGTCGACGACGACCCTTCCCTCGGCGAGATGCTCGGGATCGTGCTCCGTCAGGAGGGGTTCGAGCCCGTGTTCGTGCGCTCCGGCGACCAGGCGGTCGCCGCGTTCCACCAGGCCAAGCCCGACCTGGTTCTGCTCGATCTCATGCTTCCGGGCAAGGACGGCCTGGAGATCTGCCGCGAGCTGCGCATGGAGTCGGGTGTTCCAATCGTCATGCTCACCGCCAAGACCGACACGGTGGATATCGTGCTCGGGCTCGAATCGGGGGCGGACGACTATATCACCAAGCCGTTCTCGGCCAAGGAGCTGGTCGCCCGGGTGCGGGCCCGGCTGCGTCGGCGGGACACCGAAGGCGCCGAGACGCTGCGATTCCATGACATCGAGGTGGACGTCATGGCCCATCAGGTCACCAAGGGCGGCGAGCCCGTCAGCCTGACCCCGCTCGAGTTCGAGCTGCTCGCCACCCTGGCGCGGCGGCCGCGCCAGGTGTTCACCCGCGAGGTCCTGCTCGAGCAGGTGTGGGGCTATCGCTATGCCGGCGACACCCGGCTCGTGAACGTCCACGTCCAGCGGCTGCGTGCGAAGATCGAGGACGACCCGGAGAACCCGAAGATCGTGCAGACTGTGCGTGGCGTCGGCTACCGTATCGGACCGGATGGGGGGACGGGCGGCAAGCCAGCCGACGACTTGGAGTAGCTGGTGCTGAAGATCACCCGCGTCCGGCTCGACCTGCGTGCAAGGGTCGTGCTCTTCACCTCGGCCGCGGTCGTGATCGCGCTGTTCCTGCTCGGGTACACGCTGCACTCGCTGCTCGCCAAGACCCTGTACGGCCAGCAGCGGCAGCAGGCTCTGTACGCGGTCAACCAGGCCACGTCGCACGCCGCGGCGCGGATGAGCACCCTGGCCGGGCTGCCCCAGCGAGAGGTGCTCAAGCGGGTCGTCCAGGGCATCGCCATGCGCAAAGGGCCGCCCCAGGGCTTCGAGGCGGTCGTCGTGGTCGCACCGGGGGGGAGCGAGCAGTCCGACGACGCCCACCTCGCCACCGACGTGCCGGCCTCGCTGCAGACGAGGGTGCAGGAGCGCTCCGAGCAGGCCCTCGTCTACGCACCGGCCAAGGGTGGGCACGGGCGCGTCCTGATCGTCGGCACGCCAATCCCTTCCAACCAGGTCAGCCGGACCGGCCCCTACTGGGCGTACTTCTTCTTCCCACTCACGTTCCAGGAGGACACGCTCGCCACCCTCACGCAGTTCCTGCTCGTCGTCGGAGCCGGGCTGCTGATCGCAGTCGTGGTGCTGGCCATGATCTCGATCGGCCGCGTGCTCGAGCCCATCCGGCGCGCCCGTGACGTCGCGGAGGAGATCACGGCCGGCAACCTGGCCGCCCGCATCCCCGAGGCGACCGCACGCGACGACTTCGGCCGCCTGGCCGAGTCGTTCAACCGCATGACCGGCGCGCTCGCCCAGAAGATCCGCGAGCTGCAGGAGGTGTCGCGGCTCCAGGCCCGCTTCGTCCAGGATGTCTCCCATGAGCTGCGTACGCCGCTGTCCACCGTGCGCATGGCGGCCGACTACATCCACGCCGCCCGTGCCAGCCTGCCGACGGACGCCCAACGGGCCGCCGTCCTGCTCGAGCGCGAGCTGGAGCGGTTCGAGAACCTGCTCGAGGATCTGCTGGAGATCAGCCGGTTCGACGCCGGCGTGGTCGTGCTCGAGCCGGTCGAGGTCGACCTCGAGAGCGTGCTAGACGAGGTCGTCGACGCGCTCGACGCGATCGCGCACGGCCATCAGGTCGACCTGTCGCTGCACGTGGACCACTCGAATGGCCCGCCTGTTGTGGCCGCCGACCCGCGCCGGCTGGACCGCGTGTTCTCCAACCTGGTCAAGAACGCCGTCGAGCACACCACCGAGCGCAGCGTGCGCGTCGAGGTCACACGCTCGGATGAGGAGGTGGTCGTGCGGGTGATCGACGAGGGCGAGGGCATCCCAGCCGAGGACCTGCCGCACATCTTCGAGCGCTTCTATCGGGCCGACGCCCACCGGGCGCGCGCGATCGGCGGGACCGGGCTTGGTCTTGCCATCGCGCTCGAGAACGTCCACCTGCACCGCGGCTCGATCACGGTGGAGAGCCAGGTCGGCGTGGGCTCCACGTTCACCGTCGTCCTGCCGGCCGCCGAGCCGCCGGGCGGGCTGCCCGTCGAGGAGGTCCAGGTCGAGGCCGCCGAACCGGAGCCCGAAGCGGTCCACGGCTGACAGGGCACGGCGGCGGACCCTGTGGATCGCCGGTCGCGGGCGCCGGCTGCGGCAGGTAGCGTCTCGGGCATGCATGCGACCTGGATCTCTGGCCTGCTGCGCCCGCCGGCCTGCCTTGCCTGTGGGCGCCCCGATGCCTGGCCGTGCTGCCCGGCCTGCCTGCCGCCGGAACCGGCCAGCCCGGGGCCGTGGCGCCTGGCCGGCACCGAGCTCGAGCTGTGGACGCTCGGGATCTACCGTGCGGCCCTGCGTGAGGCCGTGCTGGCCGGCAAGCTCGGCGGCCAGGCGGCTGCGCTGGTTGCGCTCGGACGCCGGCTGGGCGTGGCCATGGCGGCCGCCGGCGCCGCCGCCGACCTGATCACCCCGATCGGTGCCCGGCCGGCCGCCGGCCGGCCACGTGACCACGCCCGCTGCATCGCGGCCGGCGTGGCCGGCGCGCTCGACGTGCCGCTGGTCGAGTTGCTGGCGCCGGCCGCCGGGCGTGACCTGGGGCGGGCGCGGCGCGACGGGGCGCCGGCCGCCCGGCCCCCACCCCGGTGCCGCCGCCGGCTGACCGGCGGGCGGGTGCTCGTCGTCGACGACGTCGCCACGACGGGCGCCACCCTGGCGGGCGCGGCAGGCGCCCTGCTGCAGGCTGGCGCCCGGCGGGTGGCCGGCGCGGTGCTGGCCGCCGCCCCGGCCGCCTTCGGCCCACCCCTCGCCCCGCCGACCCTGCCGCGGCCACCCCCGCCAGGCCCGCCGCTCGCCCGCGAGTTCCGGCGTGCCGGGGCCTGCCCTCGCCGGGACGGCCGCGGTCGGCCTGCAGCAGGGCGCCCCTCGTGCCGGCCAGGGCGCCGCGGTCGGGCCTGCGCCGTGACTGCCGCCCCGCCGGGGCCGCCCCGCCCGCGGCCTGCCGCCCCGCCGGGGCCGCGCCCGCCAGGGTGGCGCGGTCGGGCCTGCGCCGTGGCTGTGGCCTGGCCTCCCCTGGCGGCATTGTCTCGCTTTGCTGGTCTTTCGCCGGTGTAGAATCTGGCCCTCCAGGGATCTAAGGATCCGGGCTGGCCAGGCGGCGAAAGGGCGGGATCCGAAGGGCGAGCCCGGATGCACCAGGGTCCGGATGTCGGTACGTGTGACGGTGACGGCCCGATCCCGACCGGGCGGGACCAGCCGCGGTAGCGGCGCCACGGTGCACGTGCCGGGGTCCTGGCGGCCCGCGGCCGAGGACGGGAGCTGCCGATGCAGATGACGGTGAAGGGGAAGAACACCGAGGTCCCCGACAAGCTGCGTGCGCTCACCGAGCGCAAGCTCGCCAAGGTGCAGCGGTTCGACGACCGTATCCTCGCGATGGACGTGGAGTTCTCCGAGGAGCGCAACCCCCGGGTCACCGACGCGCACCGTGTGGAGGTCACGCTGACCACCAAGTCGCGGCTGGTGCGGGCGCATGCCAGCGCACCCGACCCGGCCGCCGCCGTGGACCAGGTGATCGACCGGCTCGAGCGGCAGGTCAAGAAGCTCAAGGGCCGCCGCATCGACCGGACCCAGCACGCCGACGGCGCCAAGGGGATCGCGCCCGCCGCGGAGCCGACCCAGGCCGCGGTCGAAGCGGGCGAGCTAGGCTCGATCGTCCGTTTCAAGCGGGTGGAGCTGGAGCCGATGACGCCCGAGGAGGCCGTCGAGCGCATGGACCTGCTCGGCCACGACTTCTTCCTGTTCACCAACGCCGAGACCGAACGGGCAAACGTCGTGTACCGTCGCCGTACCGGAGACTTCGGGCTGCTGGAGCCCGAGGGCTAGCAGGGAGCCGACGAGGGACATGGAAGGAGCACGGGTGGCCGACGACCGGCAGGCGCGACCGCAGCGTGAACGGGGGGATGCAATCCGCGTGCTGATCGTGGACGACCACGCCCTGTTCCGCCGCGGCCTGGAGATGGTGCTGGAGCAGGAGGACGACGTCGAGATCGTCGGCGAGGCGGGTGACGGGGCGGAGGCCGTCGACAAGGCCCAGGAGCTCATGCCCGACGTCGTGCTGATGGACGTGCGCATGCCCCGCCGCGGCGGCATCGAGGCCACGCAGGCCATCAAGGACCTGATCCCGCACGTCAAAATCCTCATGCTCACGATCTCCGACGAGGAGGCCGACCTGTACGACGCCATCAAGGCGGGCGCCAACGGCTACCTGCTGAAGGAGATCTCGATCGAGGAGGTGGCCAACGCCATCCGCTCGGTCGCCCAGGGCCAGTCGCTCATCTCGCCCTCGATGGCGTCCAAGCTGCTGAGCGAGTTCGCGACGATGGTCAAGCGGGTCGACGAGCGCCAGCAGCTCCCCACCCCTCGGCTGACCGACCGGGAGATGGAGGTCCTCAAGCTCGTGGCCAAGGGCCACAACAACCGCGACATCGCCAAGGAGCTGTACATCTCCGAGAACACGGTCAAGAACCACATCCGCAACATCCTCGAGAAGCTGCACCTGCACTCGCGCATGGAGGCCGTCGTCTACGCGGTGCGCGAGAAGCTGCTCGAGATCAAGTAGCCGGCGCCGCCGATGGCGCCCGTCCTCGCGCTGGACCTCGGCGGGACCAAGCTGGCCGCCGCCGTGGTCGACGAGGCCGGGCGCATCCTCGGCCGCGGCCGGGTCCCCTCGCCGCGCGGCGCCGGGGCCGAGGCGCTGTACGAGGCGCTGGTCACCTGCGCGGCGACCGCCCTGCGCGGCGCCGACACCATGCCCGGTGACCTGGCCGGGGTTGGGGTCAGCGCGGCCGGTCCGATGCGCTGGCCGGCCGGCGTGGTGTCGCCCTTGAACCAGCCCGACTGGCGCGACTTCCCGCTCCGCGACCGGCTGCTGGCCGAGTTCGACGCCCGGACCGTGCTGGTCCACAACGACGCCGTGGGCATCGTGGTGGGGGAGCACTGGAAGGGGGCCGGTGTCGGCACGTCCAACCTGCTCGGGGTGACCGTGTCGACCGGCGTGGGCGGTGGCCTGATCCTGGACGGCCGCCTCTACCACGGCACGACCGGCAACGCCGGCCATGTCGGCCACGTCGTGGTCGAGCCCGACGGGCCGCCGTGCGCGTGCGGCGGGCGGGGCTGCCTGGAGGCGGTGGCGTCCGGTCCCCGGGCGGTGGCGCACGCGCTCGCGGCGGGCTGGCGGCCCGACGGCATCGCCGACGGCGTCGCGCTCGCCCGGTCGGCGACCGCCGGCGACCCGGTCGCCGCGCGGACCGTCGAACGTGCCGGGCGGGCGCTGGGCCGGGCGCTCGCCTCCACCGCCTGCCTGCTCGACCTCGAGATGGCCGCCGTCGTGGGCGGGTTCTCACGGTCGGGCCCGGTGTTCTGGGATGGGCTGCGGGCGGCGTTCGCCACCCACGCCGGGATGGCCTTCGCCGCCGCCTGCCGGATCGTGCCGGGCGCGCTGGGGGCCGACGCCGGGCTGCTCGGCGCGGCCGCCTTCGTCCTGCGGCCCGACCGCTACGGCTGGGAGGCCGGCCCGTGGCCGGCGGGCGGCTCGGCGCCCGAGCCGAGCGCGACCGGCTGACCAGGGCCTGCGGACGGCCCGGTTGCAGGTCCGGGCCACCGATACAATGGGGTGGTTGCGGTGCAGCCCGGCCTGGCGGGCCGGCCCCAAGGAGGCGTCCATCCCGTGGTGTTGCAGAAGATCCTGAGCCTTGGTGAAGGCAAGGATCGCCGTCGTTGCCAAGCGGTCATCGGCCCGGTCAACTCCTTCGAGGACGCCATGCGGGGCCGCTCGGACACCGAGCTGCGCGAGCTGACCGAGGTGTTCCGCAAGCGCCTGGCCGACGGCGAGGACCTCGACGACCTGCTGCCCGAGGCGTTCGCCGCCGTGCGCGAGGCCGCCCGCCGGGTGCGGGGCCAGCGTCACTTCGACGTCCAGCTCATGGGCGGCGCGGCGCTGCACTGGGGCTACATCGCCGAGATGCGCACCGGCGAGGGCAAGACCATCACCGCGACCCTGGCCGCCTACCTGACCGCGCTCGGCGGCGAGGGCGTGCACATCGTCACCGTCAACGACTACCTGGCCAAGCGCGACGCCGAGTGGATGGGTGCCATCTACCGCTTCCTCGGGCTGGAGGTCGGCGTCATCCTCGCCCCGATGACGCCGTGGGAGCGGCGGCCCAACTACGCCGCCGACATCACCTACGGCACCAACAACGAGTTCGGCTTCGACTACCTGCGCGACAACATGGCGCTGTCGTCCGACGAGCTCGTCCAGCGCGGCCACGCCTACGCCATCGTCGACGAGGTCGACTCGATCCTGATCGACGAGGCCCGCACCCCGCTGATCATCTCCGGCCCGGCCGAGCAGGGCGCCCGCTGGTACCAGCAGTTCGCCCGCGTCGCGCCGCGCCTGATGCGCGACGTGCACTACGAGGTCGACGAGGGCAAGCACATCGTCGCCATCAACGAGGAGGGCATCGCGCGGGTCGAGGAGATGCTCGGCATCGACAACCTCTACGACTCGCTCAATACCCCCCTGGTCCACCACCTGCAGAACGCCGTGCGCGCCAAGGAGCTGTACAAGCGTGACGTCGACTACCTGGTGCGCGACGGCGAGGTGCTGATCGTCGACGAGTTCACCGGCCGGGTGCTGGAGGGCCGGCGCTACTCGGAGGGGCTGCACCAGGCGATCGAGGCCAAGGAGGGCGTGCGGATCAAGGAGGAGAACCAGACCTACGCGACCATCACCTTGCAGAACTACTTCCGCCTGTACGACAAGCTGGCCGGCATGACGGGCACGGCCAAGACCGAGGCGGCCGAGTTCAACCACATCTACAAGCTCGGCGTGGTCGAGGTGCCCACCCACAAGCCGATGATCCGCATCGACCACGGCGACCTCATCTACAAGAGCGAGCCGGCCAAGCTCGACGCGCTGGTCGACGAGATCGCCGAGCGCAACGCCAAGGGCCAGCCGATCCTGGTCGGCACCGTGTCGATCGAGAAGTCCGAGCGGCTGTCCCGCCTGCTCGACAAGCGCGGCATCGAGCACTCGGTACTGAACGCCAAGCACCACGAGCGCGAGGCGCACATCATCGCCCAGGCCGGCCGGCTCGGGGCGGTCACCGTGGCCACCAACATGGCCGGCCGCGGCGTCGACATCATGCTCGGCGGCAACGTCGAGTACCTGGCCGAGGAGGCGCTGCGCGCCGAGGGGATGGACCCGGCCGAAACCGACCCGGACACCTGGAACGCCGCGTTCCAGGCGGCCATCCAGGCCAAGACCCGGCAGGTCGCGGCCGAGCACGACCGGGTGGTCGCGCTCGGCGGCCTGGCCGTCATCGGCACCGAGCGCCACGAGTCCCGCCGGATCGACAACCAGCTCCGGGGCCGTTCGGGCCGCCAGGGCGACCCGGGCGAGTCGAAGTTCTTCCTGTCGCTGGAAGACGACCTGATGCGCATGTTCGCCACCAAGACGGTCGGCAGCCTGATGGACCGGCTGTCGCTGCCCGACGACGTGCCCATCACCCACCGGCTGGTCACCAGGGCCATCGCCAACGCCCAGCACCAGGTCGAGGCACAGAACTTCGAACGGCGCAAGAACGTCCTCAAGTATGACGAGGTGCTCAACAAGCAGCGCGAGGTCATCTACGACGTGCGCCGGCGCATCCTCGAGGGCGAGGACCTGGGCTCCCAGACGCTCGGGTTCCTGACCGACTGGGTCGAGGGGCTCATGGCCCAGTACTGCCCGCCGGGCGTGTACCCGGAGGAGTGGGATCTGGACGGGCTGCTCGCGGCGCTGTCGGCGACCTACCCAACCGAGCTGTCGAAGGATTCCATCGATCTGGAGTCCATCGATCATGCCCAGTTCGCGGCCATGCTGATCGAGGACGCCGAGCGTGCCTACCAGCGGCGCGAGCAGGAGCTCGGCCCGGAGCTGCTCGGCGAGCTGGAGCGGGCCGTACTGCTCACCGTGCTCGACCGGCGCTGGCGCGAGCACCTGTACGAGATGGACTACCTGCAGGAGGGCATCGGCCTGCGTGCCATCGGCCAGCGCGACCCACTGGTCGAATACCAGCGCGAGGGCTTCGACATGTTCCAGGCCATGCAGGAGGCGATCAAGGCCGAGGCCGTCGCCTATGTCTTCAACGCCTCGGTGCAGGTCGCCGAGGAGGCCGAGGAACAGGTGACGGCCCCCCCGCAGCAGCCCGTCGAGCTGTCATCGGCGTCGACCGACGAGGCGGCCCGCAGCGCCCAGGGGCAGGCCGCCCGCTCGAAGAAGGTCGGGCGCAACCAGCCCTGCCCGTGCGGCTCGGGCAAGAAGTTCAAGAACTGCCACGGCGCTCCCGCCAGCCAGCGGTAGCCGCCCCCGAGCGTCTCGCGTTCGCGCGTCGCAGGCGCGTTGCCCCGCGGCGTCTGCGACGCGGGGTCCTGGCCGAGCCGGGCTCGCCGCCACCCCGCCCGGACGGGCCGGCGGCCGACGGGCGCAGGTCATCGAAGTACGCTGTAGCCGGCGCGCGCATTCCGTTTCCTCCTTTGCGTCCGGCGCCCGTCCACCCGTCCGCCCGGGCACCTGCTCCGGGCACCTGCTTGTCTGCCCGGGCCACCACGGGCGGGTCCCCGAGCACCCGGGCGGTCCCGAGGCCCGGGTGGATTCCCGGCACCCCAGGGCGGTTCCCCGGCGCAGACGGGTTCCCCGGCGGGGGCGGGTTCCCGGCGCGGTTCTGTCGTCCGGAGAGCCCACCGGATCGTTACGAGTCGGCCGAGCCAGCACGAGCCAGCCGAGCCGGCCGTTTGCCGCCATCATCCATGGCCCATGTTTCGGGCAGGTGACGGGATGAAGAAGGTTCCTTTGCCGTCGCGGCCCAGCCGCCGCGGCTCGGCCGTCGCGGCTCACGCTACCGTCGCGGTTCACCACACGAGTTCCGTGACCGTCCAGCGGCCATTCCGACCCTCCAGCCGCATGGCGACGGGCAGCACGCGTGGGCCACGCCGGACCACGACCACCAGGTCCGCCATGCCGTGCCGTTGCTCTTGGCAGTGGATGCGCAGCACGGTCCGGCGCGTGGGCAGCTGGCCGCCCCGGCGGCGCAGCCTGGGATGGATCCCGGCCCACGCCTCCGGGCTGCATACCCGCTCGAGCTGGCCGGCGCTGCGCCAGCCCGCCTCGACCTCGAGCAGGGCAAGTGCGATCTCGCCCGCTGCCCGGGCCGGTGCCGGCAGCCGGGCCGGCGGCTGCGCCGGCCCGGCACGTCGCGTGGACATCGAAGGTGGGGTTGCCGGGACACACCCGGCGCCGTCTTCGGGTGAGGGGACGGCGCGCAGGCCGCGCCGGGAGCGTCCCGGCATCGACGCCGGATCCGGCTGGGAGCGTCCCGGCATCGGCGTCGGCTCAGGCCCGGTTTGGGCGATTGGCTCCAGCGGGACCGGGGCAGCCGGGACTTGGGCGGTTGACTCCAGCGCGGCCGCCGCCGCGAACGACATCACCACTGCATCCTCCACATGGGACGATTACCTTCGTTTACCTCCTTTTGCTTTCTACAGCCTTCAGCCAGCCCAAAGCAACCCGGTAGAGGAAGGGTTGTGGACAACCGGGTGCCGGCGCAGCCGTGGTTGTCGTCAACGCCCCCGTCGGGATCGAAACCGGTTCGAGGGCAAGAACATGGCTGGGATGCCGGCGAGCCGGCGGCAGGCGCTGCGCCGCGATCGGCTCGCCGTGGTGTTCCAGGGCTACGGGCTGCTCGTGCTGCTGACCGCGCGGGAGAATGTGGAGCTTGCCCCACCGGGTGGCCCGGCGTGACCTGGCCGCGGCGGCCGCCGCGGCGGCCGAGTGGCTCGGCCTGCTCGGCTGGCCGGCCGGGCCGACCACGCACCGACGAGCTGTCCGGCGACGAGCAGCAGCGCGTGTCGCTGGCCCGGGCGCTGGCCTCAGGCGCCGATGGCCCGGGCGTTGGCCTCAGGCGCCGATGTGCTCTTGGTCGACGAGCCGACCGCCGAGCTCGACGAGGACAACCGGGCCCGGGTGGTCGGCCTCCTGCGCGACGCCGCCGACCGCGGCGCGGCGGTCGTGGTGGCCGCCGGGCGGGGCGCTGCTCAGCGCGGGTCCGGCACGGCGGCACCCGCCCCGGACGCGGCCAGGCAGGCGTCCAGCAGCGCGCGCACGGCGCTGGGGGAGGCGCGGTGCGCCGCCCGCCGGGGTGCCGGCGCGAGCGGGTCGCCCGCTCGCGCGAGGTCGCAGGCGGCCGAGCCGCGGCAGACCGCTGCGTGCCAGCCCGCCTGCCGCAGCGCCGCGGCCAGCTCGGCCGCCCGGCGGCCGAGCCCGAGCCGGCTGCTGGCGCCGAGCACCACCCCGCAGGCCACCGCCCACCCGTCGCCCGTCCGCCAGGCCCGCAGGAGCAGCGCCCCGCCCGGCGGCGGGCCGAGCGCGACCGGGTCGCCGCGCCCGGCCACGGCGATGGCGGCCTGCACCGACCGGCCCGCAGGTCCCGTCGCTGCCACCACGGCGTCCGGCCCGGCCTCCCAGCGCTGCCACCAGCCCTCCACCGCTGCCACGTGGGGCTTCGCGCCGGCGATCCCGCGCCGCCCGGCGAGGGCGACGTGCTGGTGCACGCCGCTTGGGCTGACGCGGACGAGCGGCGCCAGGGCGCCCGGGGCGGCCAGCCGAAGACCCGGCGGGGCGCGCACACCCGCCGCGCGCTCGAGGCCGGCCAGCGCGTCGGCCAGCGCGTCGGCCAGCGCGTCGGCCAGCGCGGCGATCGGTGCGGGCCCAGGCGGGAGCGCGCGTACCAGCAGCAGCCGCTCGACGTCGGCGGCGTCCGATCCGGCGTCCGATCCGGCGTCCGATCCGGCGGCGCCCGGCCCGGCGGCGCCCGGCCCGGCGGCACCTGACCGAGTGGCGTCCGGCGGGGTGCCCGGCCCGGCGCGCGGCCCGGCGGCCGCCGGGGGCGCCCGGCGTGTCCAGGGCCGCCGCACCGACGCCGGCAGGGGCCGTTCGATGCCGAGGATCAGCTCACCTGCCCAGGCCGGCAGGGCCACGTGCCCGGCCGGGCGGGCGGCGTGCCAGCCAGCCGGGCGTGTCGGCGCACGACTCATGCCCACGCCGTTCCCGCCCACACCGCTACCGCCCACACCGCTACCGCCTTCATGCTCCGGCCCGCCCCACGCTCTGGCCCTCCCTCACGCTCCGGGCCTCGTGCCCATGCCGCTCACGCCGGCGTCCCCGACGACGGGGCGGCCCGGAGGGTGGGGTCGACGGGCAGCGATGCCGGCCGCGGAGGGCCGCTGACGGCCACGCCGCGCCGTCCCGCGCGCACGCGCACCAGGACGGCCCGTGTCCCGGCGTCCCGGAAGGCGCCGGGCCGCACCTCGAGCATGTGGACGAGCACAGTGACCTCGAAGCCACCCGGCACGGCCCGCGTGCCGGCCGGCCAGGCCTGGTCGGCGTAGGCCGTGCCGCCCGCCGGCGGCCGTGGCATGGGACCGGGCTCGGCCCCGGCGGCGAGATAGCGGGCCAGTCGGCTCCGCCAGGCCGCCCGGTCGGCCGCGGCCGTGAGGTAGTCCCGCACGAAGGCGGCCGCGACGGCGCCGGCCTGCCCCGGCTCCGCCGGCGGCTGCCCACGGCCGATGGGAGAGGCCAGGAAGGCATGGGCGACGGCGGCGGCCAGGCCGGTCCACAGGACGACCCTGGTGGCGAGCCGGAGCACGCGAGGGGCGGCCTCCCGCGGCGGCGGGGGCAGGTCGTCGGTGTCGGGCAGGAGCACGACGGGTGGCTCCGGCGGGACGGGACGGCGCACGGTCGAAGCGCTCCTCGTTGCCTACCTGGCGGGTAGGGCGGCACGGCCAACCTGGTGCCGGGGTGGATGAGGTCCGGGTCGGGGCCGATGGCGGCCCGGTTGGCTGCGTAGAGCAGCCGCCAGTAGACCGCTGCATGGGCGTCGGTCCGTAGGGGGCGGGGGAGGTGACGGACGGCGATGTCCCACAGCGTGTCGCCCGGCACGACCGTGTGCGTGCGGGCCAGATTCTGGCCGGTCGGCGTGGGCTGCGGCTCGCCCGCCACCGCGGGCTGCGGCTCGCCGGCGAGCGCTCCCGCGGCCGCGGCCGTGCTCGCGGCGGCGAGCGCGCCGAGCGCTGCCGGGTCGGCCCGCTCCGGCTGCATTCCGCCCAACCACGTGGGCAGCGCCACCCACCCGCCGGTCGACCCGGCCGGCGACGGGCCGTCCAACCCGGTGGTCGTCGGCGGCGCGGTCGGCGGCATGCCGCGACGCTCCGCCGGGCGTCCGGCGGCCCGTGGCGTCCCGGTCCAACCCTCAGCCGCAGGTGCGGCGGTCGCCGCCACCGTCGGACGAGGGTCGGCCGGGCCCGGGGCGGCGGTCGGGGAGGCGGCGGCGACCGGTGTCAGGGAGACCTGCGCGATCAGGACGCCGCCGAGCAGCCCGTCCAGTGCCCGGCGGACGATCGGCAAGGTGAGCGCCCGCGTCCCCCAGGCGGCGGTCCGGCCGAGCAGCCCGGGCAGCAGCGCAAGGAGCCGGAGGCCGAGCACGAGCAGGAGATAGGCCGCCAGCAGTTCGGTGGCCAACGCAAGGGCGGCGAGGACGACGGCCAGGGGATCGGCCGCCGCGCTCGGGGAAGCCCGCAGCGTCTGGACCAGGGCGGCCGGCATCCCGGCCCCCCGGGCGATGGCGGCCTCCAAGAGGACGAGCATGCCGACGAGCCCGAGCCCACGTGCCTTCATTTCCATAAGTTACCCTTGCGATAGCTTCGATTTCATCTATCAGTAGGTGCTTTGCTATCATCTGTCCATGGGCCCGTCAACTCGTGGTGGACACTTGGGGACGGAGGAGCCGGCCGCCGGACGTGCGCGCTCGGAGGCTGCCGACAGGTCGGACTGCGGTCGGGCCGGTCGGACTGCGGTCGGGCCGGTCGGACTGCGGTCAGTCGGGCTCAGGGCCGCCGACAAGTGGGTGTGCCTTGGCCCACTCCCGCGTCTGCGCGTGCATCCGGTCGATGTAGTCCTCGAGCTGCTGGCGGTCGACACGCCAGACGCCGCGCCCGCCGAGCTTGACGGCCGGCAGGTCGCCGCTGCGCACGAGCGCATACACCTGGGCGACCCGCACGTTGAGGATGGTCGCCACGTCTTCGAGCGTGTAGAAGCGTGGTTCGACGCCGGGCGTGGACATGTCCCCTCCTGAGCTGGTCAACGGCCACAGTTCCCGTGCCCGAGCGGTCTCACCGTACCACGCTGCCAGTTTGCCTTCAATAGCCCATAGCATCTTTGTCTTGATCCTATTTGCTCCGCGTAGACGATCGAGTGCCTGCATCACCCTGCCGGGCACCGAAGCCAGGTCGCGGCGTATGACGAGCCGTCGGCTCCAGGATCGACGCGCGAGCGTCATGCGAGCGGACACGCCCTGCACCGGACGAGGCGACCCGCCCGGATGCGGCCACCGCCCGCTAGCATGACGGGTGGATCACCCTCGTTCCCTCAGGAGCTGGCCTCATGCCGACCGACCACGCACCGGAGCTGACCGCGCTCGCCAAGCGCCTGGCCGACGCAAAGGAGTTCCTTTGACCTGGAAGGCAAGGAGCGCGAGCTGACCGCGCTGCGCGAGCAGGCGGCCGACCCGAACCTCTGGGACGATCCGGGACGCGCACGCAGGGTGATGAGCCGGATCGCCGCGATCTCCAGCAACCTCGACCTGGTGGCGCGCCTCAGCCAGCAGCTGGCCGACCTCGAGACCCTGAACGAGCTGGCGCTCGAAGAGGACGACGACTCGGTCGGCGGCGAGCTGCGGCAGGGGCTGACCGACCTGGCCAAGGCCATGGACGACCTCGAGGTCCTGGCCCTGCTGTCCGGCGAGTTCGACGACCGGGACGCCATCGTCACCATCCACCCTGGGGCGGGTGGCACGGAGTCGCAGGACTGGGCCGAGATGCTCTGGCGCATGATCACGCGCTGGGCGGAAGGTCGCGGGCTCAAGGTGACGGTGAACGATTATCAGGAGGGCGACGAGGCCGGCATCAAGTCGGTGACGCTCACCGTCGAAGGGCCACGCGCCTACGGCCTGCTGTCGGCCGAGGCGGGCACGCACCGGCTGGTCCGTCTTTCGCCGTTCGACCAGGCCAAGCGCCGTCACACGTCGTTCGCGGCCGTGGACGCCATCCCGGTGCTCGACGAGGAGGACGCGCCCGAGATCTCCGAGGATGACCTGCGCATCGACATCTATCGTTCCTCGGGACCGGGTGGCCAGGGCGTCAACACCACCGACTCGGCGGTGCGCATCACCCACCTGCCGACCGGGATCGTGGTCGCCGTCCAGAACGAGCGCTCGCAGCTGGCCAACAAGACCATCGCCCTCAAGATCCTGGCCGCCCGGCTGGCCGAGCGGGCCCGGCAGGAGCGGGAGTCCCAGCTCGCCGCCCTGCGCGGCGACCGGGGCGAGATCGCCTTCGGCAACCAGATCCGCTCCTACGTGCTGCACCCCTACCAGATGGTCAAGGACCACCGTACCGGTGTCGAGACCGGCAACGTCCAGGCGGTCCTGGACGGCGACCTCGACGAGTTCATCGCCGCCGAGCTGCGCCGGCGGGCCACGGCCCGGAACGCCGGGCGCGCCTGAGCTCGCCGGCCCGCCGGGCGCGGGCGGGTCTGCCGACGAGCTCATCACGTTCCTTTCGCGCAAGACCCTGCGTGCAGGCAGGGGAGGAGGCGCTCGTGGTAGGCTGCCCGGGTTCCGCGACAACCAAGTGGACCGACCGTGGGCTCACGGGATGTGACGCCTGTGGGAGGGATCCACCTCCTCCAGGTGGAGGACGCCACGTAGGCTTGTCGCCGCGTTTGCGAGCCGCCAGGCGCCTGCCGGGCCCTCCCGGCTGCTCGTCGAAGCAGGAGAAGGAGCACGTGTGATCGTCGCGCACTTGTCGCCTGCCCACGCCTGCCCGCCGCCCGCCCCACGCGTCCCGCGCGCCCGGGCCGCCGCCTCGGCCGGCGGCTGTGTCCGGGCGCAGGACCTTGCCGCCGGCTTGCCGGGCTGGGAGCCCTGCGTGCTTCCGGCCGCCCGGGCAGCCACCGTGGCGGCCGCCTCGCCGGGGACCGGGGTGGATGCATGAGCCTGCTCCGAAGCCTCTACGGCCAGTGGCGCCACCTCATCCACGAGCTGGCCAAGTTCGGCATCGTGGGTGCCTTCAACACCATGCTCGACTTCGGCGTGGCCAACTACCTGCACCTGCTCCTGCACTGGCCCGGCGTGGCGGCCAAGACGGTCTCGGTCGCGGTCGCGGCCACCTCGTCCTACTTCATGAACCGGCACTGGACCTTCCGGCATCGGGCGCGCACGGGGCTGGGCCGCGAGTACACGCTGTTCTTCCTGCTCAACGGCGTGGGTCTGCTGATCGCGGTGGCATGCGTGTGGTTCGTGCAGGACGTCCTGCACAAGCCGGGGGCGC
>JBIOYL010000022.1:0-8503 GCA_044870185.1 Actinomycetes bacterium | reverse complement strand
CGGGGGAGCGACCACCGACGTGGCCGGCTTCGCCGCGGCGACTTGGCTGCGCGGGGTGCCGCTGGTGCACGTCCCGACCACCGTGCTGGCCATGGTCGACGCGGCGATCGGCGGCAAGACCGGCGTGGACCTGCCGGCCGGCAAGAACCTGGTCGGCGCCTTCCACCAGCCCCGCGCCGTCCTGGCCGACCTGGACACGCTGGCCAGCCTGCCCGAGGCCGAGCTCCGCTCGGGGCTGGCCGAGGTGGTCAAAGCCGGCCTGGTCGCCGACCCGCCGCTGGCCGAGGCGTGCGAGGCGCTGGCCGGGCGGGCCCGGGCCGGCGACCAGGCGGCGCTGGCGCCGCTGGTGGTCGCGGCCGTGCGGGTCAAAGCGCACGTGGTCGCCGCCGACGAGCGCGACGCCGACCGGCGCACGATCCTGAACTACGGCCACACGCTCGGCCACGCGCTCGAGCGGCTGGCCGGCTACCGCGGGCTCCGCCACGGGGAGGCGGTCGCGCTCGGGATGGTGTTCGCCGCCCGCGTGGCCGAGCGTATCGGGCTCGCCACGCCGGATCTGGTGGCCGGGCACCTGCGCGTGCTGCGCGCGCTCGGGCTGCCGGTCGGGGGGATCGACCTGGACCCGCGGCGGGCGCTGGCGGCGATGGCGACCGACAAGAAGCACCAGGGCGGGCTGCGGCTGGTGCTGCTGCGCGCGCCCGGCCGGCCCGAAGTCGTCGCGGCGCCCGGCCCGGACGTGCTCGTCCCCGCCATCGGGTCGCTGGCCGAGGAGCCGCCATGACCCGCACCTACGAGCGCACCGGTGCCGGGCCGCTCGTCCTGGTCCTGCACGGCCCGAACCTCGGCGCGCTGGGCCGCCGGGACCGGCGCCTGTACGGGACCGCCGACCTGGATGCCATCATGGACCGGCTCGGCAGGCTGGCCGCCGAGCTCGGCGTCGCGGTCGAAGGCCTGCAGGCCGACGGCGAGGGCGAGCTGGTCGCCGCCCTGCTCGACGCCAAGGCCCGCGGTGTGGCGGCGGCCGTGCTGAACCCCGGCGCCCTGGCCCACACCTCCTATGCCGTCCGCGACGCCGTCGAGGCGGCCGGCATCCCGGTCGTCGAGGTCCACCTGTCCAACGTGCACGCCCGCGAGCGCTGGCGGCAGAAGCTGGTCATCGCGCCGGTCACGGCCGGCGTCCTCACCGGCTTCGGGCCGGCCGGCTACGAGCTCGGCCTGCGCGCGGCGGCCGCCCACGCCACCGCCTGACCGTTCGCCCAAGCCAAGGAGACGCCGTTCGTGCCTACCGACCCTGACCGTGCCGTGCGGCGCCGTTCGGCGCTGCGTGCCCGCCTGGCCGAGGCGGACCTGGTCGGCCTGCTCGTCACCAGGCCGGCCAACGTCCGCTACCTGACCGGGTTCTCGGGCAGCTACGGGGCGCTGCTGCTGATCCACGACCGCACGATCTTCTGCACCGACCGTCGCTACGAGCACCAGGCCGCCGCCGAGGTGGCCGACGCCGAGCTGGTGCTGGCCTCCGACGACCTGATCGGCGCGGCGGTCGGCGTGCTCGGCTCGGACTCGACCAGCGTCGGCTTCGAGCCGGGCGGGCTGACCTGGGCCAGCGGCCAGCGGCTGCGCGGCGCGCTGCCCGGCCGGGCCCTGCCCGCCCCCGAGCTGGTCGAGGAGCTGCGCCAGGTCAAGGACGACGGCGAGCTCGCCGCGATGCGCCAGGCGGCGCGGCTGGCCACCGAGGCGCTGGCCGAGCTGCTCGGCACGCTCGCGCCGGGGCTGACCGAGCGCCAGGCGGCGGTCGCCCTGGAGACGTGCATGCGCCGGCTGGGCGCCGACGGCATCGCCTTCGACACCATCGTCGCCTTCGGGGAGCAGGCGGCCGAGCCGCACCACCGGCCCTCGGATCGTCGCCTGGCACGGGGCGATCTCGTCACGCTCGACTTCGGCGCCACTGTCGACGGGTACCGCTCCGACATGACCCGGACGGTCGTGCTCGGCCGCGCCTCCGAGCGGCAACGCGAGCTGTACGAGCTGGTCCGGCAGGCGCAGGGGGCCGGGCTGGCCGCCCTGCGGCCCGGGGTGACCGGCGGGGAGGTCGACCGGGCCTGCCGCCAGGTGATCGACCAGGCCGGTCTCGGCGCCGCGTTCAGCCACCCGACCGGGCACGGCGTCGGGCTCGAGATCCACGAGGCACCGGCGGTGCGCCAGGGCGCCGGTGGTAGGATCGCAGCCGGGACGCCCGTGACCGTCGAGCCCGGTGTCTACCTCCCGGGATTCGGCGGTGTGCGGATCGAGGACCTCACCGTCGTCCGCCCCGGCGGCCACGAGCCCCTCACCACCGCACCCAAGGAACTTCTGGAGCTGTGAGGCCGGCGAGCCGCCGGCCGAGCTGGAGACCGTCGGCCGCCGGCCGACCCGGAACGGCCCGACCTGGGAGGCCACCGTGCCCACCACCAACGACCTGAAGAACGGCATGACCTTGAACGTCGACGGCACGCTGATGAGCGTGGTCGAGTTCCAGCACGTGAAGCCGGGCAAGGGCGGCGCCTTCGTGCGCACCAGGCTGAAGAACGTGCGCACCGGCCGGGTGCTCGACAAGACCTTCCGGGCCGCCGAGCCGGTCGAGGTCGCCATCCTCGAAAAGCGCGCGATGCAGTACCTGTACCGGGACGACACCGGCTTCCATTTCATGGACACCGAGACCTTCGACCAGCTCACGGTCGACCCGGACGCGGTCGGCGACGCGGCCAGCTACCTGGTCGAGGGCGCGACGCCGTACGTCACCTTGTACGAGGGCATGGCGATCGGCGTGGAGCTGCCGGCCAGCGTGGAGCTGGCCGTCACCCAGACCGAACCGGGGGTCAAGGGCGACCGCGTGTCGGGCGCCACCAAGCCGGCCACCCTGGAGACCGGCGCGACGGTCCAGGTGCCGCTGTTCGTGGAGACCGGCGACCGCATCAAGGTCGACACCCGCACCGGCGCCTACCTGACCAGGGTGCAGTGAAGCGCTCCGACGACGGTACCGCCGACGGCACCGACGACGGCACCGCGCCCGCCACGTCGCGGTCGGAGGCGCGCCGACGTGCGCTGGACATCCTGTACGAGGCCGACGTCCTGGACGAGCCCATCGCGGTCGTGCTGGCCCGCCACCTGGCCTCGGCCGAGGCCCGCCCCGACCCCTACACGGTGGAGCTGGTCGGTGGGGTCGACCGGCTGCACGCCGAGCTGGACAAGCGCATCGGCGACGCGGCCGAGCACTGGACGATCGAGCGCATGCCGCTCATCGACCGCAACCTGCTCCGGCTGGGCGCCTACGAGCTGACCGACCGGCCCGAGGTCCCCACGGCGGTCGTCATCGACGAGGCCATCGAGCTGGCCAAGCTGCTGTCGACGGCCGCCTCGGGACGTTTCGTCAACGGCGTCCTGGGCCGGATCGCGCGTGAGGTCCGCCCACCCGGCCGGTCGACCTGAGCCCCGGCCCAGCCGGTCGACCTGAGCCCCGGCCAGGCCGTAGGCTCCAGGCCGCATCGGACCTGCCCGCCTTGGGCCACCCGCCTCGACTCCGGCCCTCCTCGGGGCCAGCCCGCCGCCGACCTCCGACCCGCCGACCCATGGCCAGCCCCAGCCCGCGTCATCTCGCCCCGCCTTCGGCCGCCCGTCGCCGCCTGGCCGTGGTCGCCGGCGGGCTGCTGGTCGTGGCCGTGATTGGCGTCGTGGTCGCGCGCAGCTCGGGCCGCGGCCCACGCCCGCCCGCGCGGCCGCCCGGCCCCGCCGCCGCGGCCACGTCGACCGCCGCGGCCACGTCGACCGCGACGCCGTCGCCGCGGGGCCAGCCGGCCACGACCGCGACGGTCCCGCCGCCGGCGGGTGGCCTCCTGCCCGACCCCGGCTTCGAGCGCGGGCTCGGCGCCTGGGCACCGCTCGACGGCGCGCGGCTCACCCGGGCGCCAGCCGGCCGCACGGGAGCGTGGGCGGCCGAGCTCACCGCCGAGGTGTCGGGGCCGCCGGGCGCACCGCCCGGCATGACCTGGCGGCCGGTCCCCGGCGCGGCGGCGGACCGCTCCTACCGGGCGAGCGCCTGGGCGCGCGGCAGCACGGCCGGCATGGCCGTCCAGATCGGGCTGCGGGAGGATGCGGCCGGCGGCCCGGCCGACCTCGTCGGCGTCACGCTGCCGGACACCGGCTGGCACCAGCTCGCCGTCGCCCACCGCAGCGGCACGGCACCCCCGGCGCTTGCCGTCGAGCTGACCGCGCCCGGGCTGGCGGCCGGGGAGCACCTGGACGTCGACGACGTCATCGTCCAGGCGCGCTGACCGCCACGGGGCGGCTCCCAGCACGCGACCCGTGCCGAGCGCCGGATCGCCCCAACTGCCCGACCGCCCCGAACATCACGAATCGGCGGAGCTACGTAGATGCACCGAGCTGCTGGCATCGGTGGTTTATCGAAGGGCGACTTGGTACATTCCCACCCGGAAGGGACTGCGTGGAACGCCGGAAGGGGCGGTGGAAGTCCCAGCAGCGGCCGGCATAGGGGCCGCTGCTGGTGTCCGTCCCGGTGATATCCGTCCGGGTGCGGTGCGGGAGGGAGGCGAGCATGCGAGCCTGGTGCCTGGCGGCCGTCGCGGCGATCCTGGTCGTCTGCGTCCTGCCGACGGCTGCGGCGGCCCAGACCACCGTCGGCGTGCGCGCACTCGACTGCCGCGCGGTCGCCGCCCACGGCGCCGGCCTGCCCGCCCGCACCAAGCTGACGCTCACCGTCCGGGACCCGGCGACCGGCCGGGTGCTCGGCCAGGCCGACGCCACGACCGACGTGGCCGGCGCGTTCTCGGCCACGCTGGGGCTGTCCCTCAGCGGTCTGCGCAGCGTGCGGCTGGTCGTCGCCACGCCCGGCGCGGCCAGGCCGCTCGCCTGGAGCGAGCAGACCACCCGGGACGCCTGCCCGCTGGCCCGCACCGGCGTCCCCTCCCAGGCGCTGCCGCTGGCCGGCGTCGGCCTGAGCTCGGCCGCGCTCGGGGTCCTGCTGGTCGCCGCCGTCGCCCGCCGCGGCCGCCAGCTCGCCCCCGCCTACCAGGGCCGGCAGCTTGCCGCCGCCTACCAGGGCCGCCATCTGGCCCCGGCCTACCAGGGTCGCCATCTCGCCAGGTAGGCGAGCCGATCCCCGCACCGTTCAGGCGTGCTGGTGGTCGCCCTGCGCGTGCAGCAGCTCGCGCATGGTCTCGCGCAGCCCGCCGAGGCCGTCGGCCGGCACCGCCGCGTCGACGCCGGCCACCTCGCCGACCCCGATCACGAACGCGGCCGGGCTGGTGGACTTCAGCCGGCGCACGATCGCCTCGGGCCGCTGGCCGGCCGCGCTCGCATCCAGCACCAGGAAGCGGGCACGGCGCTCGACCGCCTCCCGGTAGGCCGCCTCGGGCTCGGCCGCCTCGCCGACCACCTCCCATTCGGCCGTGACCGCGGCGCGGCGCAGCTCCAGGCGCCGCGCCCGCTCGGCGGCGGCGACGACGATGCGGACGGCGGTGCACATCGGCGGCTCCCACGGGACCTCCGGTCGGCTGGTCGGGGCCAGCCTACTCGAGCCGTCGGCGGGCTGCCTGGGGTGGGGCCTCCTGCCCGGCGGGCCGCCGTGGCGGCGGAGCGTCTGCCGGCGGGCGGGCCTGCTGGCCGGCGGGATGCTTGCCGCCCGCCGGCTGGCTGGCTACGATGCGCGGGGTCGCCCACGGGCGCCATCCGCCAGACCCGCACCCTTTAAGGCTGGTCCCGAGAGGCCAGGAAGGGAGCAGCACATGCCACCACGCGCAGCCTCCACGCCGAGCCGGCTGGAGGTTGCTTGACGCCGAAGGCCGTCATGGACGCAGCCGACGTGGGCCGCGCCCTCAGCCGCATCGCCCACGAGGTCGTCGAGCGCAACAAGGGCCTGGACGACGTCGTGCTCGTCGGCATCCACACGCGGGGCGTGCCCCTTGCCAGGCGGCTGGCCGCCAAACTGTCGGAGATCGAGGGCCGACCGGTCGGCGCCGGCGCGCTCGACGTCGCCATGTACCGCGACGACATCGGCCTGCGGCCACCCGGCGCCACCCACGACACCGACCTGCCTTTCGACCTCGGCGGCGCGGTGGTCGTGCTGGTCGACGACGTGCTGTACACCGGGCGGACGATCCGGGCGGCGCTGGACGCCCTCACCGACTTCGGCCGCCCGCGTGCCATCCAGCTCGCCGTCCTGGTCGACCGCGGCCACCGCGAGCTGCCCCTGCGGGCCGACTACGTCGGCAAGAACGTGCCGACCTCCAGCGACGAGGCGGTCCGGGTCCACCTGGTCGAGACCGACGGGACCGACGCCGTGGTGATCGAGCCCGCGGCCGGCCGGGGGGCGGCGAGGCCGGCCCCGCGGCCGCCGGCCAGCCCACGGGCGGCGGGCACGCGGCCACGGAGGGCCGGGTGAACAAGCACCTGCTGAGCGCCGCCGACCTGACGGCCGCCGACATCACCCGCGTGCTGGACACCGCCGCCCACCTGGCCAAGGTCACCGACCGGGCGATCAAGAAGCTGCCCACCCTGCGGGGCCGCACGGTCTGCAACCTGTTCTTCGAGGACTCCACCCGCACCCGGATCTCGTTCGAGCTGGCCGCCAAACGCCTGTCGGCCGACGTGATCAACTTCTCCGCCAAGGGCTCCTCGGTGTCCAAGGGGGAAAGCCTCAAGGACACCGCGATCACGCTGGAGGCCATGGGCGTGGACGCGATCGTGCTGCGCCACGGCGCCTCGGGCGCCCCCTGGCGGCTGGCCGAGTGGGTCGACGCCGTGGTGGTCAACGCCGGCGACGGCACCCACGAGCACCCCACCCAGGCGCTGCTCGACCTGTACACGATGCGCCAGCACCACCCGAGCTTCGACGGGCTGCGGGTCGCCATCGTCGGCGACGTGCTGCACTCGCGGGTGGCCCGCTCCAACGTGCTCGCGCTGGCCACCATGGGCGCCGAGGTGACCCTGGTCGCCCCGCCCACCCTGCTGCCCTCGCGGGTCGACGCCTGGAAGGTCGCCTGGTCCTACGACCTGGACGCGGTGCTGCCCAGCCAGGACGTGGTCATGCTGCTGCGGGTCCAGCTCGAGCGGCAGCGGGCCGGCTTCTTCCCCTCGCTGCGCGAGTACGCCCGCCTGTACGGGCTGGACGCCCGGCGGCTGGACCTGCTGCCCGCCCACGCCATCGTGATGCATCCCGGCCCGATGAACCGGGGGGTCGAGATCGCCGCCGACGTGGCCGACTCGATCGAACGCTCGGTCATCGCCAGCCAGGTCGCCAACGGCATCAGCGTGCGCATGAGCCTGCTGTACCTGCTGCTCGGCGGCCCGGCCGTCGACCCGACGCTGGCAGGCTCGCCGTGAGCGGCCGGCTGCTGCTGCGGGGCGGGCGGCTGGTCGACCCGGCCGCCGGGGTCGACCGGACCGCCGACGTGCTGGTCGGCGCCGACGGGACGGTGGCCGCCGTCGGCGAGCGGCTGGAGGCGGCCGGCGCGGCGCCGGTCGACTGCGCCGGGCTGGTGGTCACGCCCGGCCTCGTCGACCTGCACGTGCACCTGCGCGAGCCGGGCCGTGAGGACGCCGAGACGATCGAGACCGGCTCGCGGGCGGCCGCGCTCGGCGGCTACACGGCCATCTGCCCGATGCCCAACACCGACCCGGTGGCCGACAACGCCGGCGTGGTCGAGATGGTGGCCGCCCGGGGCCGCGAGGTCGGGCTGGTCGACGTCTTCCCGGTCGGCGCGGTCACCGTCGGCCAGCGTGGCGCCGAGCTCGCCGAGCTCGGCGCCATGGCCCGCTCGGCGGCCGCGGTCGACTGCTTCTCCGACGACGGCCGGCCGATCCGCCAGGCGCGCCTGCTGCGCCTGGCGCTGGAGTACGCGCGGGCGTTCGACGCGGTCATCGCCGACCACGCCGAGGACGCCTCGCTCACCGAAGGCGCCCAGATGCACGAGGGCGACGTGTCGGCCATGCTCGGCCTGCCCGGCTGGCCGGCCGCCGCCGAGGACATGGTGGTCGCCCGCGACCTGCTGCTGGCCGAGCTGACCAGCGGGCGCCTGCACCTGTGCCACCTGTCGACCGCCGGGGCGGTGGAGCTGGTCCGGGCGGCCAAGGCACGCGGCGTGCGGGTCACCGCCGAGGCCGCCCCGCACCATTTCACCCTGACCGACGAGGCGGCCCGCAGCTTCGACCCGGTGTACAAGGTCAACCCGCCGCTGCGCGAGAAAGCCGACGTCGAGGCGGTCCGCCGCGGCCTGGCCGACGGCACGCTGGACGCCATCGCCACCGATCATGCCCCGCACGCCCGGGAGGACAAGGAGGTCGAGTGGGCGGCCGCCCCGCCGGGGATGCTCGGCCTGGAGACGGCGCTCGCGCTCACCCTGACCGAGCTGGTCTGGCCGGGCTATCTGAGCCTGGCCGGCGCGGTCGGGCGGCTGACCGCCGGGCCGGCCCGCTGCCGCCGGCTGCCCGGCCCCGGCGGCCCGGTCGTGGG
>JBIOYL010000021.1:0-3891 GCA_044870185.1 Actinomycetes bacterium | reverse complement strand
CGCTCGAAGATCCCCGAGTACAAGGTCTGCGCGGCGCGGGTCGAGCGCGGCGGCGAGCTGGACGCCGTGCCCATGCCGCCCATGCCCGACGGGCGGGTCAACTACCTGGACACGTTGCAGTCCATCGGCTCGCCACGGCCGCCGACGATGCCGCAGGGAAGGGGGACCGGCGAGCAATGATGGGACGCACCATCTTCATCGACCCGGCCCGCTGCATCGGCTGCCAGGCGTGCGTGGCCGCCTGCCGCGAGTGCGACTCGCACCGCGGCAAGTCCATGATCCACCTCGACTACATCGACGCCGGCCACACCGCCGCGTCGATGCCCACCGTGTGCATGCACTGCGAGGACCCGGTCGCGCCCTGCGCCGAGGTGTGCCCGGCGGACGCGATCCTGGTCACCCCGGACGGCGTGGTGCAGCAGGCCGACAAGTCGCGCTGCATCGGCTGCGGCAACTGCGTCAACGCCTGCCCGTTCGGCGTGCCCAAGATCGACCTGGAGGCGCGGCTGCAGATGAAGTGCAACCTCTGCTACGACCGCACCTCGCTCGGGCTCGGGCCGATGTGCGCGACGGTCTGCCCGACCGGGTCGATCTTCTACGGCACGCTCGAGGAGCTCGAGGCCGACCGGCCCGGCGTGGAGGTGAGCAACGTGTTCGCCTTCGGTGACGTCACCGTCCAGACGGGCGTCGCGATGGTCGTGCCGCCCGCGTGGGCGACCGAGCCGGTCCCCGGCGGGTTGGGCGGATGACCGCCACCGAGGGACCGCCCCGGGGCGCGGCGGGCGACGGCACGGCGGGCCTGCCGCCCGCGGCGCTGACCGGCGACGGCACGACGAAGCTGCCGCCCGGGGTGGGCCCCGACGCCGCCGCGGCCGAGCAGCTCCGCGACCGGATCCGCGCGGACGCGCTGGTGAGCCGCCGCGACTACCTGCGCATCCTGGTCACCGTGTCGGGCGGGCTGGTGGCCGGCGGGGTCGCGGCCGCGGCCGGGCTGTTCCACCGGCACGGCGACGGCACGGCGCCGCCGATCAAGGTGGCCGACGGCCTGGCGCCGGGCCAGGCGGTGGCGTTCACCTACCCGGGCGAGCGGGACCGTGCGCTCGCGGTCCGCCTGGCCGACGGCGCCCTGGTCGGCTACTCGTCGGTCTGCACGCATCTTGGCTGCGCCGTGCTGTGGCGGGCGGACCGCGGCAGGCAAGGCGAGCTGTACTGCCCCTGCCACGAAGGTGTCTTCGACGCCCGTACCGGCGAGGTCACCGCCGGCCCGCCGCCGCGCGCCCTGCCCCACGTGCTGCTCGAGCAGCGTGCCGACGGCATCTACGCGGTCGGCACGCGGATCGGGGGCGGCGAATGAGCGCGGGCCCGGCCTGGCCGGAGCGGCACCGGCCCCACCGCGACCGCTACCCGGAGATCCGCACCTCCGGCGGCTTCCGCGACCCGCGCATCCGCTCGACCGGGCCGGGGCCCGGCGCCGGCGCCGACCAGGAGCCGGAGCGCTCCTCGATCCTGGCCGCCCGCATCGCCATCGTCATGACCATGGTGGTGGGCCAGCTATGGGCGCTGACCGTCGCCCTCAACGAGTGGATGCGCGGCAACGTGCGTCAGGCGTGGGTGCTCGCCGCCTTTCAGCTGCTGTCGTTCGGGCTTGCCGTGCTCACCTGGCGCGCAGGTCCCAAGGACCGGTAAGGAGGAGCCGTGGCCACCACCGCGCGGGGCGGCGCAGCCGCCGCATCCGTCTCGCTGCCCTCGAGCGCGGCGAACTGGAACCTGGCCCTTGCGACCGGCGCGTTCGCCGTGAACTTCTGGGCCTGGGCGCTGCTCAGCCCGCTCGCCCCCGTCTACCAGCGGGAGCTCGGCCTGTCCAGCTTCCAGACCGCGGCGCTGACCGCGGTGCCCGTGCTGGTCGGCGCGCTCGGCCGCATCCCGGTCGGGGCGCTCACCGACCGGTTCGGCGGCCGGCTCATGTTCACCATCATCAGCTTCGCCACGATCGTGCCGGTGCTGTTCCTCGCGAACGTGAAGGGCTACGGCGCGCTCATCGCCGGCGGCTTCGTCCTGGGCATCGGCGGCACCACCTTCGCGATCGGCGTGCCGCACGTCAACGCGTGGTTCGTGGCGGCGCGGCGCGGGTTCGCCACCGGCGTGTTCGGCGCCGGCATGGGCGGCACCGCCATCTCCGCCTACTTCACGCCGCGCATCTCGGCCAACGTCAGCCGCGAGGCGGCCTTTTTGATCGTCGCCGCCGCGCTGGCCGCCGTCGGCGTGCTGTGCCTGCTGACCATGCGCAGCTCGCCGGCGTGGACGCCGTCGACCCAGTCGCTCGGCCAGAAGTTCGGCGCGGCGGCGCGGCTGCGGGTGACCTGGGAGCTGGCCGTGCTGTACGCGGTGACCTTCGGCGGCTACGTCGCGCTGTCGAACTACCTGCCGACCTACCTGCGCCAGACCTACGACTTGTCGGTCACCGACGCCTCCACGCGCATGGCCGGCTTCGTCGTCCTGGCCGTCATCGCCCGGCCGGTCGGCGGCACCCTGTCGGACCGGATCGGCCCGCTCCGGGTGCTGGTCGGCTCCCTGGCGATCATCGCGTTCTTCGCCGTCATCCAGGCGTTCGAGGGGCCGCTGATGCCGTGGGCGACGATCGCGTTCCTGTCGCTGGCGGCCGGGGTGGGCGCCGGCGCCGGCGCCACCTTCGCGCTGGTCGCCAAGGTGACGCCGGTGGCGCAGGTCGGCGCCGTGACCGGCATCGTCGGCGCCGTCGGCGGCCTGGGCGGGTTCGTGCCGCCGCTGCTGATGGGCGCCATCTACGGCGGCACCGGATCGTACGCCATCGGGCTCATGCTGCTGTCCGACGTGGCGCTGGCGGCGCTGGTGTTCACCCAGGCCAAGCTCGCCCGGGACGCCAAGGAGCGCGCGGCGGCGCCCGCCCGCCAGCTCCGCCGGTAGGGCCCGCCGGCGGCGGCGCCGGTGGCAGGTCCCGGACGCCCGCTCTATGGTGGCCGCCACCCGGCGCGCAGGCGCGTCCGGGGCGGGCGACGAAAGGCGCCGGCATGGGCATCCAGATCGATCGCGAGCACTTCGACGAGGCCGACTACCAGCGCTTCGAGCAGCGGCTGGAGCGCTGCTTGGCCGCCCTCGGCCAGCTCCTGGGCCGGCCGGGGTTCGGCGTCGGGCCGGCCACCATGGGGGCCGAGCTGGAGCTGTTCCTGGTCGACCGCGCGAGCCGCCCGCTGGCCCTGAACGAGGCGATCCGCCGGTCGACCCTCGACTCGAGGGTCACCCTCGAGGTGGACCGCTTCAACCTCGAGTTGAACCTCACCCCGACGCCGCTCGCCGGCCGGCCGTTCGCCGCCTTCGGTGCCGAGCTGCGCGAGGCCATCGGCGTGGTCCGGCGGGCGGCCGACGCCCACGGCGGACGGGTGGCCGTCATCGGCATCCTGCCCACCCTGCGGCGCCAGGACCTGACCCGCCGGGCGATCACCGACGCGCCCCGCTACCGGGCGCTCAACAACGGCCTGCGGCGGCTGCGCCACGAGCCCTTCCGGGTCAGGATCGCCGGCGAGGGCGAGGAGGTCCTGGAGGTCGACTGCGACGACGTGTCGCTGGAGGGGGCCAACACCTCCTTCCAGGTCCACCTGCGCGTCGACCCGGCCTGCTTCGCGCGCACCTACAACGCCGTGCAGCTGGCCACCGTGCCCGTGCTGGCGGCGGCCGGCAACTCGCCGGCGTTCCTCGGCCGCCTGCTCTGGGAGGAGACCCGCATCGCCCTGTTCAAGCAGGCGGTGGACGACCGCGACCAGGCGCTGCGGGCCCGGCGCGTCTCCCGGGTCGCCTTCGGGATCGGCTGGGTGCGCGCCGGCGCGCAGGAGCTGTTCGCCGAGAGCGTGCGCCTGC
>JBIOYL010000020.1:0-2777 GCA_044870185.1 Actinomycetes bacterium | reverse complement strand
CGGCCGCGGCGCCGGTCGGCGCGGCGGGGGCCGCTTCGGGGCCTGCCGGCGCGGCGGCGCCGGCGGCGCGCGCTTTGGCCTTGGCCTTGCGCATGTAGGCGGCCTTGGCCTTGGCGCGGGCGGTGCGCTCCGGCTCGCCGCCCGCGACCAGCCGGTCGTAGGTCTCCTGGTCGATGCCGGGCTCGACCTCCACCGCCTCGGGGGTGAGGGCGGGCGCCACGGCCGGGGCGGGCGCCGGGGACGGCGCGGGCGCCGGGGACGGCGCGGCGGCCGGGGCTGCCGCCGCCGGTGGTGACGCCGCCGGTGGTGCCGGCGCTGCCGTCGGGTCGGCCAGCGCGGCCTGGGCGGCCTGGGCGGCCTGGGCGGCGGCCTCGGCCTTGGCGCGGGCCGCCTCCTGTGCCTTGCGGGCGGCCGCCAGCTCGGGCGGCTCGACCGCGCCCACCTCCAGCGGGTCGGGCGGCGGCACCGTGTACGCCCACTCGCGCAGCCGGTCCATCTCGTGGGTCAGCGCCCCGTGCGAGTACTCGGCGTACTCGAACTCGGGGCTCCAGTACAGGGCGTCGAACGGGCACACCTCGACGCAGATCCCGCAGTACATACACAGGGCGAAGTCGATCGCGAAGCGGTCCAGGACGTTGCGGGTCCGGGCCCGGCCGCCCTCCTTGGGCGCCACGACCTCCTTGTGGGAGTCGATGTAGATGCACCAGTCCGGGCACTCGCGCGAGCACAGCATGCAGACGGTGCAGTTCTCCTCCACCAGCGCGATGACGCCGCGGGAGCGGGCGGGCAGGTTCGGCTTGGCGTGCGGGTACTGCCGGGTGACGGCCGGGCGGGACATGGTTCGCAGGGTGACGCCGAGCCCCTTGAGCAGCCCGACCCCCTTGAGCGCTGGCATCTTGACGATCACACCTTGAGGGCGCCGACGACGATGATCAGCACCAGCGCCACCGGGACCAGGCGGGCCCAGGCGAACGACTGGAGCTGGTCCTCGCGCAGGCGCGGATAGGTCGCACGGAACCAGATCACGACAAAGGACAGGGCCAGGACCTTGACGGCCAGCCAGACCGGGCCCGCCCAGGCGGGGCCGAACGGTCCCTTCCAGCCGCCGAAGAACAAGGTGGCGGCGATGGCCGACTGGGACACGATGCCGGCGTACTCGGTCAGCAGGAAGAACGCGAACCGCAGGCCGCCGTACTCGGTGATGTGGCCGAACACGATCTCCGAGTCGGCCACCGGCATGTCGAACGGCGGCCGGATCAGCTCGGCCAGGGCGGCCGTGCCGTAGACCGCGAAGCCGGCCAGCAGCGGCAGCTCCACCCAGCCGGCCCAGCCCCACCAGTGCTGGCGCTCCACGATCACGGCCAGGTCGGCCGACCCGGCCGCCATGGCGGCCGCCGCGGCGGCCAGCACCAGCGGCAGCTCGTAGGCGATCAGCTGGGCGGCGGCGCGCAGGCCGCCGATGAGCGAGTACTTGTTGGCGCTGGCCCAGGCGGCCATGAGCACGCCGATCACGCTCACGCTGGACAGCGCCAGGGTGACGAACAGGCCCACGTCGGAGCGGATCGGCACCAGGTTCGGACCGTAGGGGATGAACCCGAACAGCAGGATACCGGGGATGAGCGCGACCGCCGGGGCGAGCGCGAACACCCACTTGTCGGCCGCCTGCGGGGTGACGGCCTCCTTCTGGACGAACTTGACGCCGTCGGCGACGAGCTGGAGCACGCCGTGGAAGCGGCCGGCCTCCATCGGCCCGAGCCGGGCCTGCATGTGGGCCAGGACCTTGTGCTCCATGTAGCCGACGACCAGGGGGAAGACCAGGAAGATGGCCAGGACGGCGACGACCTTGGCCGGCATCAGCACCCAGTAGTGGTCCAGCAGGCCGCTCACCGGTCGATGTCCCCCACGATGAAGAACATCGAGCCCATCACGGCGATCATGTCGGCCACCAGCGTGCCCTTGAGCAGGTACGGCAGGGACGAGATGTTGTTGAACGACGGCGTGCGCATCTTGAAGCGCCAGGGGGTCTTCTCATTGTGGGACACCAGATAGTAGGAGAGCTGGCCGAGCGGCGCCTCGGTGCGCTGGTAGGCGCTGCCCGCCGGGGCGCGCACAACCTTGGGCAGCCTGACGTTGACCGGGCCAGGCGGGATGCGCTCGTGGACCTGCTCGATGATGCGCAGGGACTGGCGCATGCGGCCCAGCAGCACCGAGAAGCGGTCGAAGCAGTCGCCGTTGCGGCCGGTCGGGACGTCGAAGTCGACCTGGTCGTAGAAGCAGTACGGCTCGGTCCTGCGGGCGTCCTCGGGCACCCCGGCGGCCTGCAGCAGCGCCCCGCTGACCCCGTAGGAGCAGGCGACGTCGGCCGGCAGGACCCCGACACCCTTGGTACGGGCCTGGAAGATCTCGTTGCCGAGCACCAGGTCCTCGTACTCGTGGATGCGGGCGCGGAGCTTCGGCACGAGCCGGCGGGACATGTCGATGGCGCCGCGCGGCAGGTCCTGCTTGAGCCCGCCGACCCGGCAGTAGGTGAGGTGCAGGCGCCCGCCGGTGATCCACTCCATGAGCGCCTGGACCTCCTCGCGCTCGCGGAAGGCGTAGAACATCGGCGTGATGGCGCCGAGCTCCAGCGGGTAGGAGCCGACGAACATCAGGTGGTTCAGGATGCGGGTCCACTCGGCCATGAGCATCCGGATCCAGGTCGCCCGCTCGGGCACCTCCAGGCCCATCTGTTTCTCGACCACCAGGGCGACGCCCAGCTCGTTGCAGATCGACGACAC
>JBIOYL010000019.1:0-2548 GCA_044870185.1 Actinomycetes bacterium | reverse complement strand
AAGGAGTGCCGTGCTCATCCCACTCTCCCAGTCGTCTCGATGGCCTGCTGAGGCTGGGGCGACATGACTTGGTCGAGGAACTCGTCGAGCTGCGAGCTGCGTCGCACGAACAGCTTGCTGCTGATCCGCCCTTCGGCGACCGCCGCCTCACGCCCCTGCTCAGCCTCGGCGGCGCTTGCCGCTCCGGCCCCGGTCACCGACGCCAGCGCAGCGGCTGCGGCGCTGCCCACGATGAGACGGATCGCCTTTATTCTGCGCCGACGGTCACCACTCGCCCGGCGCGTTGGACTGCTCAGGCGATGGGCGCCGTCACCGGTGCTCGTGCGCTGCCGGCAACCGGGGGCGACAATGGGATCGTCAGCCGTACCTGTTCACCCCGACCGGAAGCCATCCGCCATGACCCCCCACCGTGCCCACCCGGCGCGCCTGCGCCTGCTGCCGGCGGCGCTGCTCGCCGCCTGCCTGCTCGTCACCGGGCTGGCCGGCAGCGCGGCGGCCGCCGGTTTCGTGGACCGGGCGGCGAGCGCCTTCCGCGACGGCCAGAGGGTCTACGTCGACCCGCTGGCGGTCGCCGAGCTGGGACCGGACGCCGCCGGCCGGGTGCGGTCACAGGTCGCCGGCGCCGGCACGCCGATCTGGATCGCGGTCCTGCCGGCCCAGGCCAGGGACGAGACGGGCGGCGACCCGGACCGGCTCGTGCCCGCCATCGCCAACGCGGCCAGGCAACGGGGGACGTACGGGATCGTCTCCGGCAACCACCTCGCCGCCGGCAGCGACGTCCTGCGCAGGGGGCAGGCCGCCAGCATCGCCCGGGCGTCGATCCGGGGGCACTCGACCGCCGAGGCGGTCCTGCTCGACTTCGTCGACCGCGTCTCGGCGGCGGCCAAGGGCGGCTCGGGCGCCTCCGGCACGACCGGCGCGGCCAAGGAGTCGTCGGGTGTGCCGGCCGTGCTGATCGGCTTCCTCGTCGTGCTGCTCATCGGGGTGATCGCCACCGTGTTCCTGCTTCGCCGCCGCCGCGAGCGGCGCGCCCGCGAGTTCGACAACGTCCGCCAGGCGGCCATGGACGACCTGGTCGCCCTGGGCGAGGACATCGGCCGGCTCGACCTGGACATGAAGATGCCGGGGGTCAGCGAGGAGGCCGTCGCCGACTACTCCCATGCGGTCGACGTGTACGGCAAGGCGTCGGCGGCGTTCGACCGGGCGCGGACGCCGCAGGACCTCGCCCAGGTGAGCGCCATGCTGGAGGAGGGCCGCTACGCCATGGCGTCGGCCCGGGCCCGGCTCGACGGCAAGGAGCCGCCGGCCCGCCGCCCGCCCTGCTTCTTCGACCCGCGGCACGGGCCGTCGGTGCGTGACGTCGGCTGGGCGCCGCCGGGCGGGGCCGGGCGCCCGGTGCCGGCCTGCGCGGCCTGCGCCCAGGCGGTCGAGAGCGGCCTGGAGCCGCAGACCCGCCAGGTGCTGGTCGGCGGCCGCAGCGTGCCGTTCTGGAACGCCCCCGGCTACTACGCCCCCTGGTATGGCGGCTACTTCGGCGGCGCCGGCGGGGGCCTTCTGGCCGGGCTGCTGCTCGGGGAGGCGCTGAGCGGCTGGGGCTGGGGCGGCGGTGGCTACGGCGCCGGCTACGAGCAGGGCTTCGAGCAGGGCCAGGCCCAGGGAGGCGACTTCGGCGGCGGCGACTTCGGCGGCGGCGACTTCGGCGGCGGCGACTTCGGCGGCGGCGACTTCTCGTGAGCCCCGCCGGGCGGTCTCTGACCTGATGCGGCTGGCGGCGCCGGGCGCCACCGCCGGGTGGACGGTCGAGGTCACCGAGGCGGACCGGGCCGCCTTCGCCGACGGGGTGGTCCACGACGTCTACGGCACCGCGGCCATGGTGCGCGACATGGAGTACGCCGCCCGGCTCGTGCTCCTGCCGCTGCGCGAGCAGGGCGAGGAGGGCGTCGGCGCCGAGGTCTGGTGCCGCCACCTCGCGCCGGTGCCCGTCGGCGCGGTGGTCGAGCTCGTGGCCACGGCGACCGAGCAGACCGACCGGCGGCTGGTCTGCCGGGTCGAGGCCCGCCACGACGGCCGCCTGGTCGGAGAGGGTACGGTTACCCAGATCGTCGTCGACGCACGCCACTTCCCGTCCGAAGGAGCACCCTGATGGTCAAGCTCGTCGCCATGTTCACCAAACCGGAGGACCCGGAGGCCTTCGACCGGGCCTACTTCGGCGTCCACCTGCCGCTGAACGCCAAGACGCCCGGCCTGCGCCGCACCGAGGTCACGCGCGTGACCGGGGCGCCGCGCGGCGACAGCCCCTGGTACCTCGTCACCGAGATGTACTACGACGACGAGGCGGCGATGCGGGCCGCGTTCGCGAGCCCGGAGGCGGCCGAAGCGGCCCGCCAGCTCATGAGCTTCGCCAAGGGCCTGGTCACCATGTACACCGCCCAGGTCGTGGACGAGACCGGGAAGCCGGCGTGAGCGACCCGGAGGGGTCCGGGGAACCCCGCGGAGGGGTTCGGGGAACCCCAGGGGGGCTCCCCGATCAACAAGGGGGTGCCCCGGT
>JBIOYL010000018.1:0-10682 GCA_044870185.1 Actinomycetes bacterium | reverse complement strand
CGTTCACCTGGGGTGAGCTCGCCGACTGGGGGGTCGAGCTGGCCAAGCCGCGCCTGGCCGCGGGCGGCGGCCAGGCGCGGGCGGCCGCCGCCACCCAGGCCTACACGCTCGATGTGGTCGTGCGGCTGCTGCACCCGATCATGCCGTTCGTGACCGAGGAGCTCGGCCGGGCCCTGACCGGCGCCGACACCATCACGCTCGGGCCCTGGCCGCCCGCCCGCCCCGCCGACCGCGACGAGCACGCCGAGCACGACATGGCCGCACTCCAGGAGGTGATCGGGGCGGTGCGCCACTTCCGCGCCGAGCACAAGGTCCGGCCCGAGCGCCGGCCGGCCCTGTGGGTCACCCCGGCCGACGACGCCCAGGCGGCCCTGCTCGCCGCCGAGCAGGTCGTCCTGTGCCGCCTGGCGCGGCTGGACCGGGTGGAGGTCGGCCGCCCGCCGGACGGCGGGCCGGCGGCCAAGCTGCTGGCGGCCGGCGCCGAGCTGTACCTGCCGCTGGAAGGCCTGCTGGACCTGGACACCGAGCGGGCACGGCTGGAGCGCGAGCTGGCAGCCCTCCGCCAGGAGCGCGCCCGGGCGGCCGGTAAGCTCGCCAACCCCGCGTTCGTCACCAGGGCACCCGGCCCGGTGGTGGTGGCGGCGCAGACCCGTCTGGCCGAGGTCACCGAGGCGCTCGCCAAGGTCAAGGCCCAGCTCGACGAGCTGCGATGAACTACCCGCAGGCGCTCGACGCGCTCAACGCCCGCATCCCCGAGCAGTCGTCGCGGCTCGGCCCCACCCTGGAACGGGTCCGGCGCCTGGCCGACCTGCTCGACCATCCCGAGCGCACCGCGCCCGCCGTCCACCTGACCGGCACCAACGGCAAGACCACGACCGCGCGCATGGTGGCCGCCCTGCTGGCCACATTCGGCGTCGGCGCCGGCGTGTACACCAGCCCGCACCTGCAGGACATCCGCGAGCGGGTGGCGCTGGCCACCCGGCCGATCTCGACCGCCGAGCTCGCCGAGGCCTACAGCTACCTCGACCCGTTCCTGGCCGAGGTCGACCGGGTCTCCGACCGGCCGGTGACGTTCTTCGAGGCGCTCACCATGCTCGCCTTCACCTGGTTCGCCGAGCTGCCGGTCGACGCCCAGGTGGTCGAGGTCGGCATGGGCGGCGAGTGGGACGCCACCAACCTGGTCCACGGCGACGTCGCGGTCGTCACCACCGTCAGCCTCGACCATCCCGAGCTGGGCGCCACCCCGGCCCAGGTGGCGGTCGAGAAAGCCGGGATCATCAAGCCGGGCGCGACGGTGGTGAGCCAGCGCCAGGACGACGACGTGCTCGAGGTGCTGGCCCGGCGGGCGGCCCAGCGGCACGCCACCCTGCTGGTCGAGGGGCGTGACTTCGGCGTCGAGCGCCGCCGGGCCGCCGTCGGCGGCCAGACGCTCGACCTGCGCACCCCGGCCGGGGTGCTCCACGACCTGTTCGTGCCGCTGTACGGCCGCCACCAGGCCGGCAACGCGGCCGTCGCGCTCGTGGCCGTACAGGCCTTCCTCGGCGGCCGGCCGCTGGACGAGGCCACCGTGCGGGCCGGGTTCGCGGCGGTCCGCTCGCCGGGCCGGCTGGAGGTCGCCGCCCATCAGCCGCTGGTGCTCCTGGACGGCGCCCACAACCCGGCCGGGGCGCGGGCGCTGGCCGCCGCGCTGCTGGAGGAGTTTGTGGTCGACCGGCGCACGATCGTGCTGGCCGTGCTGGCCGACAAGGACCTGCGCGGCATCCTGGAGGGGCTCGCCCCAGCCACCGGCCGCCTGCTGGTGACCGCGCCGGCCAGCCAGCGGGCGGCCAGCCCCGAGCGGCTGCGCAAGGAGGCCGAGGCCCTCGGCCTGACCGCCGAGGTCGCCCCCGACGTCCGCACCGCCCTGCGGCGGGCGATCGACGGTGCCGGCCGCTCCGAGGCCGTGGTCGTCACCGGCTCGCTGTACACGGTGGGGGAGGCACGCGACCTGCTCATGGGCGCCGGCCCGGCGATCTGACCGGCGGCCCCACGCCCGGCCCGCCCCGCGCCGGTCGGCGATCCGCCGGGGGCAGCGGCGCGATGGTCTCTTCGACAGCGGCCCGGCTAGCTTGGCCAGGGTGAGCTGGCCGTTGCGGAAGCGGAACGCCGAGCGGGTGTATTCGGCGCTTGCTCGGGAGCGCTTCTTGGTCTTGTACCTGGGGTAGCGGGCGCGCTTGTCGAAGAACGCGGTGAACGCGCCTTGGAGGTGCCGCAACGCTTGCTGCAAGGGGACCGAGAACACCTCGTTGAGGAACGCCAGCTCCTCGGTGCGCTTCCAGGCGGTCAACAGCGCCGAGGTCTCGACGTAGTTGACTCGCCGCTGCTCGGCGTATCAGGCGCTGGTGCGGGGCGTCCAGGGCCTTGTTGTAGACGAGCCGGATGCAGCCGAACGTGCGAATCAGCTCGCCGGCTTGCTCGTCGGTCGGGTAGCAGCGATATTTGTATGCCCGCATCCTGGAGGTCGGCCATGGCCGTCGAACGCACCCTGGTCCTGTGCAAGCCCGACGCGGTCGCCCGCGGGCTGGTCGGCGAGGTGATCGGCCGGCTGGAGCGCAAGGGCTTCCGCCTGGTCACCCTCGAGCTGCGCACGCTCGACGAGGCGACCGCCAAGGCGCACTACGCCGAGCACGAAGGCAAGCCGTTCTTCACCGACCTGGTGTCGTTCATCACCAGCGGCCCGCTGGTGGCCATGTGCGTCGAGGGGACCGAGGCGGTGACCGCCGTGCGCACCCTGATGGGGCCGACCAACCCGGTCGCCGCCCAGCCCGGCTCGATCCGCGGTGACTACGGCCTCGCCATCACCCAGAACCTGGTCCACGGGTCGGACTCGCCGGCGTCGGCCGCCCGGGAGCTCGCCCTGTTCTTCCCCGAGCTGGGCGCATAACAGCCTGTAACCGGACGCGCCGTGCCCGGTCCCAGCCGCGAATCGCTCAGTTGACCTACTTGTCGCTCCTACCGGCGGTCGAGTAGGGTCCGGAACTCCTCGGCGGTGAACCCGATGCTGCGTAGGATGCCGGCGAGCGTCCCAACCTTCAGTTCACGATGCCGGGGCACGGCCACGGTCGCCCAAGCCCCTGGCCGCGGCGTCGCGGTCTTGAGGATCACGTGATCACCGCTCGTTCGGACCGGCTCGAACCCGGCTCGTTGGAGCGCGGTGATGGCTTGCTTACCGGACACCCCGCGTGGCAGGCCGCCGCTCACGCGGGGATGCGCACGTCGACCGTGGCTGTGGTGACGACGGGCGGGAGAGCAGGCCCGATTCGCTCAGGCTCCTCGGCCAGAACTCCCTCGATGGCGTCGCGCAGGTTCGCCAGCGCCTGTTCGATCGTCTCGCCCTGGCTTGTGACCTCCACCTGCGGGGCCCAGGCGACAAACCAGTCGTCCTCCTGCCAAACGACCGCGGTGAGGTGCAGCGTCTGCTCACTCATGTCTTGAGCGTAACGCTCAAGACCTCGGGATGGCGAGCAGCGCTCGGGCGTTCGTAACAGCCTGGTATCGTCCCTGTCCCCTCCCTTGGGTGGTTCGGGGGCCTGGTGTAGGATGCCGGAGTTTCTCGAGCCTGGCGGCCGCCAGGAGGCGCAGGGCGGTGGCCGGGCTCGCTTGCCTGCAATCCAATGCCGGGTCCGGCACGCTCATTCCCGACAGTGGTGCGACGATGGTGGACGCCGGTCTGACGGGATGCCCGCGGCGGGCCGGCAGGCGCCGGCCAAGTGGCCGAACGGCCGGGCGGCCCGAGGCCGAACGGCTGGACGGCCGGGAGCTCAGGGCCGAACGGCCGGCGGCCTGCGACGCTGACGAGACGCTGACGATGAGAGGTTCAGGGAGCTGGTGGGAGTGTCAAACGCGTTCCGTTTCCTAGGCCGCGACATGGCCGTCGACCTTGGCACGGCCAACACCCTGGTGTACGTGCGGGGGCGGGGGATCGTCCTCGACGAGCCCTCGGTGGTCGCCCTCAACACCAAGAACAACGCCGTGCTGGCCGTGGGGGCCGAGGCCAAGCGCATGATCGGCCGCACCCCCGGCCACATCGTGGCCGTCCGGCCGCTGCGCGACGGGGTCATCGCCGATTTCGACACGACCGAGCGGATGCTGCGGTACTTCGTGCAGAAGGTGCACCGGCGGCAGCTCATGGCCAAGCCGCGGGTGGTGGTGTGCGTGCCGTCCGGCATCACCGGCGTCGAGAAGCGGGCCGTCGAGCAGTCCACCTACCGTGCCGGCGCCCGCAGCGCCTACACGATCGAGGAGCCCATGGCGGCCGCGATCGGCGTCGGCATGGCCGTGCACGAGCCGACCGGCAACATGGTCGTCGACATCGGCGGGGGCACCACCGAGGTGGCCGTGATCTCGCTCGGCGGGATCGTGACCAGCAAGTCCATCCGCACCGGCGGCGACGAGCTGGACGAGGCCATCATCGCGTATGTGAAGAAGGAGTACTCGCTGCTGCTCGGCGAGCGCACCGCCGAGGAGATCAAGATCGCCATCGGATCGGCCTTCCCCATGGTCGACGAGGCCGAGGTCGGCGTCGAGGTGCGCGGCCGGGACCTGGTCAGCGGCCTGCCCAAGACGATCACGCTGAACGCCGAGGAGGTTCGCACGGCGGTCGAGGAGCCGGTCAACGCGATCGTCGACGCGGTCAAGAACACCCTCGACCGCACGCCGCCCGAGCTGGCGGCCGACATCATGGACCGGGGCATCGTGCTGACCGGCGGCGGGGCGCTGCTGCGCGGCCTGGACGAGCGCCTCAAGCACGAGACGAGCATGCCGATCCACGTCGCCGACGAGCCGTTGCAGTCGGTGGCGATCGGGTCGGGGAGGTGCGTGGAGGAGTTCGAGGTGCTCAAGCAGGTGCTCATGTCCTCCGGGCGGCCCTGACCGTCCCGACGGCGCTTCGTCTTGCGAGCGAGGACCGCCGTGTACTCACACCGCCGCCGCACCCGGGTGCTGTTCGTGGTGCTCCTGCTCGCCGCGATCACCACGGTCACCCTGGACTTCCGGGCCCACCAGCAAGGGCCCGTCGGCGCGTTGCGCCACGTCGCGATGGGGGCGTTCGGCCCGCTGCAGCGCGGCGTCCAGGCCGTGGTGCGACCCATCGGGGACCTGGTGGTCGGCATCGGGCAGATCGGCAGCCTTCGGCGGGAGAACCGGCGCCTCAAGGCCGAGGTCGACCGCCTGCACGCCCAGGAGCACACCTACCAGGACGTCGTCACCCAAAACGACGAGCTCCGCGGCGCGCTCGCCATGGCCCGGCGGTGCGGCTGCAAGACCGTGGGCGCGACCGTCGTCGCCCGCTCGGCATCGAACTTCCAGCAGTCGGTGACCATCGACCGCGGCCGGCGGCAGGGGGTCGCCCCCGACATGGCCGTGCTCGACGCCGACGGGCTCGTCGGCCGGGTGGTCGACGCGACCGCCGACTACGCCACCGTGCTGCTCGTCGACGACCCGTCCAGCGGCGTGGCCGCGAGCCTCGCCCGGACCAAGGCGCCCGGCCTGCTGCGGGGCGCCGACAACGGCGAGCTCACCTTCGAGCCGGTGCAGGCCGGCATCCAGGTGCGGCCGGGCGACGCCATCGTCACGCAGGGCTACCCGGGCGGCGTGTTCCCCGCCGGCCTGCCGGTCGGGGTCGTCCGTGGCGTCCGGGCGGGCGGCGCCGGCCTGGTCCCCCAGGCGGGCGTGGCGCCCTACGCCCACCTCGCCACGCTGGACGTGGTCGCCGTCGTGGTCGCCAAGCCGCCCGTCCCGCCGCTGCCGGGCAAGCCGGGCAGCCCCCCGCCGGGGTCGTAGCGATGCTCCGCCGCGTCCTGCTGCTCACCGCCGTCACGGTGGTCCTGCTGCTGCTGGAGACCAGCGTGCTCGGCCGGCTGCGCCTGGCCGGCGTCCGCCCCGACCTGCTCGTGCTCGCCGTGGTCGCGGTGGCCATGTCCTGGGGGTCGGCGTCGGGCGCCCTGTTCGGGTTCTGGGCCGGTCTGGTGGCCGACCTGCTGCTGAACACGCCGGCCGGGGTGTCGGCCTTCGTGTACACCACGATCGGCTTTTCGGTCGGCGTCGTCCGCACCTGGGTCGTGAGCCCCCGCCCGTGGGTGCACCTGACGCTGGTGGCTGCCGCGAGCCTGGTCTCGGTGTGGCTGGCCGGGGTCGCCCTGCGGGTGCTCGACCTGTCCTCCTGGAGCTACGTCGCCCGCGCCGGAGTGCTCGTCGCCGGCTACAACCTGCTGCTGGCCCCATTCGTCTACCCGGTCGTGCGCTCGCTGGCCGCCCGGGTGCGCCCCGAGCAGCTCGACGGCTGAGCGCCATGGCAGACACAACCCGCTCGCCGCGCCGCCTGCGGCTGTCGCTGTTCTCGTTCCTGGTGCTGGTGCTGTTCTGCGCGCTGTTCGCCCGCCTCTGGTATCTCCAGGTCCTGGCCGCCGACCGCTACGGGCAGCTCGCCGAGGGCAACCGGATCCGGCAGGTGGTGGTCGACGCGCCGCGCGGACGCATCCTCGACCGGCAGGGCCGGGTGCTGGTGGACAACCGGGCCGCCTGGGCGGTGACGGTCAAGCTCGCCCAGATGGGCACGCGGCGCGCCGCCGTGCTGGACCGGCTGGCCCGCGTCCTCGGCATGCCGCGCAAGGCGATCGACCAGCGCCTGCACGACTACGCCGGCTCGCCCCTGCGAGCGGTCCCGGTGGCCGAGGACGTGCCGTTCCCGCAGCTGTTCTACCTGACCGAGCATGCCGCGCAGTTCCCCGGGGTGGCACCGGAGGTGCTGGCCCTGCGCAGCTACCCGAACGGCACCGTCGCCGCCCACATCCTCGGCTACGTCGGCGAGATCTCCAGCCAGGAGCTGGCCCAGCCGCGCTGGCGCGGCTACCGGCCCGGCGTGCTGGTCGGCAAGGCCGGTGTCGAGCTGACCTACGACCGCTGGCTGCGCGGCGTCGACGGCTTGCAGGACATCGAGGTCAACGCCGCCGGGCAGCCGGTCAAGACGGTCGGCGGCCGCGACCCGGTGCCCGGCAACGACCTGCGCCTGTCGATCGACCTCGACCTGCAGAAGACGGTCGAGAAGGCGCTGGCCGACGGCATGGCGGCGGCGCGCACCCTGCCCGACAAAGAGCGCGGCGGGACCTACGCCGCGCCGGCCGCCACCGCGGTCGTGCTCGACCCGAACGACGGCTCCCTGCGCGCGCTGGCCAGCCTGCCCCAGTACGATCCGCGCAAGTTCGTGGAGGGGATCTCCCGGTCGGACTACGCCGCCTACGCCAAGGACCCCACCAACCCCCTGCTCGACCGCGCGGTCCAGTCGGTGTATCCGCCCGGCTCCACCTGGAAGCCGTTCACGGCCATGGCCGGCCTGCGGACCGGGGCCATCACCCCAACGTCCACGTTCTTCTGCCCGGGCCACTTCCAGTTCGGCAACTCCGACAAGAAGGACTGGACCCCCAAGGGCCACGGCACCGTCAACCTCACCGACAGCCTGCGCGAGTCCTGCGACGTCTACTACTACAACGTCGGCGCCGCCTTCTTCGGCGCCGAGCACGCCGCCGAGGTGGCCAAGCGGCCGATCCCCGAGGAGCTGCAGGCCACCGCGCGCAGCTTCGGCTTCGGCCGCTCCCCGGCCCTGGACCTGCCCTACGGCGCCGACGGCACCGTGCCCGACCGGGCCTGGCGCAAGCGCTTCTGGCTGGCCAACAAGGACCAGTACTGCGCCGGCGGCAGCGCGCTGTTCCAGGAGCTGTGCCGCTACGGCTTCCAGTGGCAGGGTGGCGACGACCTCAACATGGCCATCGGCCAGGGCGACGTCCAGGTCTCGCCGCTGCAGCTCGCGCTCGCCTACGGGGCGCTCGCCAACGGCGGCACCGTGTACGCCCCGCACGTGGGCCAGGCGGTGGTGCGCCCGGCCAGCGGGCGCACGGTCCACCCGGTAACCCCCCAGGTCGCCTCGGTGGTGCGCATGCCGGCCGGCGCCTTCGCCGCCGTCGACGCGGCGCTCGCCACCGTCCCGGCAGCCGGCACGGCCGCGGCGGCGTTCAACGGGTTCCCGCTGGACCGCGTCCCCGTCGCCGGCAAGACGGGCACGGCCGATATCCCGCCCAAGGCGCCATTCGCCTGGTTCGCTTCGTTCGCACCGGCCGGCTCGCCCAAGGACGTCGTGGTGGTCATGGTCGAGCAGGGCGGCCACGGCGGCGAGTCGGCCGCCCCGGTCGCCCGGGTGATCTACGAGAAGCTGTTCGGCCTGCCGATCACCCCGGTCGGCACCGGTGCCGACCGGAGCGGATGATGCAGCAGTCGTGGGACTCCTATCCCGACCGGGTGTCCCGGCTCGGCTGGGAGACCGCCAGCGAGCGGCCGATGGCCTGGCGCACCCCTTGGCGCCATCTCGACCCGATCGTCGTGCTCGCCGCCGTCGGCCTGGCCGTGCTCGGCCTGGCCGCGATCTACTCGTCGACCTACTCGAGCCTGCGCGCATCCGGCCGGCCCGGCGACCTCGTCGTGCGCCGCCAGCTGGTCGGTCTGGCCGTCGGCCTGGCCGCCATGGTCGGGGTCGCGGTGGTCGACTACCGCAAGATCCAGGCGTTCGCCGCCGTCACGTTCGGTGTGGTCGTGCTGGCGCTGGCCGCCGTGCTGACCCCACTCGGGACGACCGGCAACGGCGCCCAGTCCTGGTTCAGCCTCGGGCCGTACCAGGTGCAGCCAAGCGAGTACGCCAAGGTCGGCGTGATCGTGGCCCTGGCCGCGATCTTGGGCGCCCGGCGGGAGCGGCCCGGCCTGCGCCCGCTCGCCCTCGGCCTCGGCGCGGTCGGGCTGGTCGGCGCCGAGATCCTGCTCCAGCCCGACTTCGGTACCTTCATCGTGTTCGTGGCCATCCTGTTCAGCGTCCTGCTGGTCGGCGGCGTGCAGGTGCGCTGGCTCGTCGTGCTGGCGCTGGTCGGCAGCCTCGGCGTCGTCGGCATGTTCAAGCTGAACGTGCTGAAGCAATACCAGAAGGAGCGGCTGACCACGTTCGTCAACCCGAGCGTCGACGCGACCGGCCGGGGCTACAGCTACAACTACCGCCAGTCGCTCATCGCGATCGGCTCGGGCGGCGTGCGCGGCAAGGGCTACCTGCGCGGCAGCCAGACCAACCTGAACTTCGTCCCCGAGCAGCGCACCGACTTCATCTTCACCGTGATCGGCGAGGAGCTCGGCTTTGTCGGCGCGAGCCTGCTGCTGTTTCTGCTCGCGGTCCTGGTCTGGCGGGGCCTGCGCATCGCCGCCATCGCCGCCGACCCGTTCGGCGCGCTGCTCGCCGCCGGCGTGGTGGCCATGTTCGTGTTCCAGGCGTTCATCAACATCGGCATGACCATCGGCATCATGCCGATCACCGGCATCCCCCTGCCGTTCATCTCCTACGGCGGCTCGTCGCTGATCTCGAGCTTCCTGGCCGTCGGGCTGCTGCTCAACGTGCACATGCGCCGCTACCTGTGACGCCGGCGGGCCGGGACGGGCGGCGGCCGGCCAGCCGGCCCCGACGCGCCGGGGTCTTTGCCGGCCACCTGGCGGTTCTGGCAGACTCGAAGGGTCTTACGCCACGCCAACCCCGGCGGTGCAGCCCGAGACGTGCCGGCCGCAGCGCCCGATGTCGGCTCCCGCGTCCCTCGCCACGACCGGTGGCGACCCGGACAGGGCCAGCCCAGGGGCGACGTGCCCGGTACCCGCTCGTGGCCTCATCAACGGCGACGGGCCGGTGGTGTCCAATCCGGGTCGAGCACGGTGCTCGCCCGGCGGAGGATCCTCCCGGACGGCGTGGCGGCGCCGCCCAGCGGGTGCGTGACCCGGCCCGGCTCCGGCCGGCAACCGGCCAGCCGACAACCGGCCAGACCGGCAGACTCGGGTCCCGTCCGTCTCGGCCGGGGGGACGAGGCGTCCTCCCGAGCGCGCACAGGCTTCGGCCGCCCCCGTCGGCGGCCGTCCGAGTGTGTGAGGAGCATCCATGGCTTCCCCCGACGAATCCCGGGTGGACGATCCCCGGGACGTCATCGGCGCGTCGGCGCCGACCGAAGACGCCACCGGCGCGTCGGCGCCGACCGAAGAGATCGGCACGCCCGCGCCGACAGAAGCGGAAGCAGCGCCAGCAGAAGCAGCGCCGCCGACCGCCGCGCCGACCGCCGCCGAGCCTGCTCAGGCCGGCGACGTCGCGCGCTCCCCAGCCCGCCCGCGCGGATCGGCGTCGTTCGCCGGCGGGCCGCCGCCCGCCACGTCCATGTCGACGACGGCGCCGGTCGTCCCGCCGGCCGAGATCGAGCTGCCGACCTTCACGGTCACCACCGTCGAGGCGACGTCGGCCGCCTCCCGCCCGGCGGGGCCGCCTCCCGCCCGGCCGGCGTCGGCGGCCCCCGCGGCCGGCGTGCCGGCTGGTCCCGCGGGGCCCGAGGAGGCCGGCGCGGCCGAGCCGGCGGTAGGGGAGGGGATCGCCGGGCCCGTGCCGTCGCCGGAGGTGGATGACGACGTGCCGGGTGCCTCGTCCCCGGAGGTGGCGACGGCCGCGGCCGAGCCGGAGGCCGCCGAGGAGGGCGCGCCCCCGTCCCGAACCGGCCGCCGGCGCCGCCGGCGTGGCCGTCCGGCCGAGGCCCGGGCCGGCCAGGTGGTCCCAGGTCCGACGGTCCCGGACGACCACCAGGCCTCGG
>JBIOYL010000017.1:0-24863 GCA_044870185.1 Actinomycetes bacterium | reverse complement strand
CTCGGAGATGCCGAGGGTGGAGGCCGAGGGCGCCGCTCCCGCGCCCTCGGCCGGGCCCGGTGCCGTGCCGGCCGCACGTGGCCCGGCACCGGGCCGGCCGCACGTGGGCCCGGATGGTCGGCGTCTTGGTCGCCGGCCCTGTCTTGGTCGCCAGCCCTTGACGTAATACTGTAATTGCCAAATGTGCGCCGATCCCCTCGCGGACAGCATCGCCGCCTGGCTTGCCAGGCGGCTGCCGGCCGGCTGGTTCAGCGGCGCCCTGGAGGTCGCCGTCGACGGCGAGGAGATCCTGATCGTCGGCACGCTCGAGGCGCCGGCCGCCGAGCCGGAGCTGTCCGAGCCGGCCAGAGCGGCCGCCTGCACGGCGCGGATCAAGCAGTTCCGGGAGGCGAGCCGCGAGCAGCGCATGCGCATCGCCGCCGAGCTCGAGCACCGCTACGGGCGCAAGGTCTCCTGGGGTGCGGCATGCGGCGGCGTGCGCCTGGCGTTCACGACGCTGAGCGTGCCGGTCATGACCCGGCTGCGCATGGCGGAGCGGGCCGTGCTCGACACCCTCATCGAGGCCGGCGTGGCCCGCAGCCGCAGCGACGCCCTGGCCTGGTGCGTGCGCCTGGTCGGCACCCACCAGGCCGACTGGATCCGCGACCTCCAGGATGCCCTGGTCGCGGTCAAGCGGGTCCGCGCGGCCGGCCCCGAGGCCCCCTGACCCACCGCCCGCCCCGGGCCCGCGCCGGGTCCGATGCCCGCGGACCCCACGCCGGGCCCGGACCCGCGCCGGTTCCGAGGCCCCGGGCCCGCACCGGGTCCGCGATGCCCCCAGGCCCGGTCAGTCGGTGTGGCTGCGGCGCTCCAGCCAGCTCAGCAGGGTGCGCACGGCGCTGCCGGTCGCGCCCTTGGGCGTGTAGGCGTCCTCGTCGTCGGCGCGGGCAGGGCCGGCGATGTCGAGGTGCGCCCAGGGCTGGCCGTCGACGAACTCCTTGAGGAACAGGCCCGCGGTGAGCGCCCCACCCCAGCGCTGCCCGACGTTCTTCAGGTCGGCGATGTCGCTTTGGATCTCCTTGGCGTACTCCTCGGGCAGCGGCAGCGGCCAGGTCGGCTCGCCGGCCTCCTTGGCCGCCTCGAGCAGCTCGGCGGACAGCATCTCGTCGTTGCTCATGAGCCCCGCGTACCTCTTGCCCAGCGCGATCATGCAGGCGCCGGTGAGGGTGGCGACGTCGACGATGACATCCGGCTTGGCCGCCGCGCCGAGCGCGAGGGCGTCGGCCATCACCAGCCGGCCCTCGGCGTCGGTGTTCAGCACCTCCACGGTCTTGCCGTTTCGCATCGTGAGCACGTCGCCCGGCCGCAGCGCACGGCCGGAGGGCATGTTCTCGGCGGCGGCGAGGTAGCCGGTGACGGCGACCTTGATGCCGAGGTCGGCAAGCACGCTCATGGCCCCGACGATCGCGGCCGCGCCGGACATGTCGGTCTTCATGGTCGCCATCGAGTCGGCCGGCTTGAGCGACAGGCCGCCCGAGTCGAAGGTGATGCCCTTGCCGACCAGCACCACCCGGGCCTTGGCGTCGTCGGGCGCATAGGTCAGCTCGACCAGCCGCGGCGGGTTGTCGGCCCCCTGGCCGACCCCCAGGATGCCGCCGAAGCCCTCCGCGGCGAGCGCCCGCTCGTCCTTGACGGCGACGGTGACGTGCCTGCCGGCCAGCGCCTGGCGCGCCGCCTCGGCCAGGTCGGCGGGGTGCAGGCTGTTGGCCGGCTCGTTGGACAGGTCGCGGGCGAGGTTGGTGGCGGCGGCCCGCGCGTCGCCCGCCGCGATGGCGCCCTCGAGCGCGCCGCGCTCGCCGCCGGCGGCCACCAGCACCAGCGTCTCGAGCCTGCCGGGCTCCTTGGCGCCGGCCGTGTCGGCATTCTTGTACTTGTCGAAGCGGTAGGCGGCCAGCTGCGCCCCCTCGGTGACCGCCCGCACCGCGGCCGCCTGGCCGCCGGGCAGCGCCTGCGGCAAGGTGGTGACCGCCGTCCTGGCCCCGCCCGCCTGGCGGACGACCGTCGCGGCCGCCCGGCGCAGGGACTCCGTCGTGACGGCGTCCCGCTCGCCGAGGCCGACCAGCAGCAGCGCGGCGGCCGGCAGGCGGCCCAGCGTGGGCAGCGACAGCGCCTCGCCCGCCTTGCCGGTGAAGCCACGCGCTTCCAGCAGCGGCGTGAGCGAGTCGCCCAGCGCGGCGACCGCCTCGCTCGCGCCCGGGCCGAGGGCCCGGTCGGCGAACACCGGGACGGCGAGCAGGTCGGTCTTCCCGGCGGCGTCCTCGGGCGTTCCAAGTGAGACCTTCAGCATGACCCCTTCCTCCATCCATGAGCGGCAGCCCACGCGCAACGGCGGCGCGCCGGTGGACGCGCAACGGCCAGCGCGCCAGTGTAGGCGCCTCGCCGCCTGCCAAGATGAACGCACCGTAGCGCAACGCCAGCAGGAAACGCGGGAGCCGCGATGGAACGCCGACAGCTCGCCGACCTGATCGCCTTCGACGAGCGCCGCATGGCCAAGCACGCGGTGTTCGAGACCGACCGGACCCTCACCCACCTGTACTGCCTCGACCCGGGGCAGGAGCAGCTCCTGCACGTCCACGAGTCCTCGGACAAGGTGGTGGTCGTGATGGCCGGCCGGGTGCTCGTCCGGGTCGACGACGACACCGGGGAGGCCGCCCAGTACGACGCGGTCCTCGCCCCGGCCGGGTCGAAGCACGCGCTCAAGAACCTCGGCCCCGACCCGGCCGTGCTAGTCGTGTTCGTCGGCCCGCGGCCACGCTGAGCCGGCGCTCAGCCGACCAGCAGCTCGCCGCGCAGGACGGTGACCGCCCGGCCGGCGAGCTTGACCCGGTCGCCGGCCAGGCGCACCCGCACGTGGCCGCCCCGCGCCGACGCCTGGTAGCCGACCAGCTCCGCGCGGCCGAGCCGCTCGGCCCAGAACGGGGCCAGGGTGCAGTGTGCCGAGCCGGTGACCGGGTCCTCGTCGACGCCGGCGCCCGGCGCGAAGAACCGCGACACGAAGTCGGCCGCCGGGTCGCCGGAGGCGGCGGTCACGATCACCCCGCGCACGTCCAGCTGCCGCAGCCGGGCGAGGTCCGGCCGCAGTCCCCGCACGGCGGCCTCGTCGGCCAGCTCGACCAGGTAGTCGAAGCGGCTCCGCCCGACCCCGCGCGGCTCGGCGCCCAGGGCGTCGGCGAGCCCCGGCGGGGCGGCGACCGGCGCCGGCGGGGCGGCCGGGAAGTCCAGCTCGATCTCGTGGCCGCGCGGCGTCGCGGTCAGCACCCCGCTCAGGGTCGAGAACGCGATCGGCACCTCGGCCGGCACCTCGCCCTCGGCCCACAGGACGTGCGCGCCGGCCAGCGTGGCGTGCCCGCACAGGGCGACCTCGACTGTCGGCGTGAACCAGCGAAGCCCCCAGACGCCGCCCTGCGGCCGCGCCACGAACGCCGTCTCGGACAGGTTCATCTCGGCCGCGACCTGCTGCATCCAGGTCTCGTCGCGGGGGCCGTCGAGCAGGCATACGGCGGCCGGGTTGCCCGCGAACGCCCGCTCGGTGAAGGCGTCGACCTGGAAGATCCTCACCGATGCCCCCTTGTGGCGCCGTCCGGGTGCTCCTGCGGCGGCGTCCGCCGCCCGCCCCGGACCGCTTCCCGCCGTCGGAGGCGGCCGACGGCGACCATGGCCGCGAACGAGACGGCGAACGCGGGGATCGAGGCGCCGAGCCAGGGTGACAGCGGGAACGGCAGGTGCAGCACGGACGCGAACAGCCACCGCGCCAGGCGCTGCCAGCCCGCCACGTAGCCGGGGTTGATCCAGTTGTAGACGAGGAAGCCGGCCACCCACACGGCGACGGCGCTCCAGCGCACGCCGCGGTAGCGCCCGTGCGGGCGGTACAGCTCGGCGACGTGGTAGCGGCGGCGGGCGAGCACGAAGTAGTCGGCGGCCAGCACGCCGAACAGCGGCACGAAGACGGCGCCGAGCAGGTACAGGAAGCTCTGGTACTGGGTGAGGTCGCTGACCAGGGCGGCCAGGGCGGTCGCGAGCAGGCCGAGCACGAGCGCCAGCGGACGGCCGGGCAGCCGGGGCAGCGCGTTCTGCAGGCTCACCCCGGTCGAGTAGACGTTGGCGAACACCTCGTCGGTCTCGTCGACGACGAGCACGAGCAGGGCGACCAGGCCGACCGGCACCGCGATGACCGCGGCCAGCACGTCGCCCTGGCCGATGGCGAGCAGGAACACGATGCCGAGCGCGTAGAACCACACCTGGGCGACGAAGTAGCCGAGGCTGGTGCCCCAGAACGCCGCCGGGGCCGAGCGTCCGAAGCGGGCGTAGTCGGCGACCAGCGGCACCCAGGAGATCGGCAGGGCGACGGCGATGTCCACGCCGAGCCAGAACGACATGCCGCCCTGGCCGTGGCGTCCGGCGAGCGCGGCCAGGTCGAAGTGGCTGGCCGCATACCAGCTCAGGTACAGGGTCGAGGCGAGCACGGCCCAGGTGGCGAAGCGCTCCAGATAGCGGCGCACCACGGTGAGCGGCCCGGCCAGGGTGAGCGCCGTGGTGGCCAGGCCGAACGCGACCGTCCAGACGATCCGGCCCTCGACGCCGAAGAGCTTGGCGGAGACCTGGGCGGCCGCCCTGCCGATGATCCACAGCTCGAAGGTCGCCCAGCCGAGGTTCTGGACCACGTTGCAGGCGGTCGGCGCGAGCGAGCCGCGCACGCCGAGCGGCGCCCGGTACATGACCATGGTCGGCACCCCGGTCTCGGCGGCGGGCACGGCCGCCAGCCCCAGCAGGGCGTTGCCGATGGCCGCGCCGACCACGCTGGCGGCCAGCGCCGGCCACAGGCCCAGCGCGGGCACCAGGGTCGCCCCGGCGACCAGCACGAGCAGGCTGATGCCGAGGTTGCCCCACAGCACGGCCTGGTCGAAGAACCCGAGGACGCGCGCGCCGGGCGGGACGGGCTCGATCCCCCACTCGAACGGTCGGCGGACGTCCGTGCCCTGCTCGACTGTCGCTGCCACCTTCTCACCTCCAGCGAGGCCAGCGGCGGCGCCTGGGGGCGGGCACGGTGCGCGAGGAAGCTCCTCCCTGCGCCGGTATGACCCGGATCAGGTTCGAAGGGTCGCCGACCTCGCAGTCAGCCTCTCAGCCCGGTTCGCCGGGCTCCCCTGGACGTTCGCCGAACACGACCGGCGGCTCTCCGCCGGTCGCGGCCACCATAGTGGCAGGCGGGCCGGGCGGCAAGGCGAAGGACGCGGCCGGGCCGCCCGGGGGTCCGTCAGCAGGCCTCGCCGTCGCCGGCGTCGGCGTGACCGGGCGGCTTGCGCGCGCAGGTCAGCGCGCGCAGCGCGCGGTTGCGGGCGCCGCGGCGGCCGTACAGTCGGGCGCAGTAGCCGGTGAGCACCTCGAGCAGGTCGCGTGCCAGGTCGTTCGTGTTCTCTCCAGGGTCGACCACCACCAGCCGGCGGCCCTGCGCGGACAGCGCCGCCGCCAGCTGCTCCACCCCGAAGCGGGCCAGCCGATCCCGATGCTCCACCACGATCGTGGTGGCCCGCGGGTCGGCAAGCAGCCGGGCGAGCTTTGGCCGCCTGCCGTTCAGCCCGGAGCCGACCTCGGTGACCACCTCGGCCACGCCGACCCCCTGCTCTGCCGCCCACGCGGTCAGTCGCGCGACCTGCCGGTCCAGGTCGGCCCGCTGGTCATGGGCGGCGACGCGCGCGTACAGCACGGTGCGTCGATCCGGTAGGCTGCCGGTGTCAGGCACCTCGACCAGGATCGTGCCCGATGGCAGGCGGCGCGCGGGGACCGGCATCCTGCCCTGGCGGAACCAGCGGTAGGCGGTCTGCGGGTGCACGCCGTTGGCACGTGCCCATGCAGCCAGTTTCATGGCCGCCATGCTAATACATGCGTTCGATCACGAACGCGCACACCACACCAAGCAGTTCGCACCCTTCTCGCTCAAGCCCGCATCCGACCGGAGGCCCCCGATGGCCGTGCACCGCTTGGCCCGAACCGGATTCCAGGCGTCCAGCGACGCCTACGAGCGGGGACGGCCGAGCTACCCGCCTGACGCGGTCGCCTGGCTCGTCGAGGCGCTGCGCATCGGACCCGGCTCGGCGGTGGTCGACCTGGCCGCCGGGACGGGCAAGCTCACCAGGCTGCTCGTCCCGACCGGCGCGCGCCTGGTCGCCGTCGAGCCGGTCGAGGCGATGCGCGCCAAGCTGGCGGAGATGGTGCCCGGCATGCGGGTGCTCGACGGCACCGCCGAGGCGATGCCGCTGCCGGACGGCTCCGCCGACGCCGTCACGGTCGGCCAGGCCTTCCATTGGTTCGACGGCCCGCGGGCGCTGGCCGAGATCGCCCGCGTGCTGCGCCCCGGCGGCCGGCTGGGACTCGCGTGGAACACGCGGGACCAGTCGGTCGGCTGGGTGGCTCGGCTGACCGAGCTGATGGACCGCCATGCCGACGACGCGCCCCGCCACCGCGGCGGGCGCTGGCGGGACGCGTTCGAGGAGACCGAGGCGTTCACCCCCCTGGTCGAGCGGCACTTTGTCTTCGCGCAGCCCCTGGACCGGGCCGGTGTGCTCGACCGGGTCGTGTCCACGAGCTTCATCGGCGCGCTCCCGGACGCCGAGCGGGCCGCGCTGCTGGCCGAGGTGTCCGACCTGCTCGCCACCGACCCGGCCACCCGCGGCGCCCAGACGGTCCGCTTCCCCTACCGCAGCGAGGTGTTCTGGACCGAGCGCCGGTTTGCCTGAAGGTCGAATGCTCCCGTTTCGACCCGGCGCTGAGAGTGGCGCCTTCTCAGAACCAGGAGCAATGCACCAGCGGTGCGGACCGCCGCCAGCGGCTGGCTCACCAGTTCGGCGGCAAGGTCGACGCGATGACCGTCAGCATCGCCGACACCACCTTCTGGCAGCGTGACGGCATGGCTCCGCCCAGCCGCCTCGGGGCGAACGGCAGCACCGGCCAGTGGCCCGACAAGGGACCGCACGGCGGGACGCCTGGCAGGATGGTCGCTGGACCCTCGGGCCTGATCACGGCCACCCGGACGGCCGCGTCCGCCCGTGCGACAGGACCGTGGCCATGGCCATTGCCTCGTGCACCGGGCACCCCGGCTTGCCACGGACGGGATCGCCACTGACGAGAAGCCCTGATCCGAAGTCGCCACCCCGCGCGACGACCCTGCCCGCTTGGAGGAGCCGGAGCGGTGCGAAGACGACCTTGATGTCGCTCGGCCAGACCGCCTGCGTGCGCGCACCGTCGTTCTCCACCCAGGTGCAACCCGTGGCCGCGTCGCCGCCGAGCTGGCCGTGGAAGCCGAACTGGGTTGGGATGTGAGCGTGCAACACGGCGGTCGGCGGCGTCGCGGGCACAGCGGGCCTTGACGGTACGGCGCAGCCGGCCACCGCCAGCAGGAACAGAGCGGGAAGCGCCCCTCGCGGCACCCGTCGCATTCCTTCCTACCACCGATTCCGACCACGTCACCTGTCATCAATAGGTAGACGACGCAAGTCTTCCTGAGGTTCCCGGATCGGATCGGCGAAACAGGTCGGCCAGGAGCCCCGAGCGCGGCCTCCAGGAGGGGATGGTCCGCCCTCAGCCATCTGCGCGAGCACATCGCGCTCCCGATTGGTCAGCCTGGCCAGTCGATGCCCTGCTGCTGTGCGTCGGCGGCATGCGGATAGTCAGTAGGGACAGCATGCGGCCGGGCGGCGGCCACCGCGTCCCGCAGCGAGGCTGGACGACCTGCGCCATCGTCTGGGCGCCACCACAACTACGGGTACGAGGCGAGAGCGAGGAAGGCAAACCTTTCGACCGCCAGGATCGGCAAGCTGGTTACCGTTGCTGCCGGCCCAGCCCGTGACCTGCTCGGCGGCTCAGGGGCTGCTGCGGCGGCCGTACTCGATCAGCTTGCGGGCCGCTTCGGTGATCTCGGCCGGGTCGGTCGTCTGCTGCGTCCACCACGGCCCGAGCGTGTCGTCGGGATAGCGGGGCAGCACGTGCACGTGCAGGTGGAAGACGGTCTGCGCGCCGACCAGGCCGTTGGAGTTAGCCTGGACCAGGTCGACGCCGCCGGCCCCGAAGGCGCCCACCACCCAGCGCGCCATGCGCTGCGCGGTCGCCGCCACCGCGAGCCAATCGTCCGGGCCGGCCGCCATCACGTCCCTCGCGTGCTTGCGCGGCACGACCAGCAGGTGCCCGAGCGTGGCCGGGTTGATGTCCATGAAGGCGACCGTGCGGTCGTCCTCGTCGACGTAGTCGGCCGGCAGCTCCCCGGACACGATCTGGCAGAACGTGCAATCGGGCTGCATGACCCCTCCCTCTCGCCTCGGGATCGCAGCCTACCCGAACCCGTGTCAGCGAGCCGACGCCATGCGGCGGGCGCGATCGCGGCCCTGACCGGCGCCCGCCCCACTCCCCGACCCACCGCCGGCCACGCCTCCAGGCGCCCCAGCGTGGCGGGGTGTGCGTCGGCTCCCCGCTCAGCCGCCGATCTGGGACATGCCGCGGGCGGGCTGGACGAAATCGGGGCTCGAGATGTTGTGGCCCCACTGCTTGCGGGCGACCGCGTCCAGGTAGCAGCGGGCGATCGCCTCGTCGTCACCGCCGGCCCGCATGACCGCCCGCAGGTCGTACTCGGTGGTGGCGAACAGGCAGGTGCGCACCTGGCCGTCGGCGGTGAGCCGGATACGGTCGCACTGGGCGCAGAACGCCCGCGTGACCGAGGCGATGATGCCGACCGCGCCGGTGCCATCCGCGTAGCGGTAGCGCTCGGCCGGCGCGCTGCCGCGCGGCTCGGGCGGGGCCAGGCCGAACTCCCGGTCGAGCCAGGTCAGGATCTCCCCGGCCGGCACGACCTGGTCCCGCGTCCACTCGCCCGGCGCGTCCAGCGGCATGAACTCGATGAAGCGCAGCTCCACCCCGAGTCCACGCGCCCAGCGGGCCATCGGGATGACCTCGTCGTCGTTGAGCCCGCGCACGACGACGGCGTTGATCTTCACCGGGTGGAGCCCGGCGGCCAGCGCCGCGTCGATGCCGCGCAGCACCCGGTCGAGGGCGTCACGCCGCGTGATGGCCTTGAAGCGGTCACGGCGCAGGGAGTCGAGCGAGATGTTGGCCCGCCTGAGGCCGGCGTCCCACAAGGGCCGGGCCAGCCGGTCCATCAGGAACCCGTTGGTCGTGATCGACAGCTCGACGCCGAGCCCGCCCAGGGCGGCGACCACCTCGACCAGGTCACGGCGCAGCGTCGGCTCGCCGCCGGTGATGCGGATGGTGCGCACGCCGAGCTCGACGGCCACCCGCAGCGCCCGGATCATCTCGTCCCGGGTCAGCAGGTCCCCGCTGCCGATCCAGGGCAGCCCGTCCTCGGGCATGCAGTACAGGCAGCGGAAGTTGCACCGGTCGGTGACCGACACGCGCAGGTCGCGCACGACCCGGTCGAAGCCGTCGACCATGACCCGCTCAGCCATCGCCCGCCTCCTGCCGCTCGGCAGCCCCTGTGACCGCGGCCTCGGGCACGGTGATCGCAGGCGCCATGTCTGCCGGGACGCCGACCCAGCGGCTGCCGTCAGCCCAGCGCTCCTTCTTCCAGATGGGCACGGTGGCCTTCAGCCGGTCGATCAGCTCGCGGCAGCCGGCGAACGCCTCGGCCCGATGGGGTGCGGACGCGGCCACGATCACGCTCGTCTCGCCCTCCGGCACGATCCCGACCCGGTGGGCCAGGTAGACGGCGCCCAGACCGTGGCGCTCGACGGCGGCGCGGCCCGCCTGCTCGAGCGCGGGCAGCGCGGCCTCCTCGTACGCCTCGTACTCGAGCTCGGAGACCTCCCGGCCGGCATTCGGCGTGCGGGTCGTGCCGACGAACAGCGCGGTGCCGCCGCAGCCCGGTCGGCGCACGGCGGCGAACGCGGCATCGAGTGAGAGCCGCTTACCGGTCAGCAAGGTCGTCACGGCCTGGCACGGATCCATGAGGAGTCACCTCGGCAAGACCGTACACCGGCCCGCCACCCCGCGCAGCAGACCGTCCACAAGGCCCGGGCGCCGCAGGCTCGGCGCCGACGGCCCGGCGCCGCAGGCCCAGGCGTGCGTCCACAGATCCGGGGAGGGCGGTGGCCACCGCCGACCCAACCTGAGACGATCCCGCCCGAGCCGGGTCGCGGCCGCCGGCCGCTTGGATACGGCGCCACCGGCCGTGGAGGCCGGTCACAGGCAGCACACGAGACGAGGATGTGACGGATGACCAAGGATGCGTGCACGGAATGCGGCACCGGAGCACGGATGGCCGTAGGCGGCGCGGCACTGTGCGACCGGTGCTTCAACCACCGGCTCGCCGAGCTGACCGGGCTGCCCGAGCTGCCCGGCCCGCCACCCGTGGAGGAGCTGACCGGGGCGGACGGACGGCAGCATCGCCTGCGCTACCGGCTCTGGCGCGGCCCGGACGGCATCGTGGCCGAGGCCGAGGAGGACGAGGTCGACGACGGTCCGGGCTACCGCCTGCGCGTGGCCGGCGACCACGACGACGACCCCGCCCGGCTGCTCGACGCCCTGCGAACCCGGCTGCGGGCCGAGGTCGGCCACCGCCACCTGGAGGCCGAAGCTGGCGGCGACGGCTGGCTGGTCGCCGGGACGGAGGTGTGCGGCCGCATCGAGACGGTGGATCCGCCGCAGGTCGTAGTCGACGGCCGCCTGCTCACCTGGGACGAGCTCGGCCGTGCCCTGGCGCCGTACGAGGGCTGGCAGTTCAGCCTGCTCCTTGACGAGGGGGACGACGAGGCGGCGCTTGGCGAGGTGGTGGAGCTGCCGGTGACCTCGGGCGCCGCCGACGACGAGGACGACGAGGACGACGAGGACGACGACCTGCTGGATGACGCCGAGATCGACGAGTTCCTGGCCGACTGGGACCGCGCCGAGGCGGAGGGCGTCGAGTTGCTGCGCCAAGCGCTGCCCGAGGCCGAGCGGGCGGCCCTGCCGGCCGACGAGCTCGCGGCCGCGTGCCGGCGCCTGCGTGCCGGGTTTGCCAGCGGCCGGCGTCCGTACACGACGATCCGCCGCGCAGCCGGCCTCGGCCGCCGACCGCCCGACGACGACGTCGAGCTGTGGGTGGCTGCCGCCGGCGGGCTCATCGCCATGCGCGACGAGTCCGGGCTCGGCGTCGAGGAGGAGTCGGCCATCATGGCCCTGGAGATGGCCGACTGGCTCGGCGCCATCCTCGGCCTTGTCCGCGGCGGCGTCGGGGCGTCGGCGGAGCCCGAGGCGCTCGTCGCCGCGATCGACGCCTGCCCGGAGGTCGAGGGAGAGGTCGATCCCGACGACGCCAGCCTGGTCGGGTTCGCGTTCGAGCTGATCCTGCCCGCCTGGCAGGCGGTCGGGGCCGTCGACGAGCGTCGCCGCCTCACCGCGCTGGGCGCCTGGGGGCTTCCGCGGGCGCTTGCATGGGCCTGGAACGGCGAGCTCGACGAGCCGTCACGGTGAGCTGCCGACATCGCTGGCGGGCCAGCGTCGCGTGGGCCTGGTGCAGGCTGGCCCGGACCCGTGCCCCCCGCCACTCCCAGGGTGGCGACGATCTCGGAGTTGCCGAGCATGACGCAGGCGGTCGCGGCGCAGCCGGCGGCGGCCATCGCGGTGTCAGAAGATGCCAGGTGAGGTTTGCGGACGCCCACGCCGACCGAGGAGACGACCTGGTCGATGAGATCGCCGACGCCAGCTGGTCGAAGTCACGCTGGTAGGCGGTGTGGTCACGCCAGACGGTGTTGGTGACCACGACCAGGCCGCCGGTGTGGGCCTGGGCGAGCGGCTGGAACGCGTGGGGAACAGATCGATCCTGGTGGCTGCGGGCAGGCACATCCAGCATCGCACGGACGCTGTCGCTCACAGTGGCGTCCTTGGTGCCCGATCTGGGGTCGTCTCCTCGTCGTGGCCTGATTGGCGATATTGACAGAAATTTCGCACGCGCTGCCTACCACTGCTAGCCTGCCGCGGCCGCTGGGAGCAGGCGGCATGCACGATATTTACATTTATAAGGAGAGCTGGTGCACGGGATTCGGGTCGTGCAAGCCATCGCAGTACTGACAACCGTTGCCGTGGCCGCCGTCCTGGCAATAGTGCCATCGGCCTTGGCTACCGACGCCTACCAGGCGAACGTGACTGTCCTGCCGTTCGCCTCCTACCAGGACATGGCGATCGACACCGACCACGGGCACCTGTTCATCTCCGGCGGCAACCTTGTCACAGTGACCGACCTGGGCGGCCGCATCGTCAAGACCATCGACGGGGAGAAGGGTGCCAGCGGCCTGGCGCTCAGCGCCGACGGCGCCACCCTGTATGTGGCGCTCAACGGCGCCGGGGCCATCGCGGCGATCAGCACCGCCAAGCTGAAGGAGACCGCCCGCTACAAGGTGGGTTCCTTCTGCCCGCGTGACCTGGCCCTGGCAAAGGGCAGGATCTGGTTCAGCCACGAGTGCGACGGCGATCGGGTCGGCTTCAGCTCGCTGCAGTTGGGCAGCGGGCGCCCGGTGGTCAAGCAGTGGGGCTGGGGTTCCTTCATCGCGCCGCGGTTGGCCGCCACCCAGCAGTGGCCGGACCTGTTGTTGGTCGGCGCGGTGAACCTCCCGCTGACCACCTACGACATCTCCGATGGCGATCCCGTCGCCCAGCTGCCGTCGGAGCAGGCATCCCCGCCGAGGTCCAGGGACTTCGCCCTGACCGCCGACGGCCGCCAGGTCGTCGTCGCCGGGGACGCCGGCCATTTGGTGCTCAACTCGTGGAGTCTCGAGCAGGTCGGCCTGTATCCCAGCGGGCTGCAGGCCAACGCGGTGGCGGTCGGCGCCCGGGACCGGGTCGCGGCCGGCGTGGCGGACACCAGCGTCGGCGCCGTCGACCTATACGTCTACGAGGCGGGAGCCTCCTCGCCGACCTGGACCTTCGACTTCGGCGGTCGGGCCAACTCGCAGCTGGACGACACTCTCGCCCCCCACGGGCTGGCCTGGGGCCCGAACAACAGCCGCCTGTACGCGGTCACCACCCTGTTCGACGGCAGCGCCCCGCTGCTGCGGGTGGTGATCCCGTCGACAGATTCGGCCACCGCGCTGACGCTCAACTACCTCGGCCCCCCCTACATCGGCGATCCGACCGGACTGCAGGTGCACCTGGGCGGCCAGCTCACCGCCCTGACCGGCGTGGCCACCGGGGAGCAGACCCTCCACCTCGTCCGCCAGGACCTCCTGGGTGAGGAACAACTCCCCGACGTGCGTACCGACGCCGCCGGCAACTACGACGTCTACGACACCCTCCGCGGCCCCGGCCTGACCACCTACACCGTCAGATTCGACGGTGCCGGCGACCTCGGCGCCAGCCAGCAGTCTCTCTCCTTCGACCTGTCCTCCCCCTGAGAAGACCAGCCGCATGCTCAGCTCGGGCATACCGGCAGCGGGTCGGCCGGTCAGCCTATCTCGCGAACCCACAATGGCATCGGGTTCTCCTCTTGACCAAGGAGGTCCCCACCGCAGAAGGCAAGCTGTACGTAGCGGCAGCACCCTGCCATGAAGCTTGCTGCCCAGCCGTCCGCTGCCCGCTCAAGCAGGACAATTCCAACTTGCCTACCCTCCGACCGCTGGCGGGTGTGTGGCCAGCACCTCGCCGAGCGCCTCCAGGCTGGCGACGTTGTGGCCGGCCAGGAACACGTCGACGTAGGGCAGGGCCGCCGCCATGCCGCGGGCCAGCGGCTGGTAGCGGGCGCTGCCCTTGAGCGGGTTGACCCACACCACGCGGTGGGCGAGCCGTGACAGGCGCGTCATCTGCGCGGCCAGCAGCGCCGGGTCGCCGCGGTCGAGCCCGTCGGAGCACAGCACCACCACTGCCCCACGCAGGGTGACGTGCTGGGCGTAGCGGTCCAGCAGCGAGCTGAGCGAGGCGCCGATGCGCGTGCCACCCTCCCAGTCCCGCACGGCGGCGCTCACCTCCCGCAGCGCGCGGTCAGGGTCCTTGGTCGCCAGCGCCCGGGTGACCCGTGTCAGGCGGGTGCCGAAGCAGAACACCTCGACCCGCTGCCCGGCCCGGACGGCGGCGAAGCCGAACTGGAGCAGCGCCCGCGAGTAGGCGGCCATCGACCCGGAAACGTCGAGGACCAGCACGAGGGGCCGCGCGCGGGTGCGCCGCGTCCGCCAGGCACGCCGGAACGGCTCGCCTTCGGTGCGCAGCGAGGCGCGCAGCGTGCGGCGAAGGTCGAAGGTGCGCCCCTGGGATGCCGGGCGGAGCCGGCGCGAGCGCCGGTGGGGCACGCGCACGGCCAGCCGCCGCACCAGCGCGTCGGTCAGCAGCCGCTCGCTCGGCGTCAGCTCCTCGAAGGACTTCGTGCGCAGCAGCTCGGCGCTGGAGGCGAGCACGCCGACCAGCGCCTTCCCCTCGCCCTGCCCGGCCGGCTCCAGGGTCTCGCCGGGCGCCTCCTCGACCTCCAGCTCCAGCCCGACCTGCGCCGGCAGGGCCAGCCGGTCGAGCCCCGCCCACAGCTGCGACGCGGCCTGGTCGAGCGCGGACGGGAACAGCGCGTCGAACGCGTGGTCGTAGGCCTCGATGTCCTCCCTGCGGGCCACCATCGTCAGCCGCCCGGCCCAGTACAACCCGTCACGGTCGAGCGGGCCGAGGGCGGCCGCCGCGCGGCAGAAGGTCAGGATCCGGCCCGTCCCGACCGGCAGCCCGCGCTGCCGCAGGAGCCGCCCGAACGCGACCAGCCGGTCGACGAGCTCACCAGGCCCGGCCCCCTCCGGGTCGACCGGGGCACCCCCTTGGGGTTCCCCGGACCCCTCCGGCACCGGGATCACTCCGCCCCCAGCACCTGGTCGAGCCGGGCCCGGACATGCTCGAGATCCTCGTGGTCCTTGAGCAGCGCACCGAGGGTCGCGGCGGCGGTGGCGTGCTCCAGGCGGGTGGCGCCGAGGAAGGCGAGCGCCTGCGACCAGTCGATGGTCTCGGCCACGCCGGGCCGCTTGGCGACCTCCATGCCACGCAGCCGGGCGACCGCGGCGGCCACCTGACGGGCCAGCGCCTCGGGGACCTCGGGGGCGCGCACACGCACGATCTCGACCTCGCGCTCGACCGAGGGATGGTCGATCCAGTGGTACAGGCAGCGGCGCTTGAGCGCGTCGTGCAGCTCCCTGGTCCGGTTGGAGGTGATGACCACGGCCGGCGGCCGGGCGGCCGCCACCGGGCCGATCTCGGGGATGGTGACCGCGAACTCCGACAGGACCTCGAGCAGGAACGCCTCGAACTCGTCGTCGGCCCGGTCGAGCTCGTCGATCAGCAGCACGGCACCCTCGCCGGCGCGCACGGCGGCGAGCAGGGGGCGCTCGACCAGGAACTCGGGCCCGAACAGGTCCGCGCCGGGCTCGCCGAGCTGGGCCGCCCGCACGGCGATGAGCTGCCGCGAGTAGTCCCATTCGTACAGCGCCTGGCTGGCGTCGATGCCCTCGTAGCACTGCAGTCGGATGAGCCGGCGGCCGAGCAGGCCGGCCAGCACCTTGGCGACCTCGGTCTTGCCCACCCCGGCCTCGCCCTCGAGCAGCAGCGGCTTGTCCAGCGCCAGTGCCAGGTACAGTGCGGTTGCAAGCCCACGGTCGGCCAGGTAGGCGTGCTCGCGCAGCGCCTGCTGGAGCTCGCCGACCGAGGCGAACGCAAGGGCGCCCATGCTCAGGCGCCCTTCCGGTTGCTGGGGTGGGTCAGCGCGACCGTGCCTCCTCGACCGCCCGGCGGGTCAGGACCTTGGCCAGGGCATCACGGTACTCCGCGCTGGCCAGGGCGTCGTCTGGGGCGCTGGTGCCGTCGGTGGCGTGCTCGGCCGCCTCGGCCGGGCTGGCGCCGACGGCCAGCGCCTGCTCGACCGCCGTGGCCCGCAGCGGCGTCTCGCCCATGTTGGTCAGCGCGACCGCCGCGTCGCCGTTGCGGGTCACCGCGGCCACGCCGACGATCGCCCAGTCCTGGGCGCGGACGTTGAACTTCTGGTACGACCAGCCGGCGCCGGCCAGCTTGGGCACGCGGATCTCGGTCAGCAGGTCCTGCGGGCCGAGGTCGGACGCGAAGATCCCCTTGAAGAAGCCGCCGGCCGGGACCCGCCGCTCGCCGCCCGGCCCGCGCACCACCAGCTCGGCGCCCAGCGCCAGCAGCACGCTCGGGATGTCGGAGGCCGGGTCGGCGTGCGCCACCGACCCGCCGATCGTCCCCCGGTGGCGGACCTGGGGGTCGCCGATCTCGCCGGCGGTGTGCGCGAGCAGCGGGCAGTGCCGGCGCAGCAGCTCGGCGACGTGGACGTCGTCGTGGGTGGTGAGCGCGCCGACCGCGATCGCCTCGCCGTCCTCGCGGACGTAGGCCAGGTCGTCGATCCGCCCGATGTCGATCAGCACCGACGGGGCGGCCAGCCGCAGCCGCATGAGCGGCAGCAGCGAGTGCCCGCCGGCGAGCAGCTTGGCGTCCTCGCCGAGCCGGCCGAGCAGCTCGACGGCGTGCTCGGCGGAGGAGGCGACCTCGTAGTCGAGAGGAGGCGACCTCGTAGTCGAACGGAGCCGGGATCACGCCTGGCCTCCTTCCTTGGCACCGGGACGAGCCTGACCGGCGTCGCCGGCGTGGATCGCCCGCCAGACCCGCTCGGGCGTGGCGGGCTTGTCGATGAAGCCGGCGCCGGCGAAGCGCAGCGCGTCGGCGACCGCGTTGAGCACGGCCGGCGGCGAGCCGATCGTGCCCGCCTCGCCGATCCCCTTCACCCCCAGCGGGTTGGCCGAGGACGGCGTGACCGTCTCGGCGAGCTCGAACGACGGCAGCTCGGCGGCCGACGGGATGCGGTAGGTGGACATGTTGCCGGTGAGCAGCGTGCCGTTGTCGTCGTACAGCGCCTCCTCGTACAGCGCCTCGGCGATGCCCTGCGCGATGCCCCCGTGGAGCTGCCCCTCCACGATCAGCGGGTTGATGATCGTGCCGCAGTCGTCGACGGCCACGTAGCGCGTGACGTGCGTGGCGCCGGTCTCCGGGTCGACCTCGACCACGCAGATGTGCGCGCCGAACGGGAAGGTGAGGTTCGGCGGGTCGAACACCGCGGTCGCCTCCAGGCCCGGCTCGACCTCGGCCGGCAGGCCGTGGGCGGTCCAGGCGGAGGAGGCGACCTCCGCGATGGTCTTGGCCTTGTCGGGTGCGCCGCGGACCCGGAAGCGCCCGGCCACCCACTCGAGGTCGTCCTCGGCCACCTCGAGCTCGTGGGCGGCGATCGTGCGCGCCTTGGCGCGGATCCGCTCGGCCGCCTTGTACAGGGCGGTGCCGCCCACGGCCACGCTGCGGCTGCCGTAGGTGTCCAGGCCGAGCGGCGCGATGGCGGTGTCGCCGTGCAGCACCTCGACGTCGTCGGGGCTGACCCCGAGCGCGTCGGCGGCGATCTGCGACCAGCTCGTCTCGTGGCCCTGGCCGTGCGGTGAGGTGCCGGTGATCACGGTGACCTTGCCGGTCGGGTGGCAGCGGATGGTGGCCGCGTCCCAGCCGCCCGCGGCGTACTTCAGCGCGCCCAGCGTCTGCGAGGGGGCCCAGCCGCACAGCTCGATGTAGGTGGAGATGCCGACGCCGAGCAGCCTGCCGTTGCGGCGGCCGCCCGAGGCCTGCTGCTCCTTGCGGAGCTCGTCGTAGCCGACCAGCGCCATCGCCTTGTCGAGCGCCGGCTCGTAGTCGCCGGAGTCGAACTGCAGGCCGCCGATGACCGCACGCGCCTCGGTGAACTTCGGGATGAAGTTCAGCCGGCGGAGCTCGGCCGGGGGTCCTTGCCGACCCGGCGGGCCAGGGCGTCCATGGTCCGTTCGATCGCGTAGGCCGCCTCGGGCCGGCCGGGCGCCCCGGTAGGCGTCGGTCGGTGTCCGGTTGGTGAACACGCCGGTGCAGGTGAAGCTGTAGGCCTGGGCGTCGTAGACGCCGTGGAACAGCCACGAGCCGAGCAGCGGGATCCCCGGTGTGAGCAGCTGCAGGTAGGCGCCCATGTCGGCGGTGACGTCGGCGCGTACGCCGAGCAGCTTGCCGTCCTCGGTGGCGGCCACCTCCAGGTCCTGGACCTGGGCGCGGCCGTGGACCGTGGCCAGGTAGTTCTCCGAGCGCTCCTCGATCCACTTGACCGGCAGGCCGAGCTTGCGCGCCGCCGCGACGGCCAGGGCCTCCTCGGCGTAGACGTCGAGCTTGGAGCCGAAGCCGCCGCCCACCTGCGGGGCGATCACCCGCAGCTTGGACTCCGGGATGCCCAAGGTGACCGCGAGCTGGACCTTCAGGATGTGGGGGATCTGGGTCGCCGACCAGACCGTGTACTCGCCCGCCGCCGGGGTCGGCTGGACGACCACGCCGCGGGGCTCGATCGCGTTGGCGATCAGCCGCGGGTGGACGTAGCGCTGCTTGACCACCACCGGGGCCTCGGCGAAGACCTTGTCCACCTCGCCGTTGGCGAGCTTCCAGACGAAGGCGTCGTTGGAGCCGAGCGCGTCGTGGACGACCGGGGCGTCGGGCGCCAGGGCGGCCTCGAGGTCGACCACGGCGGGCAGCTCGTCGTAGTCGACGTCGACCAGCTCGACGGCGTCGGCGGCGAGCTCGCGGGTGTCGACGACCACCACCGCGACCGGCTCGCCCATGAAGCGCACCTTCTCCTTGGCCAGCGGATGGTGGTCGGGCAGGCGGGGGTCGCCGGTCGGCTCGGCGGGCATGGTGCGGCTCGCGATCGGCCACACGCACGGCAGCCCGGCGGCCCACTGGTCGGCCAGGTCGTCGGCGGTGTACACGGCGAGCACGCCGGGGGCCTGGCGGGCCGCGGCGGTGTCGATGCTGCGGATGCGGGCGTGGGCGACCGGGCTGCGCACGACCGCCATCCACACCATGCCCGGCAGGACGAGGTCGTCGACGTAGCGGCCCTGGCCGGTCAGCAGCGCGGGGTCCTCCTTGCGCCTGAGCCCCTGGCCGACGTAGCGCTGCGCCTCGGGCTCGACGACCTGGGTCATTGCGCGCCTCCCCGTGCCCCGGCCGGCGCCGTGGCCATCCGGCCGGCCGCGTCCTGGATCGCCGTGACGATGTTCTGGTAGCCGGTGCAGCGGCAGAGGTTGCCTTCCAGGCCGAGCCGGATCTCCTGCTCGCTCATGCCGGCGCCGCTTCGGATCAGCCCGAGCCCGGCCATGATCATGCCGGGCGTGCAGAAGCCGCACTGCAGGGCGTGATGCTCGCGGAACGCCTCCTGCAGCGGATGGAGCCGGCCGTCGCCGGCCAGGCCCTCGATCGTCAGCAGGTCCGACCCGTCGGCCTGCACGGCCAGCATGGTGCAGGACTTGACCGACTTGCCGTCGACCAGGATGGTGCAGGCGCCGCATGAGGAGCTGTCGCAGCCGACGTTGGTCCCGGTCAGGCCCAGCGTCTCACGCAGGAAGTAGACCAGGAGCTGGCGTGGCTCGACGTCCGCCTCGCGTCTGGTGCCGTTCACCGTGCAAGTGATGTGCCGCAACGGCCACCTCCTCTCGCCGGGCCCCTCGTCGGGCCACGAGCCGGGCGGGACGAGCCGACAATAGCGGGGGCCCCGTTCCAAGTACAGTGGTGCCCATCCGCGGGGCCCAGGAGGTGGCCGATGCGAGACGTGCTCGACGCGATCGAGGGTTGGCGGGCCGAGGGCGCCCGGGTCGCGGTCGCCACGGTGACCCGCGTGCAAGGGTCCGCGCCCCGCCCGCCGGGCGCCAAGATGGCGGTGACCGACGACGGCCGCTGGGTCGGCAGCGTCTCCGGCGGCTGCGTCGAGGGCGCCGTGCTGGAGGAGGCGGCCGACGTCCTGGCCGGCGGCCCGCCGCGCGTGCGGACGTTCGGGATCACCGACGAGATGGTGTGGGACGTCGGCCTGGCCTGCGGCGGCGTCATCGACGTGTTCATCGAGGAGCTTTTGGATTGAGCGACCTGTCCTTCGCTGCGATCCGCGAGCTGATCCGGGCCGACCGCCGCGGGGCGCTCGTCACCGTGGTCCGCGGCGAGGGGCTGGGCGCCAAGCTGCTCGTCACCCCCGACGACGCGCTTGGCTCGCTCGGCGACCGCGGGCTCGACGCGCAGGCCGTCGCGCTGGCCCGCCGGCTCCTGCCGGCCGAGGAGTCGGCGGTGCGCGAGCTGGCCGGGCGGGAGCTGTTCTTCGACGTGTTCGCCCCCCAGCCGCACCTGCTGATCGTCGGCGCGGTCGACTTCGCGTCCGCGCTGGCCCGCTTCGCCAAGCTGGCCGGCTTCCGGGTGACCGTGGTCGACGCCCGCGCCCGCTTCGCCACCGCCGAGCGCGTCCCGGCCGCCGACCAGGTGGTGGTCGCCTGGCCGCACGAGTACCTGGCCGCCCACCCGCCCGACGACGCCACCTACCTCGCCCTGCTCACCCATGAGCCCCGCTTCGACGACCCGACCCTGGCGGCGGTGCTGGCCAGCCCGGCCGCCTACATCGGCGCCATGGGCAGCCGCCGGGCGCACGGCGAGCGCCTGGAGCGGCTGCGCCGGGACGGCTACGGCGACGACCAGCTTGCCCGCATCGCCGGCCCGATCGGGCTCGACATCGGGGCGCAGTCGCCCGAGGAGACGGCCATCTCGATCCTCGCCGAGATCATCGCCGTGCGGCACGGCCGGGCCGGGGGACGGCTCAGCCACAAGACCGACCCCATCCACGCGCTGAAGGAGCGCGGCGAGGTGCCCCGGTGAGCCGGAGGGGTCCGGGGAACCCCAACGGGGTGCCCCGGTGAGCGTGGTCGGCCTGGTGCTCGCGGCCGGGGCGGCCCGCCGCATGGGCCGGCCCAAGCAGCTCGCCGAGCTCGGCGGCCGCCCGCTGCTCGAGCACGTGCTGACGGCGCTGGCCTGCCCGGCGGTCGACCGGGTGGTGGTCGCCCTGGGCGCGCGGGCGGGCGAGGTCGCCGCCCGGGTCGACCTGCACGGGGCGGCCACGGTCGTGGTCTCCGACTGGGACCAGGGCATGGGCCATGTGCTGGCCCAGGCCGTCGGCCGGCTCGGCCCCGACTGCCAGGCGGTCGTGGTGCTGCTCGGCGACCAGCCCCTGGTCACCCCGGCCGCGGTCGAACGGGTGGTCCGGCGCTGGCGGTCGGGCGCCGGCCCGGTGGTCGGCGCCGCCTACGGCGGCCGGCCGGGCCACCCCAAGCTGTTCGACCGGGCCGTGCTGGGCGAGCTCGCCCGGCTCGGCGGGGACAGCGGCGCCCGCGACCTGCTCGCCGCCCATCCGGACTGGGTCACGGCGGTCGAGGTGGGCGACGTGGCCAGCGACATCGACATCGACGACGAGGACGGGCTGGCCCGGCTGGACCGGGCGCTGGCAGGGAGGCGGCCGTGAGGATCGAGCACAGCGTGCACATCGACGCGCCCGTGGAGCGGGTGTGGGAGCTGGTCAACGACATCCCGCGGGCGGCGCCCTGCATGCCGGGCGCCGCGCTGACCGGCATGGTCGACGACAGGACCTACGACGGCACGGTGGCGGTCAAGCTCGGCCCCCTGCGCATGAACTACAAGGGCCGGGTCGTGGTCACCGCGGTCGACGAGGCGGCCCACAGCGCCGCCCTCGAGGCCAGCGGCAAGGACGTCAAAGGCTCCGGCACGGCCCGCGCCAGCGTGCAGACCCGGCTGGAGCCGGACGGCGCCAGCACCCGGCTCACCGTGACGAGCGACCTCCAGCTCACCGGCAAGGTCGCCTCCTTCGGCCGCGGTGGCGCCATCAACGACGTGGCCGCCAAGCTGTTCGGCCAGTTCGCCGAGTGCCTGCGGGCGACGCTGGAGCAGGAGGCGACGGCGGTGGGCCCGACCCGTGAGGCGGACGCGGTCGAGTCGAAGGTGGCCGGACAGATCGCCCGGGCGACCGGGTCGACCGTCCCCGGCGAGCCCGTCGACGCGAGCATGACCGCCGTGGCCGCCGGGCCGGCCACCGCCGGGCCGGGCCCGGCCCGGCGGCCCGCCACCGCGGGGGTGCCCGCGGCGTGGCCGGGCCCGGCCGGCCAGCCGCTGCGGGCCGGCGGCCTGGTCGGGGCGGTCGTCCTGGGCCGCCTGCGCGCCCTGGGGCGCCGCCTGATCGCGTCGCTGCGCGACCTGCTCCGCGAAGGACGCCGGTCGGCCCGGCGTCACCGGTAGCGGGCCGTCACAGGTAGCGGCTGATGTAGCCGCGCCGGCGGAACAGCCGCAGCATCCACCACAGGAAGGCGAGCGCCGCCAGCGTGAGCAGGACCGTGGTGGCCGCGGCCAGCCCGAGCTCCCCCCACGGCATGCCGTGCCCGTCGACCAGCGCCCGGCCGGCGGCGAAGGCGTGGGTGGTGGGCAGCAGGAGGCTCAGCGGCTGGAGGAAGCCGGGCAGGGCCTGCACCGGGTAGAACGTCCCCGACAGCGGCATCACCACGAACAGGATCCCCCAGGCCAGCGCCTCCGCCCCGCTGCCGAAGCGCAGCACCAGCGCCACCACGAACAGCGAGATCGCCCAGCCCGCCACGAGCAGCACCGCGATCACCGGCAGCAGGCCCACGCCGAGGCTCGACACGTCGAAGGCGTAGAACGCCGCCGCGGCCAGCGCCACCACCCCGACCCCCAGCACCAGCTTGACCAGGCCGAACAGGGCCACGCCAACGACCCACTCGCCCTCCCGCATGGGCGTCACCATCAGGGCGAGCAGGTTGCGCGACCAGGTCTCTTCCAGGAAGCCGGTCGCCACCGCGATCTGCGACTGGTAGATGACGTGCCACAGGACGATCCCGGACAGCAGGTAGGCGGCGGCGACCCGGCCGGCGCCGGCGGTCCCGGCCGAGCGGGCGAAGAACACCGCGAGCGAGCCGAACAGCACCGCGTCCACCAGCGGCCACACGGTGACGTCGAACAGGCGGTGCGGGCTGCGCACCAGCACGTAGGCGTGGCGGCGGGCGACCGCCCACACGCGCAGCATCGCCCGCCGGCCGGGCGGCACCCGCGCGGCGCCGCCGGCGCTGCCCGCCAGGGTCATCGGGTCGCCCCTGGAGACGCTCATGGCCGCGCCCCCTCGAGCTGCTCGTGCGGCTCACGCCCCTCGGCCAGGTGCAGGAACACCGCTTCGAGGTCGTCGCGTCCGAAGCGGGCGGCCACCTCGGCGGGCGGGCCGTCGGCCACGATGCGGCCGGCCGCCAGGAACACCACGCGCTCGGCGATGCGCTCCACCTCCACCATGTTGTGGCTGGTGACCAGCAGCGCCGTGCCGTCGGCGTCGCACAGGCGCCCCAGCCCGGTCCGCACCCGCCGGGCCACGTCGGGGTCCAGCGAGGCGGTGGGCTCGTCGAGCACCAGCAGCTCCGGGTTGTGCATGGTCGCCTTCACGATGCCGACCAGCGTCTTCTGCCCCGAGGACAGCTCGGTGCCCATGGCGGCGGCCAGGTGCGCGATGCCGAAGCGCTCCAGCCCCCTGGCGGCCATGCCGTCGGCGTCGGCCAAGCCGTAGAGCTGGCCGAATATCCTGAGGTACTCCCGGACCCGCAGGCGCTCGGGCAGCGGCAGGTAGCCGGCCGCGAAGCCGACGTGGGCTATGGCCGCGCTGCGGCCCTTGGGCAGCCGGTGGCCGGCGATCTCGACCATGCCGGCGTCCGGGGAGACCACACCCAGGCACATCAGCAGCGTGGTGGTCTTGCCGGCGCCGTTCGGCCCGAGCAGCGCCACCCGCTCGCCCTGGCGCACGACGAGGTCGACGCCGTCGACCGCCCAGCCGCGCCGGTATCGCTTTCGCAGCCCGAAGGCCCGCAGGACATCCCTCATACCGGCAGTGTCACAGCAGACCCCGACACCCCGCCAGCCAATACTCAAGGCGTCCAGGTCGATCAGCCGAGGGAGCCGGGTAGGGTTACGGAAGGGTTGACCACCCGCAGCCCGCCTCGAGCACCTCGGCCCCGACCGGTATGGGCCGCCGGTGAGGGCAAGAGGTCGCCTGGCCGGTCAGCGGCAGCGTGGGACGCCGATGGGCACGGTGACGGTATGGGCCTGCCGCTGGCGGTCACCCTGAACTCGCAAGACCACGCAGGTCGCCTCCTGCAGGAGGATCCCGCCGGTGTACCCGGCGAGGTCGCCGTCGCCGGGGCATGCCGCGACCGTGACCGAGGTGCCGGCATCGGCGATGATCCGCTGGCCCGACGGGTGCGATGCCCAGGTGGTGGCGTCGGTGTAGTAGAGCCGGGCGGTGGGGGGAGCGGTCAGGGTGACGGTGGTCCTCGGCGAGGCGTGCCCGGTGACGTAGAGAAACGCCTTCAGAAGGTGGTAGCCGCCGGCGACGTCGAGCAGCGCCGACATCGAGGCGTGGCTGGCGTCGCGGAGGCCGTCGAAGGCGAGGCCGCTCACCCACAGGGCCGTGGGGCCTGGAGGGCTGCTGGGCCCGGCATCGTCGGCGCAGGTCAGGACGGTCCGGTGCGGAGCCAGGGCTGTGGCCGGCGTGCTGGTGGTCGGTGAGCGGCTGACCGGCGGTTGCGCGGTACCCGTGGGCACCGACCGGGAGGACGAGCAGGCGGCCAGCAGCAGCGCCGCTCCGAGCGCCAGCCCACGGGCCGAGCCGTTCATCGTCATCATCGCCCGACGACCAGCACGAACAACGTGCCCACCACGACCGCGAGCGCCGCCATTACCCGCTGCACCTGTCCCCGTCCGATGAGCAGCCGGTCGGTAAGGTCGTGGATCCTGCAGCCTTGGCGGAGCATCCGGAACGCCAGCACGTCGATCACCGCGAGCCGGCATAGCGCGTAGGCGCCCCAGAGCGCCGCGCCGACTACCGCCGAGCCGCTGAGCAGGCAGGAGGAACCCGCGACGGCTGGTCGCCTGCTGTGGCCGTGTTTCAAGGAGTGCCG
>JBIOYL010000016.1:0-9488 GCA_044870185.1 Actinomycetes bacterium | reverse complement strand
CGCCGGGTTGATCAGCACCTCGTCGGCCCGGGCGGGGTCGGGCAGGCGCCCGGCCAGCAGCTTGGGCCGGTCGACGTCGCGCAGGTAGCGAGGGTCGACGCCGGCGAAGTGGTAGAAGGTCGGCACCGCGTCGCGGTCGGACGGGTAGATCGTGACCGCGGCGATGCGGGCCGCCGCGGCGACCTGGGGCAGGCCCAGCCACCGGCGCCAGCGCAGGCGGACGTCGGCCCGCAGACGCTCCCAGACCGCCGTCAGGGGGCTCGCCTGGTTGCCGGCGGTCCTCATGGGCCTCCTTCCAGGTCCTGCCTGGGCGACAACGAGGGCGGCGCATCGTGGCCGCGCTCGCGCGGCCATCGGGCTCCACGCCGCCGCCACCACAGCGCCGCCGCCACCACGGACGCGGCCGCCAGCCCGGCCCAACCGGCCATGCTCGCCCGCCGCCCCGGCCGCCGCTGCGCCGGCGGCGCCACCGGTGCGGCACCCAGCCAGCGCGCCAGGCCCCGGCCGCCTTCGCGCATCAGCGCATCGTGGTTCCAGATGAAGGCCGGCCGAGCGACCGGCGCGGCGAGGCTCATCCACCACCTGGTGGTCCGCACGTCCCAGGTGTAGCGGACCAGCGTGCCGCCGTCGTCCGGAGCGAGCGTCCAGCGCCCCACGCCCTCCAGCTCCCCGGTGGCGTCGGCCTCCAGCAGCGAGGGCGGCTCCACGCGGCGGACGCGGATGTCGAAGCCGAGCCGGTAGGGCAGCCGGGTGGTGAACACCAGGTGCTGGCGCCGGCCCACGCCTCGGTCATCGCCCGGGTCGAGCTGGTCGACGCGGTCCACGTACTTCCACCAGCTCGGCCAGCGCTCGGGTGGGAGATCTCCTCCCACACCCGCTCGATGGATGCCTGGATGTGCCAGCTGCTGACGAAGTGGTAGTCGGGCATCGGTCTTCCTCGCATCGGGAACCTGTGGCAGCTCGAGCAGACGCTGGTAGGTGGTGATAGCACGCCCGGGCCGGCGGGGGCACCGTGCGGGCAGGTGGGGGGCGGGGTGGCTAGCACCACGGCCGATCCGCCGGCTCGCCTCCTTGTCTGCAGCAGCTTGGGTGGTGCCAAATGCAGCAGACGATCACAGCAGCCGAGGAGGGGCCCGACATGGCCACGGCAGGGGGGTCGAGCCCGGCCATCACGGTCTTCCTGGCCGACGACAACCTGTTGGTCCGCGAGGGCGTGCGCGCGCTGCTCGCGATCGAGCCCGACCTGCGGGTGGTCGGCACGGCCGCCGACTACGACGAGCTGGTCCGCGGCGCCGAGGCGGCCGCGCCCCAGGTGATCGTGACCGACATCCGTATGCCGCCGAGCTTCCAGCGGGAGGGGATCGACGCCGCCAAGCAGGTCCGCAAGCGCCATCCCGGGACCGGCGTGGTGATCCTGTCGCAGTACGACGACCCCGACTACGCGATCGCGCTGCTCCGGGAAGGCTCGCAAGGCTACGCCTACCTCTTGAAGGACCGGGTCGACCAGGGCGAGCAGCTCGCCAGGGCGGTCCGGGCGGTGGCCGCCGGTGGCTCCATGCTGGACCCCGCCATCGCCGAGGCGCTGGTCAGCCCGGTGCGCGGCGGCGGTGGGCTCACCGCGGACGAGGAGCAGCTGCTGCAGCTCATGGCCCAGGGCCGCCCCATCAAGGCGATCGCCGCCGCCCGGCGGACCACGCCCGCGGCGGTGTCCGACGCCATCGAGGGGCTGTTCCTGAAGCTCGCCACCCAGGCGACCGCCCGCACCGACGGTGCCCTGCGCCGGCTGCGCCTGCTGCACCAGGCCATCGTGGAGCGCGAGGAGCACGAGCAGGCGCTCAGCCGCCTGCTGCCCACCGGGGTGGCCGACAAGCTGCGGCGCGAGGGCCGCCACATCGGCCAGAGCGAGCGGCTGCAGGTGACCGTGCTGCTGTCCGACATCCGCGGCTACTCCACCATCGCCGAGGACGCCGACCCCACCCGGCTGGCCACCCAGCTCAGCAAGCACCGCGCCGAGATGTGCCAGCCGGTCCTCGCCCACGAGGGCACGGTGATGGCGTTCATCGGCGACGCGGTCATGGCCGTGTTCGGCGCCCCGTTCCCCCAGGACGACCACGCCGACCGGGCGCTGGCCAGCGCCCTGGCCATGCACGACCGCCAGGCCGAGCTGAACCGCCGCTGGGCGGCGGCCGGCCTGCCCGCCTTCCGGCTCGGCATCGGCCTGTCCACCGGGGAGGTGGCCGCCGCCCTGCTCGGCTCCGAGGAGCGGCTGGAGTACACGGTGATCGGCGACACCGTCAACCTCGCCCAGCGGCTGCAGCAGTGGGCCGGCCCCGGCCAGACGGTGCTGAGCGAGCCCACCTGGGCCGCCCTGCGCGCCCAGGTCGATGCCGACCGGCTGCCGCCAGCCCAGGTCAAGGGCCGCCACGCGCCGGTCGGCGCCTACCGCATCACCACCGCAACCGCGAACGGAGGATGACCGATGGACCAGCCGACGCCGCCAGGGCCCGTGGTGCGGATCCGCGGGGTGCGCAAGACCTACGAGTCGGAGGGGATGCCGGTCCGCGCGCTGCGCGGGGTGGACTTCGAGCTGGCGCCGGAGGAGTTCGTGGCCGTCATGGGCCCGTCCGGCTGCGGCAAGTCGACCCTGCTGAACCTGGTCGCCGGGCTGGACACGCCCAGCCAGGGCGAGATCGCCGTGGCCGGCGAGCCGCTGGCCGGCAAGGACGAGAACGCCCTGGCCCGCATGCGCCGGCGCCACATCGGCATCGTGTTCCAGTTCTTCAACCTGCTGGAGGGCATGACCTGCCTGGAGAACGTCGCCCTACCGGCGATGATCGCCGGCTCGGGCCGCAAGCAGGCCGAGCGCCGCGCCCGCGACCTGCTCGACCTGCTCGGGCTGGCCGACAAGGCCGCCAGCATGCCGGGGGTGCTGTCCGGTGGGCAGCGCCAGCGGCTGGCGATCGCCAGGGCCCTGGCCAACCAGCCGACCGTGCTGCTGGCCGACGAGCCCACCGGCGCGCTGGACTCGGCCGGCGGCGCCGAGGTGATGGAGCTGTTCCGCCGCCTGCACGCCGGCGGCCAGGCGATCCTGCTGGTCACCCACGACCAGGAGGTCGCCGCGGCCGCCGGACGCATCGCCTGGATGCGCGACGGCCGCATGGCCGACGGCGCCGCCGACCCCACCGACACCCCTGCCCTGGCCGGACAGCACCGGCCATGACCCCGACCCGCCCCGGCGCCGGCACCGAGGTGACCTGATGGCCGCGGTCTGGGCCCGGGCCCGCGCCGAGCTGCGTCGCCGCTGGCAGGCCACCGTGCTGCTGGCGCTGCTGGTCGGGCTGGCCGGCGGCGTGGTGCTGGCGGCCGTGGCCGGAGCGCGGCGCACCGACTCGGCCATGGACCGGTTCCTGGCCTACAACCGTCCGCTGAACGTCTACGTCGGGGCCGAGGGGCTGGACCCTCGGGCCGTCGAGCGCCTGCCGCAGGTCGCCGACGCCGACCAGCGCGCCTACATGGCGCTCACGCCGAGCACGCCGTCAGGCGCCCCCGACCCGGGGGCGCTCGGGAGCATCAACCCGTGGGCCATCGTGCGTGGCCGGACGCTCGTCACGTCGGACCGGCCAATCCTCGTCCGCGGCCGCCTACCCGACCGCGGCCGCGCGCTGGAGGTCGCCATCGACGAGACGCTCGCCGCCAAGCGGCGCCTGCGCCCCGGTGACACCCTGCGCATGTGGGCCTACACCCCGCAGCAGTTCGCGCAAGGCGTCGACTCGACCAGGATCGGCGCCGTCGACTCGACCAGGATCGGCGCCCCGGCCGGTCCCCCGTTCGACTTCACGGTGACCGGGATGGTGCGCCAACCCAGCGACTTGAGCCCGGTGCCGGTCCAGCAGGACGTCATCTACCTGGGCACCGACGACCTGTACCTCGCACCCGCCTTCTGGCAGGCGTACGGCAACACGGTGGCCAACGTGGCCGTCGGGATGGGGGTGCGCCTGCGCCGCGGTGCACGCGACCTGGACGCCTTCACGGCAGCGGTGCATGCCCTGCCCGCCGGGCGTCAGGCCGTCGTCGCGTTCGGCTCCGACTCGGAGCAGGCGGCCAGCCGGGCAAAGCAGGCGACGCACCTGCAAGCCATCGCCCTGCTGGCGTTCGCCGTCCTGACCGCGCTCGCCGGGCTGCTCGTCGTCGGCCAGGCCATCGCCCGCCAGGTCCAGCTCGACGTGGGTGAGCAGGCGGTGCTGCGGGCGCTCGGCATGACCCGATCCCAGCTCGTGGCCGTGACCCTCGTCCGGGCGGGGCTGGTGGGCGCCGGTGGGGCGCTGTTCGCCGCGGTCCTTGCCGTGCTGGCCTCGCCGCTCGCCCCGATCGGCCTGGCCCGGCAGGCGGAGATCGATCCCGGCCTGTCGGTCGACGCCCCGGTGCTCGCCCTCGGCGTGGCTGGTGTGGTGGTGGCCGTCCTGGCACGGGCGGGCGTTGCCGCAGGGTGGGTCACCCAGCTGCCGGGCGGCGCGAGCACGTCCGACCGGACGCCTCGCCGATCCTCGCAGGTGGCCGGCCGCATGGCGAGGGCCGGGGCGACGCCGAGCGCGGTGACGGGCATCCGCCTGGCCCTGGAGCCCGGGCGGGGCGAGACCGCCGCGCCGGTCCGTACCGCGATGGTCGGCGTCGTGGTGGCGGTGGTGGCCATCACCGCGTCGCTCACCTTCGCCGCCAGCCTGGACCGTCTGGTCCGCTCCGCTGCCCTGCAGGGCTGGAACTGGGACGTGACGGTGGGCAACCCCAACGACGAGGCCGACATCACCCCGAAGGGCAAGCTGCTCGGCCGCAACCCGCTGGTGAGCGGCTACTCCGCCGTCGCACGCTCCGCCGAACCGCTCAGGATCGACGGCACGGGCGTCCCGGTGATGGGCGTCGACACGATCAAGGGCGCCGTGCTGCCTCGGATGCTCGCCGGGCGGGAGGCGCGCTCTGTCGACGAGATCACACTCGGGTGGGCCACCCTGCGCCAGCTCGGCCGGGGCCTCGGCGACGTCGTGCAGGCGGTGAGCCCTGGCGGGCGGCGCACGCTGCGGATCGTCGGCGAGGTCCTGCTGCCCGGCATCAGCGGCGACCCGACCATGACCATGGCGACAGGGGCGGTCCTGACCCTCGACGGGCTGCGGACCTTCGCGCCCAACGTGCAGCCGGGCCAGTTCCTGGTCGAGTACGCGCCCGGTGCAGACCGAGCGGCCGCGTATGCCAGCCTGCGGCGCGACTTCGGCCCGACCGTGCTGCGCGCGCTGCCCCCCGACGAGGTCGAGAACCTCCGGCGGGTCAGCGGCCTGCCGTTCCTGCTCGCGGGGCTGCTGGCGGTTCTCGGCGTGGCCACGCTCGGGCACGCGCTGGTGACCTCGGTGCGGCGCCGCCGCCACGACCTGGCGGTGCTGAAGACCCTCGGCTTCGTCCGCGGCCAGGTGTCGGCCACGGTGGCCTGGCAGGCAACCACCTTCGCGGCGGTGGCGCTGCTGGTCGGCCTGCCGCTCGGCGTCGCCGCCGGGCGCTGGGCCTGGCTGCTGGTCGACCAGGGCCTGGGCTCGACGGCCGGGCCGGTCACCCCCGCCGTCGCGGTGCTGGCGGCCGTGCCGCTCACCATCCTGGCCGCCAACCTGACCGCCGCCCTGCCCGCCCGAGCGGCGGCCGCCACCCGGCCCGCCGTCATCCTGCGATCGGAGTGAGTGACGATGGCCACCATGGACGGACCCGCGGCACTGGCCGGCACGGCCGACGGGCCCCGCGCGCGGCGCCTGCACCCGGCCGCCGCCCTCGCCCCGCTCGGGGCCGCGCTCGCGCTCGGTGGGCTGCTGCTGGCCGCCGACGACGGCCTCAGCGCGGCCGAGCTGGTCCGGGCCGGGCTGGTGCTGGCCTGGGCGCTCGCCGGGCTGGCCCTGATCCTGCGACCCGAGCTGCGGCCCTTGGGCGCGGTGGCGCTCGCCGCCGCCGCGCTCGGCGGCGCCTGCATGCTGTGCAGCGGCATCCTCCACCACGACCCGGCCGGGCCGCTGGCCCCGGTCGCCGCGCTGGTCCGCCCGCTGGCGGCCGGGCTGCTGCCCGCCGTGGCCCTGCACCTGATCGTGAGCCTGCCCGACGGGCGTCTGGCCAGCCGGCCACGGCGGGTCGGCGTGGCGCTGGCCTACGCCGTCGGGGCCGGGCTGGGGCTGGTCCTGTGGACCCGGCGGCCCGGGCTGCCGCTGTGGCCGGTGGTCGCGGCCGGGGTGCTGGCGGTGGCCGTCGGCGTGCCCGCCTCGCACCGGCGCTTCCTCGCCAGCCACGGCACCGCGCGCCAGCGCATGGAGTGGATCGGCCTCGCCGTCGTCGTGGTCGCCGAGGCCGCCCTGGTGGTCACGGCCATGCGCCTGCTCGCCGGCTGGCCACGGCACGTGCCCGAGATCGTCGGGGCGGTCAGCGTGGCCGTGCCGCTCGCCCTGGCCGCCGGGGCCTCGCCCCGGCTGGTCGGCCGCGTCGACCGGCTGCTCGCCCACACCGTCTCGCTGGCCGGGCTGAGCGGCCTGGTCGTGGCGGTCTACCTGGTGGTGGTGCTGGGGCTCGGCCAGGTGCCCAGCGAGCCCGAGCGCACCCTGCTGCTGCTGTCCATGGCCGCCGCCGCGGTCTGCGCGCTGCTGTACCACCCGGCCAGGGAGCGGCTCACCCAGGCCGCCAACCGGCTGGTCTACGGCGAGCGCGCCGCGCCCGACGAGACCCTGCGCACCTTCGGCAGCCGGCTGTCGCGTGCCATCCCGCTGGACGAGCTGCTGCTGCAGCTGGCCGAGTCGCTGCACAAGACCATGGCGCTGGTGGCGGCCGAGGTCTGGACCGGCTCGGAGGGGCTGCTGGAGCGGGTGGCGTCGGTGCCCGACCGCGGGCCGGCCCGGCTGGCCGTCGGCCCGACGGAGGCGCCGGTGGTCGCCCGGGCCGGGGTCGCCGGCCCGGCCTGGCTGGCCGTATAGCTGCCGCGCCTGCTCGACGGGCGCACCGACGCGGCGGTCCGGGTGGCGCCGGTGGCACACTCCGGCGAGCTGCTCGGGCTGCTGGTGGTGGTGCGCCGTGCCGACGAGCGCTTCGGTGAGGAGGACGAGCGGGTCCTGGCCGAGCTGGCCCGCCAGGTCGGCCTGGCCCTGCACAACGTGCGCCTCGACTCCGCCCTGCAGGCCTCCCTGGACGAGCTGCGGCACAAGGCGGAGGAGCTGCAGGCCTCCCGCGCCCGCATCGTGGCCGCCGCCGACGCCGAGCGCCGCCGCATCGAGCGCAACCTGCACGACGGCGCGCAGCAGCGCCTGGTGGCCCTGGCGGTCAAGCTCGGCCTGGCCCGCCGGCTGGCCGACGCCGACCCGGAGCAGACCAAGGCCATGCTCGACGCGCTCCGCGAGGAGCTGCGAGACGCCGTGGACGACCTGCGCAGCCTCGCCCACGGCATCTACCCGCCGCTGCTGATGGACCAGGGGCTCGGCGCCGCGCTCGGCTCGGCCGCCCAGCGGGCCAGCATCCCGACCCGGGTCGAGGCCGACTCGATCGGACGCTACCCGGCCGAGCTGGAGGCCGCGGTCTACTTCTGCTGCCTGGAGGCGCTGCAGAACGCCATGAAGCACGCCGGGCCGGACGCCACCGCGGTGGTGCGCGTCTGGGAGGAGGCCGGCGCCCTGCGCTTCCAGGTGGCCGACGACGGCGCCGGACTCGACTCGGCCAGCAAGGGCGGCGGCAGCGGCTTCCTGAACATGCGCGACCGCCTGGGCGCCATCGGCGGCTGGCTGCAGGTGGAGTCCGCTCCCGGGGCCGGCACCGGCGTCCTCGGGGTGGTGCCGCTGGCCGGTGGTTAGCCGACCGGTTCGCGCTCGGCCCAGATCCGCTCCAGCACCTCCGGCTCGAAGTCCTCCTTGTGGAGGTAGCCGGCCGCCCCGCAGTCGCGCGCCTCGGCCGGCAGGTCCTCGGCCCGGTAGGTCGACAGCAACAGCACCACCGTGCCCGGGTGGGCCGCGCGGATGCGGCGGGTCGCCTCGATCCCGCTGATGCCAGGCAGGTGGATGTCCATCAGCACCAGCGCGGGGGCCAGCTCGGCGACGCAGGCCACCGCCTCCTCACCCGAGCCGGCCTCGCCCACCGCCGCGAACCCGGGCGTCACCGCCAGCACCGCCCGGGCCGCGCTGCGGAAGAACGCCTGATCGTCGACGATCAGGACGGGAACGGGTTGGGTGGGCATTTCACCTCATTGTGGTACCGGGGCGCGCGGCCCGCCCAGCCTGCCTCCATGCGCCTCCAGGGTGGGGTCAGCACCACCGCGGGTCAGCCCTGCTCGGCCAGGAACAGCAGCACCGCCTTGACCCGCCGGTGGGCGTCACGGGCCTCGGGCAGCCCGAGCTTGGCGAAGATCGCGTTGATGTGCTTCTCCACCGCCCGTTCGCTGAGCACCAGCGCCTCGGCCACCGCGGCGTTGCTGCGGCCCTCGGCGACCAGGGCCAGGACCTCCCGCTCGCGTGGGGTGAGGCGGGCGAGCGGCGACTGGGCGGCGCGGGAGCGGGCGGCCACCAGCGCCTCGACCACCTTCGGGTCGATCACCGACCCGCCGCGGGCGACCTGGCGGATCGCCCCGAGCAGCTGGTCCAGGTCGGCCACCCGCTCCTTGAGCAGGTAGGCGCGGCCCTCGGTGCCGTGCGCCAGGAAGGCCAGCGCGTAGGCGGGGTCGGCGTACTGGCTCAGCAGCACCACGCCGGCGGCCGGCCGGGCCTGGCGCAGCCGCTCGGCCGCCCGGATGCCCTCGTCGGTGCCGGTCGGCGGCATGCGGATGTCGGTGAGGACCACATCCGGTGCGGCCGTGCCGATGGCCTCCAGCAGCGCGTCGTAGTCCTCGCAGACGGCCACCAGGTCGATGTCCGGCTCGCCGGCCAGCAGCCGCCGGACGCCCTCGCGGACCAGATAGCTGTCTTCGGCAAGGACCACCCTGATGGGCATGGCGTGCTGCTCCCTCGACCGGTCGGCGCGTCGGCGGCCGTGCCGCTTTGCTCCTGCCGGAGCCTAGCATCGAGCGCCGCTGGCGCCTCTGCCGACGCTGCTGCCGCTGTGGCGCGCCCTTCTGCCCGCGCCTGGCGCAGCTCGACGCCGGTGGCCTGCTGGGTCGACCGGAGCGCCGGCCGCTCCTGCCCGGCGCCCGGTGCTGCGCTCGGAGTCGCGCTCCCGGTGCCGGCGGCCCGGGCCCGACCCCGCCGCCGGGCCCGACCCCGCCGCCAGGCCCGACCCCGCCCGGACGGGGTACCCTGTGGGTGCCCGGGTGATCCCCGGGGACCGGCAACGGCGCTGGGCTCACGCGGCCCTGGCGTGCGCGAGGCAATCGTTTGCAGGAGGGCGTCGACGTGGGTGTGTTCGACAAGATGGCCGCAGGTGGCCACGAGCAGGTCGTGTTCTGCTACGACAAGACCACCGGCATGAAGGCGATCATCGCCATCCACGACAGCGCCCTC
>JBIOYL010000015.1:0-17637 GCA_044870185.1 Actinomycetes bacterium | reverse complement strand
GCGCGTCGCATGCCCGGAGTATCGCAACCGGGTGTGACCGTGGGTGGCCAGTCGACGCGATTGTGGATGGTGGAAGGGGGTGGAGCGCCGATTCCTCTGCCGCCTGACCGCGGCAGTCCCCTCGGCGCGGCATGATGGCGCCGCGGCTCGTGCGGAGGCGCCAGTAGGGCGGGACGACCGCGCTCGCGGCCCGCGTCGCTGTTCTTGAGCGCCCCGCACACCCTGCTCAGGAAGCAGGCACCAGCACCGACCGTGACAGGTCGTCAAGGGCGCCGCGCACGCCTTGGGCGAACACCTCGACGTCAGGGCAGGTGTCCTGGTCGGCGACGGCGGTGAGGTTGAGCTGGCCAGCATAGGACAGCACCCCGACCCCCAGGGTCACGTTGCCCATGATCGGCACCACCGGGAACAGCTCCAGCAGCCGCGCCCCGGCAAGATACAGCTGCACCGGCGGACCCGGCACGTTGCTGACCGACAGGTTCACGGACCGCTGGTGGGCCAGGAACCGGTACGAAGCACGCTGCGCGACGGCGAAGTTCAGGACTCCCGACGCGCCTTGCGGACGGGCCTTGTGCTTGCGGGCGGCGGTCTCGGCCGCGATCAGGTCAAGCCGGCGACCAGGGTCGGGCTCGCCCAGCCGCAGGGGCACCAGCATCACCGCGTCCTGGTTGCCCCGCGCCTGCCCAGGTTGCTCGTGGTGCAGCGAGATCGGCACCATCACCCGCAGCACCAGCTCCTCGACGTTCTCGCCACGGCCTGCCAGCAGCTGGCGCAGGCCACCGGCCACGGCCGCCAGCACCACATCGTTGACGGTGGCGTGGTGGGCGTGGGCGACCTGCTTGACACCCTCCAGGCGGCTACGGACGACCGCCAGCCGGCGATCGGCGCCGATCGGGCGGTTGAGGCTGGTGCGGGGGGCCCGCTCGGCGAAGAACTCGCGCCACGCTCCCGGCAAGGCCCGCCGCGTCCTGCTCGGATGGGCGAGGCCCGACAGCCTGTGCCCCAGCCCCCGCAGGCGTCGGCGCAGGTTGTCGCCAAGCAGCTCGCCCGCCGATGGGAGCGGGGTCGGCGCCCACGGCGCTGCGACCGGGGTGGGCGCCTCGGCCAGGTCCAGCAGCGCGCCGAAGGCCACCACCCCGGCCACGCCGTCGGCCAGGGTGTGATGGCCGTGTAGGAACAGGCCCACCTGGTGGTCGGGCAGGCCGGACAGCAGCCAGGCCTGCCACAGCGGCCGGGCCGGATCCAGGCGTCGCCGGTACAGCTGCGCACAGGCCTGCAGCAGCTGGGCCTGGCCGCCCGGAGCGGCCAGCGGGTGGACTCGCAGGTGGTCGGCGAGGTCGAAGGTGGGGGCGTCGACCCACAGGGGCCAGCCCAACCCCAGTCGGGGCCGGTACAGCAGCTGGCGGAAGCGCGGCACCAGGGGCAGCCTCGCCTCCAGCTGCCGGCGGATGGTCTCGATGCGGATGCGGCCGTCGGGGTCCAGCAGCCGGGTGCCGTCCAGGATGGCGAGCACGCCGATGTCCTGGGACCAGCCGAAGTCGTCCGCCCACAGCATGAACAGGTCCTGGGCGGTCAGCCGTTCCAGGCGGCGTGGCTTGGCCATGACCTCCACGCTCCTTGTCGTTCGTCGTTGGTCACCTGTCTATCCCTGGCGAATACGGGTGACCAGGGTCGAAGGTCCCTCCAAGCTGGGCCGATGGACTCCGATGTCGATGACCGACCTCCACCTCCGAGGTACCGCTTGGACCGGAGGAGCTGGATCGACTGAGCGATCAGGGCCTCAGGCGGTGATGACCGCCTTGCCGGTGACCTTGCGGTCGTACAGGGCGGCGATCAGCGGGAGCGCCTCGCCGAGCGGCGCCGTCGCCTGCACGCGCACGTCCAGGCGGCCGTCGACCACCGCGTCGACCAGGCTGGCCAGGTCCTTGACGCCCTGGTCGGGCGGGACCGAGGCGAAGATGCGGAAGCCGTAGATGGTGACGGCCTTGGGGTAGAAGTCCTCCACCCGGAAGGTCGAGGGGGCGTCGGCCGAGTTGCCGTAGACCACGACCCGCCCGCCCTGCGCGGTCGCCCGCAGCAGCGGGCCGAGCATGGGGCCGCCGATGCCGTCGAGCACGACGTCGAACTCGCCGGGCACGTCCGAGCCGTCGCCCGGGTGGACGAGCGCCTCCGCGCCGAGCTCCCGCACCGCGGCGGCCCGCTCCTGGCTGCCGGCCTGGCCGGTCACGGTCGCCTTGGCGTCACGGGCGAGCTGCACCGTGAACTGCCCGACGCCGCCGGCCGCGCCGGTCACCAGCACCCGGTCGCCGGCATGCACGCGTGCCAGGCGCAGGATGCCGAGCGCGGTGACCCCGGCCACCGGCAGCGTGGCCGCGCGCACGACGTCGCAGCGCTCGGGGAGCGGCGCGGCCCAGGAGGCCGGGACGGCGACCTGCTCGGCGAAGGCGCCGCCGTCGGGGGACATGGCGACGACCCGCTCGGCGACGTCGAAGGAACGCACGCCGTCGCCGACAGCGAGCACCGTGCCGGCGACATCCCAGCCGATCACCGTGCCGGGCGGCTGGCGGCGCGCCCCGCGGATCTCGCCGCGGTTGATCGACGCGGCCTGCATGCCGACCAGGAGCTGGCCAGGGCCGGGCGAGGGCTCGGGGACGTCGGCGAGGGTGAGGGCGGGGCTGGCGCTCGGGTCGGCGACGAGTGCGCGCATGGGGCGGCTCCTGAAGGCAGGCGGACGGCATGGCCAGTGGCATGGCCAGTAGATCTTGCCCCTGCAGGCCAGCCTTGGCACGTTGTGGCCGCCGCAGCCCTACGATGGCGCTCCTTCGCGTCCCGCCAGGAACGCGGCCGGGCTTGACAGGGCGGGTAGGATGCGCAGCGACGCCGGCCCGCCCACCATGCCACGGAGCGCTCGATGACCGCGACGACCACCCTGGTACTTATCACCTAGCGCGGACCCGACGACGGGCCCGCGCGGAACCTCCTACGCCGACCGGCAGGAGGTTTTTTGTTTGCCCGATCAGCCACCAGCCAGCCACAGGAGCCCCGATCGTGAAGGTCACCGGAGCACAAGCCCTCATCCGCAGCCTGGAGCGGTGCGGCGTCGACACCATCTTCGGGCTGCCGGGCGGCGCCATCCTGCCCGCCTACGATCCCCTGCGGGACTCCAGCCTGCGCCACATCCTGGTCCGTCACGAGCAGGGCGCCGGCCACGCCGCCGAGGGCTACGCCTGGGCGACCGGCCGGGTGGGGGTGTGCATGGCCACCAGCGGCCCGGGCGCGACCAACCTGGTCACCGCGCTCGCCGACGCCTACATGGACTCGGTGCCCGTGGTCGCGGTCACCGGCCAGGTGCCCTCGACCAACATCGGCTCGGACGCCTTCCAGGAGGCCGACATCACCGGCATCACGCTGCCGGTCACCAAGCACAACGAGCTGGTCACCGACCCGGCCCGCATCCCGGCCGCGGTCGCCGAGGCGTTCCACATCGCCTCGACCGGCCGGCCCGGCCCGGTGCTGGTCGACCCGCCCAAGGACGTCCTGCAGGCCAGCACCGACTGGTCCTGGCCCGCCACCATCGACCTGCCCGGCTACCGGCCGACCGTCCGGCCGCACGCCAAGCGGGTGCGCGAGGCGGCCGCCCTGCTGCACGCGGCCCGCCGGCCGGTGCTGTACGTGGGCGGCGGCGTGGTCAAGGCGGGCGCCCACCAGGCGCTGCGCGCCCTGGCCGAGGCGGCCGGCGCGCCGGTGACCACCACGCTGATGGCCCGGGGCGCCTTCCCCGACGACCACCCGCTCGCGCTCGGCATGCCCGGCATGCACGGCGCCTACGCGGCCGTCGCCGCCCTGCAGGAGGCCGACCTGATCGTCTCGCTGGCCGCCCGCTTCGACGACCGCGTGACCGGCAAGCTGGCCACCTTCGCCCCCAAGGCCAAGGTCGTGCACGCCGACATCGACCCGGCCGAGATCGGCAAGAACCGCGCCGCCGACGTGCCGATCGTCGGCGACGTCAAGCGCACCCTGGAGGAGCTGGTGGCCGCCTACCGGGCCGTGGTCGCCGAGCAGGGCCCGGGCGACACCGCCGCCTGGCTGCGGGCCACCGCCGAGTGGAAGGCGCGCTTCCCGTTCCGCTACGCCCAGCGCGACGGCGCGCTCAAGCCCCAGTACGTGATCGACCGGCTGTCGGCGGTGACCGGCGGCGACGCGGTCGTGGTCGCCGGCGTCGGCCAGCACCAGATGTACGCCGCCCAGCACTACGCGTTCCGGCGCCCACGCACCTGGATCAACTCGGGCGGGCTGGGCACCATGGGGTTTGCCGTGCCGGCCGCCATGGGCGCCAAGGTCGGCCGGCCCGACGAGCTGGTCGTGGCCGTGGACGGCGACGGCTGCTTCCAGATGACCGCCCAGGAGCTGGCCACCTGCACCATCGAGCGCATCCCGATCAAGGTGCTGATCCTGAACAACGGCCACCTCGGCATGGTGCGCCAGTGGCAGGAGCTGTTCTACGACGAGCGCTACTCCGAGGTCGCCCTCGGCTTCGACGTGCCCGACTACGTCAAGCTCGCCGAGGCGTACGGCGGCGTCGGGCTGCGCTGCGACCGCCCCGAGGACGTCGACGCCACCCTGGAGAAGGCGCTGGCGGTCGAGGGCGTGCCGGCCGTGGTCGACTTCCGGGTCGACAGCCGCGAGGGCGTGTTCCCGATGGTGCCGGCCGGCCGGCCCAACGACGAGATCATCCTCGGCCCCGAGTTCTCCCCCGAGGAGCAGGCGGCCGCCACCCGCCGGGAGGTGCGCAGCCGATGAGCACCCACACCATCTCCGTGCTGGTGGAGAACAAGCCGGGGGTGCTGGCGCGCATCTCCGGCCTGTTCAGCCGGCGCGGCTTCAACATCGACTCGCTGGCCGTCGGCCCGACCGAGGACCCGGCCACCAGCCGCATGACGATCGTGGTCGACTGCGCCGAGCGACCCCTGGAGCAGGTCACCAAGCAGCTCAACAAGCTGATCCACGTGCTCAAGATCGTCGAGCTGGACGCGGGCCGGGCGGTCGAGCGCGAGCTGCTGCTCGTCAAGGTGCGCGCCGACCCGGCCGTCCGCTACCAGATCCTCGAGCTCGCCGAGGTGTTCCGCGCCAAGATCGTCGACGTCGCCCCCGAGACGCTGACCATCGAGGCGACCGGCAGCCCCGACAAGGTCAACGCCATGCTCGACATGCTCGCCCCCTACGGCATCCGCGAGCTGGCCCGCACCGGCCGGATCGCGCTCGCCCGCGGCGCTCGCGGCATGACCGACAAGCCCGTGCGCATCGCCCGCCCGGCCTGACCGCTCCGGCGGACACGCCCCAGCACCGGAGGTTCACCAATGGCCACCATCTACTACGACGACGACGCCGACCTCGGCCTGGTCCGCTCCCGCAAGGTCGCCGTGCTCGGCTACGGCTCGCAGGGCCACGCCCACGCGCTGAGCCTGGCCGACTCGGGCTGCGAGGTCCGCGTCGGCCTGCCCGCAGGTTCCCGCTCGCGCGCCAGCGCCGCCGCGGCCGGCCTGGAGGTGGCGACCCCGGCCGAGGCGAGCGCCTGGGCCGACCTGATCATGGTGCTGGTGCCCGACACCGTCCAGCGTCACCTGTACGCGGCCGACATCGCCCCGCACCTCGGGCCCGGCGACGCGCTGTTCTTCGCGCACGGCTTCAACATCCACTACGGCTACATCACCCCGCCCGGCAGCGTGGACGTGGCCATGGTCGCCCCCAAGGCACCCGGGCACCTGGTCCGCCGCCAGTTCGAGCAGGGCCAGGGCACCCCGGTGCTGGTCGCGGTCGCCCAGGACGCCAGCGGCAAGGCCTGGGACCTGGCCAAGTCGTACGCGCGCGGGATCGGCGGCACCCGGGCGGGCGCGCTGGTCACCACCTTCCAGGAGGAGACCGAGACCGACCTGTTCGGCGAGCAGGCGGTGCTGTGCGGCGGCGTCTCCGCGCTCGTCCAGGCCGGCTTCGAGACCCTGACCGGCGCCGGCTACCAGCCCGAGGTCGCCTACTTCGAGTGCCTGCACGAGCTCAAGCTGATCGTCGACCTGCTGTACGAGGGCGGGTTCGGGTGGATGCGCCACTCGGTCAGCGACACCGCCGAGTACGGCGACTACACGCGCGGGCCGCGGGTGGTCGGCGACGCCGCCCGCGCCGAGATGGCCAGGATCCTGGCCGAGGTCCAGTCGGGCGCGTTCGCCCGCGAGTGGATCGCCGAGGACGACGCCGGCCGGCCCAACTTCACCCGCATGCGGGCGGCGGCCGCCGCCCACCCGATCGAGCGGACCGGCAGGCCGCTGCGGGCGATGATGAGCTGGCTGGGCGAGCCGCGCGGCGGGCCCGGCGGCAGCCCCCGGGTCGACGGGGGTCCGGGGGCGCAGGCAGCCGAAGGCGCCAGCCCCCGGATCGACCAGGAGTAGCCTGGAGCGCCGATGCCCAAGGTCCTGATCGCCGAACCGCTGGCCGAGGCCGGCGTCGAGCTGCTGCGCGCCCGCTACGAGGTGGACGCGCGCGCCGGCATGACCCATGCGGAGCTGCTCGCCGCCATCGCCGACGCCGACGCCCTGGTGGTGCGCTCGGCGACCAGGGTCGACGCCGAGGTGCTGGAGGCCGCCCGGCGGCTCAAGGTGGTCGGCCGGGCCGGCATCGGGCTCGACAACGTCGACGTGGCGGCGGCCACCCGGCTCGGCATCCTGGTCGCCAACGCCCCCCAGTCCAACGTCATCTCGGCCGCCGAGCACACGGTCGCGCTGATCCTGGCCCAGGCGCGCAACATCCCGCAGGCGCATGCGGCGCTGCGCGCGGGCCGCTGGGAACGCGGCCGCTTCCAGGGTGCCGAGCTGTACGGCAAGACGCTCGGCGTCGTCGGGCTCGGCCGGGTCGGCACCCTGGTCGCCCAGCGGCTGGGAGCGTTCGGCATGCGCCTGGTCGCCTACGATCCGTTCGTGTCGCGCGACCGCGCCGCCCAGCTGGGCGTGGAGCTGGTCAGCCTGGCCGAGGTGCTGGCCAGGGCCGACGTGCTCACCGTCCACCTGCCCAAGACGGCGCAGACGGTCGGGCTCGTCGGCGAGCGTGAGCTGGCCGCCATGAAGCCCGGCGCCCGCCTGGTCAACACCGCCCGCGGCGGCATCGTCGACGAGCTGGCCCTGGCCAAGGCGGTCGAGAGCGGGCACCTGGCCGGCGCCGCCCTGGACGTGTTCGCCGAGGAGCCGACCATCGCCAGCCCGCTGTTCGGCCTGGACAGCGTGGTCGTCACCCCGCACCTCGGGGCGTCGACCGCCGAGGCGCAGGACAAGGCCGGCGTCACCATCGCCGAGCAGATCATCCTGGCCCTGTCCGGCCAGTTCGTGCCCAACGCGGTCAACGTCGACGCCGGCCCGGTGCCCGACGCGCTGCGCCCGTTCCTGGCGCTGGCCGAGAAGCTCGGCCACATCTACACGGCGCTGGCCGGCGGCGTGCGGGCGGCCGGGCCCGGCACCGGGCCGGTGGGCGGCGGCGGGCCGCTGACCGTCCACTTCGTCGGCAAGCTGGCCGAGCACGACACCCGCATCCTGACCCTGGCGGCGCTGCGGGGGGTGCTCGCCCCGGTGGTCCACGAGCCGGTCACGTTCGTGAACGCACCGCTGCTCGCGGCCGAGCGCGGGGTGGAGGTGACCGAGACCAAGACCACGCAGAGCCGCGACTGGGTGAACCTGGTCGCGCTGTCCGGCCAGGGGCCGCGCGGCCCGGTCGGCGTGGCCGGCACGACCGTCGGCCCGCGCGACGCCGAGCGGCTGGTCAGCGTCAACGGCATCGACGTCGACCTGGCGCCGAGCGCCCACATGGCCTTCCTGTTCTACTCCGATCGCCCGGGCGTGATCGGCAAGGTCGGCACGATCGTTGGCGCGGCCGGGGTGAACATCGCGAGCATGCAGGTGGGGCGGCGCCGCCAGGGCGGCGAGGCCCTGATGGTGCTGACCGTGGACGCAGGGCTACCCGCCGGCGTCCTCGAGCAGGTGGTGGCCGAGATCGGTGCCCACGACGGCACCTTCGTCCACCTGCACGACGACGGCACCCGGGCCGGCGGCCCGGACGCCCGACCGGGAGCTGGCGCATGACGCGGACGATCTCCGTGGCGCTCGGCCTCCTTCTCCTCGGCTGCCGTGGGGCGGCCCCGTGCCGGCCGTCCCACGGTGGCGGCGCACGGCGCAGCGGAGACGGAAGCAAAGCGGGCACGGGGGTCCGGGGGCTCGAGCGCTAGCCCCCGGACCTCCCGGAAGGGAGGTCGTCGGCAGTGACCGACCGCGTCATCATCTTCGACACCACGCTCCGGGACGGCGAGCAGTCCCCGGGCATCAACCTGAACGCCAAAGCCAAGCTGGAGATCGCCGAGCAGCTCGCCCGGCTGGGCGTGGACGTGATCGAGGCCGGCTTCCCGGTGGCCAGCCCCGGCGACTTCGCCGCCGTCGCCGAGATCGCCCGGACGGTCAAGGGCGCGGTCGTCGCCGGGCTGTCCCGCACCCACCGCGGCGACGTGGACCGCTGCTGGCAGGCGCTGCGCGACGCCGAGCGGGCCCGCATCCACGTGTTCATCTCCACCAGCCCCAACCACATGCAGCACATGCTGCGCATGAGCCCGGCGCAGGTGGTGGCCGAGACCCGCACCGGCGTGGCGCGCGCCCGCGAGCACAGCGACGACGTCGAGTTCAGCCCGCAGGACGCCACCCGCACGCCGCTGGAGTTCATGCTGGAGGTGCTGCAGGCGGCGGTCGACGAGGGCGCCACCACCCTCAACATCCCCGACACGGTCGGCTACGGCATTCCGTGGGACTTCGGCGCGCTGATCGGCCACGTGCGCGCGCAGGTCGCCGGCGACTACGTGCTCTCCACCCACTGCCACAACGACCTCGGGCTGGCCACGGCGAACTCGCTGGCCGGGGTGGCGGCCGGGGCCAGGCAGGTCGAGGTGTGCGTCAACGGCATCGGCGAGCGGGCCGGCAACGCCGCCCTCGAGGAGGTCGTGCTGGCGCTGCGCATCCGCCCCGACCAGTTCGGCGGGGTCGAAACCGGCGTGCGCACCGAGGAGCTGGCCCGCACCTCCCGGCTGGTGTCGCGGCTGACCGGCTACCCGGTGCAGTTCAACAAGGCGGTCGTCGGCAAGAACGCGTTCGCCCACGAGTCCGGCATCCACCAGCACGGCGTGCTCGCCGAGCGGTCCACCTACGAGATCATCGACGCCGAGGCGGTCGGGCAGCAGGGCCGCCAGATCGTGCTCGGCAAGCACTCGGGCCGGCACGCCGTGCGTGAGGCGCTGGCGCGGCTCGGCTTCGAGCTGGACCGGGAGGCGCTCGACCGCGCCTTCGCCCGCTTCAAGGAGCTGGCCGACCGCAAGCCGAAGATCGCCGACGCCGACCTCGAGGCGATCGTCGCCGACGAGGTCCTGGCCGACAACGGCACCTACGGCTTCGTCGGCCTGCAGGTCGCCGGGGGCACCGTGCTGTCGCCGACCGCGACGGTGCGGCTGTCACGCGACGGCACGGTGATCGAGCAGTCGGCCATCGGCGACGGGATGGTCGACGCGGCCTGCGCCGCCATCGCCAAGGCCGCCGGGATCGAGGCGGCGCTGCTGGAGTTCCACGTCTCGGCGGTGACCGGCGGCACCGACGCGCTCGGCGACGTGACCGTCCAGGTCGAGCACGACGGCATCCGAGTAACCGGGCGCGGCGTGGCCACCGACATCGTGGAGGCCTCGGCGCGCGCCTACCTGCAAGCCGTGAACCGGCTCGTCCGCCACCGTCCCCGAGCCGCCGCCTCGCCGGCCTGATCCTGCGGGCCGCCCGGCCCGTCCCGGCCGCCCGGCCCGACCGAGTCGCGAAAAGGAGTTGCATCATGACCGGCAGACCAGCCGCCAACCGCCAGCCCACCCCCGAGGAGGCCCACTCGGCGCTCGCCCGCGTGTTCGGGGTGGAGGTCGACGGGGCCGACCCGGCGCCCGCCGCCACGACCGCGCCGGAGCTGCCGGCCGAGGAGGCCGAGCGCCGCGCCGCCATGGGCCGCGTGTTCGGCACCGAGGTGTGATGAGCGCCTCCTACACCATCGCCTACCTGCCCGGCGACGGCATCGGCCCGGAGGTGGCCGCCGAGGCGCGCAAGGTGGCCGACGCGGCCGCCGCGCGCTTCGGCTTCCGGCTGGACTGGGTGGCCTTCGACCTCGGCGCCGACCGCTACCTGCGCACCGGCGAGGTCCTGCCCGACCTGGTGCTCGACGAGCTCCGGGCAACCGACGCGATCCTGCTCGGCGCGGTCGGGCGGCCCGACGTGCCGCCCGGCGTGCTCGAGCGCGGGCTGCTGCTGCGCCTGCGCTTCGCCCTGGACCTGTACGTGAACCTGCGGCCGGTCAAGCTCTACCCGGGCGTGGCCACGCCGCTGGCCGGCAGGGGCCCGGACGACATCGACCTGCTGGTCGTGCGGGAGAACACCGAGGGTGCCTATGTCGGCGCCGGCGGCAGCGTGCACCGGGGCACGCCGGCCGAGGTGGCGACCCAGGTGTCGCTGGACACCGCCGCCGGCGTCGAGCGCTGCGTGCGCTACGCCGCCGCCCGCGCGGCCGGGCGTGCCGGCCGCCTCACCCTGGTCCACAAGACCAACGTGCTCACCCACGCGGGCGACCTGTGGCTGCGGGTCGCCCGCCGGGTGGCCGGCGAGGCCGGCGTCGAGCTGGACTACGCCCACGTCGACGCCGCCTGCCTGCGGCTGGTCGTCGACCCCGGACGCTTCGACGTGATCGTGACCGACAACCTGTTCGGCGACATCCTGACCGACCTCGGCGCCGCCGTCGCCGGCGGGCTGGGCACGGCGGCCAGCGCCAACCTGCATCCCGACCCCATCGGGGCGGGCGGGCCGCCGCTGTTCGAGCCCGTGCACGGGTCCGCGCCGGACATCGCCGGCAGCGGCAGGGCGAACCCGGTGGCGGCCGTGCTGTCGGCCGGGCTGCTGCTCGAGCACCTGGGCCAGGCCACCGCGGCGGCGGCCGTCGAGGCCGCCGTCGTGGCCTGCCTGCCCCAGGCTGCGCGATACTCAACCGTCGACAACGGGGACCGGATCGCCACCGCAGTGGCCGACAGGGCACAGCTGACCACGGGACGGCCGGCCGCCGGCGGCCTGGCCGCCGGGTGAACAAGGAGGTTCACATGCCCATCGAGGCCACCAGCAAGATCTGGATGGACGGGGAGTACGTCGACTGGGACGACGCCAAGGTGCACATCCTGACCCCGTCGCTGCACTACGGCTGGGGCGTCTTCGAGGGCATCCGCGCCTACGCGACCGACCGGGGACCCGCCGTGTTCCGGCTCACCGACCACTACGCGCGCCTGTACCGCAGCGCCAAGATCTACCACATGGAGCCGCCCATCTCGCTCGAGGGCGCCGTGAAGGTCACCAAGGACCTGGTGGCGGTGAACCGGCTGGACGCCTGCTACATCCGGCCGATCGTCTACCTCGGCTATGGCGAGATGGGCCTCAACCCGCTCAACGCCCCGGTGCGGATGGCGATCGCCTGCTGGCCGTGGGGACCGTACCTGGGCGCGGACTCCTTCGAGCAGGGCGTGCGGGCCAAGATCAGCTCGTGGCGTCGGCTCGACCCCAACATCATCCCGCCGGCGGCCAAGGCGACCGGCCAGTACCTCAACTCGTCGCTGGCCAAGGCCGAGGCGCTCAAGGCCGGCTACGACGAGGGCATCCTGCTCAACCCCACCGGGCACGTGACCGACGGGTCGGGCGAGAACCTGTTCATCGTGCGCGCCGGGGCCCTGGTCACCCCGCCGCTGGCGGCCGGCTGCCTCGGCGGCATCACGCGGGCCAGCATCATGCGGATCGCGGCCGACACCGGCGTCCCGGTGCACGAGGCCGATCTCGTGCGCAGCGACCTGTACCTCGCCGACGAGGCCTTCTTCACCGGCACGGCGGCCGAGGTCGTGCCGATCAGGGAGGTGGACGACCGGGTCCTCGGGGACCCGGGGCCGATTACCCGCCGGCTGCAGGAGACCTTCACGGCCGCGACCCATGGCCGCGACGAGCGCTACCTGGACTGGCTCGAGTTCGTGAGCTGACCCGCCCGGACCCGCCCGGACCGGCCCGGACCCGCCCGAAGGCTCCTCCACCGCGGCGCGCCGCGCGCCGCGGGCCATCTCACCGCCGGCAACGGGGCCGGCCCGCTTCCGCACGCCACCTGGAGGGCATCCCTGTGACCGTCACGCCGCACCCCCCGACCGACCCTCTCGCCCCGACCGACCCCGAGCACGTCGAGACCTACGACACCACCCTGCGCGACGGCGCCCAGCAGGTCGGCCTCAGCTTCACCGTGGCCGACAAGCTGCGGGTCACCGAGCTGCTGGACGACCTCGGCGTCGACGTCGTCGAGGGCGGCTGGCCCGGCTCCAACCCCAAAGACGCCGAGTACTTCGCCCGGGCCCGCGACCTGCCCTGGCGCCATGCCGTCCTGGCCGCGTTCGGCGCCACCCGCCGGCCCGGCCGCGGCGTCGACGACGACCCCAACCTCGCCGCCCTGCTCGACTCGGGTGCGCCGGTGGTCGCGCTGGTCGGCAAGTCGTGGACCGTGCACGTCACCGAGGCGCTGCGCACCACCGGCGACGAGAACCTGGCCATGGTGGCCGACTCGGTCGCCCACCTGGCCGCCGCCGGCCGGCGCGTGGTGTTCGACGCCGAGCACTTCTTCGACGGCCACGCGGCCGACCCGGCCTACGCGCTTGCCGTGCTGGAGGCGGCCGTTGCGGCCGGCGCCGACACCGTTGTGCTGTGCGACACCAACGGCGGCACCCTGCCCACCACCGTGGCCGAGGTCGTCGGCGTGGTCGCAGGCCGCATGGGCGTGCGGGTCGGCGTGCACTTCCACGACGACGCGGCCTGCGCGGTCGCCAACTCGCTGGTCGCCGTGCGCGCCGGGGCGCGCCACGTCCAGGGCACGGCCAACGGCTACGGCGAGCGCTGCGGCAATGCCGACCTGTTCGCCGTCGTCGCCGGGCTGGAGCTGAAAGACGGCCGCAAGGTGCTCCCACCCGGCCGGCTCGCCGCCCTGACGGCCACCGCCCACGCCGTCGCCGAGCTGGCCAACCTGGTGCCCGACGCCCGCCGGCCCTACGTCGGCGCGAGCGCGTTCTCGACCAAGGCGGGGCTGCACGCCTCGGCCATCGCCCGCCGGCCCGACGCCTACTCCCACGTCGACCCGGCCGCGGTCGGCAACCGCCTGCGCGTGCTGGTGAGCGAGCTCGCCGGCCGCAGCAACGTGCTCGCCAAGGCGGGGGAGCTCGGCCTGGACCTGGAGGGCGACGCCGAGCTCGGCGGCCGGGTGCTCGACCGGGTCAAGGAGCTCGAGCACCACGGCTACGCCTTCGAGGTCGCCGACGCGTCGTTCGAGCTGCTGGTACGCCGCGAGGCCGGCCGCTTCACCGCGCCGTTCGAGCTCGAGGGCTACCGCGTGCTGGTCGAGCGCCGGCCGGACGGCAGCGACTTGAGCGAGGCGACCGTGCGGCTGCGGCTGCCGGAGCAAGGCGCCGACGGTGCGCCCGCCCACCGCCGGCTGGTCGCCGTGGGCGAGGGGGTCGGGCCGGTCCACGCCCTCGACCAGGCGCTGCGCCGGGCCCTGGCCGACACCCATCCCGAGCTGGCCGGCGTCCACCTGGTCGACTACAAGGTCCGCATCCTGGACGGCCGGGCCGGCACCGAGGCGGTCACCCGGGTGCTGGTCACCACCGCCGACCAGGCGGGGGAGTGGACCACGGTCGGGGTGTCCGACGACGTGGTGACCGCCTCCTGGCAGGCGCTGGCCGACGGCATCACCTACGGGCTGCTGCGGGCCCGGGCGGCGCAGGGACGGATGGGGCCGCCCGGTTGCGATGGTCGACCAGTTGGCGTCGCCTAGACCAATTGTGATGGGTTGGTAACCAAGCCGTAACCCGCGCTGGATGGCGTTGCGGTAAATACATGGTGACCACGCTGCGAACACAGCATGCCTGGTTGATGAGCCTGTTCAGCTACCGGTCCCGATAAACAGTGCTTCGCCCAGGAGAGCGACGAGCGCTCGCGTGAGTACCAGGGACTGCTACGTCACCGTGGCTGCCCGTCGGGTCCTCGAGACCATGTAACCTATCGACTACTGCTCGGGGCGTTCTGGCACGCCCGAGCCCGGGGGGGAGAACGTTGCCAGCCTTCGACCATGAACGTCGTCCGTCAGCCGCCATCCCGCTGAACCGCCTTGTCGGGTCGCCGGCCGACGCGGCCGCGTCGGCCCCAGGTGGCCATGAGGCTGCTGCTGGTCTGTCGGCGGTCGTCGTCCCCGCGAACCGGATCGAGCGCATCGTCGACCGCAACGGCTCCCTCCGCTTCGCGCCGAGGCGCCTGCTGTCGCGCTTCTCGCTGCGGCGCTCGATGACGATGGGCCGGTTCGCGCTGGTGGGGGCGAGCGGACTGGTCGTGAACCAGATCCTGCTGTGGGCCCTGGTGGCGCGGCTGCACCTGCACTACCTTCCGGCCGCAGGCCTGGCCACCCAGGGCTCGACGACCTGGAACTTCATCCTCACCGAGCGGTGGGTGTTCCCGCACCGCAAGGCACGGCCAGTGGCGGTCCGCTACCTCATCTTCGCCGGCATCAACAACTCGACCCTGCTGCTCCGAGCCCCGCTGCTGGTGCTGCTCACCTCCGTGCTCAGCCTGCACTACCTGCTGTCGAACTTCCTCTCGCTGGTCGCCCTGTTCCTGTCGCGCTTCGTCGTCAGCGACCGGTTCATCTGGAAGGCGGCCGAGGTTCCAGGAGCACCCAAGGTCGACGCCCCCCAGCAGGTCGGCGACGACACCGAGCAGACCGTGCCCGCGGTGCTCGTCGACCCGGCCACGGCCACGCCGCTGCGGCTGCCGGTCGACGTCGTCGTCGACCTCAACGGGATCAACGACCGCCCACAGCGTCCGGTCAGGCCGGTCCTGCGCCGGCCGCTGGTGTACCGCTACGACATCGACGGCTTCGTCGCCATCCAGTCCGAGGTCCCCCTCCACGAGCTGGCCCACTTCCGCACCGGCTTCCTCGCCCGCGACGTGGACATCGACCTCTGGACCGGTCCGGTCGGCGAGCACCGCCCGCGTCTCCGGTCGCTGGTGACCCACGCACCCGAGTTCGTCTCCTACCAGGAGCACCTCGGCCGGCTGGGCGGCAACTTCCGCATCGACTTCGCCGACCGCATCGAGGTCACCGTCAGCCCGCTGCTCGCGCGCTCACCGCACGTGGTGTACACCAACGTCGTCGAGGCCCTGCTGCGCTTCGTGCTGGTGTCACGCGACCGTGTCCTGCTGCACTCGGCCACCCTCGACTTCGACGGGCACGGCGTGATGCTCACCGCCCGGACCGACACCGGCAAGACGGGCACCATCCTGCGCCTGCTGCGCGAGCACTCCGACCGCTGCGCGTTCCTGTCCGACGACATGACCATCGTCGAGCCGAGCGGCCAGGCCCACTGGTACCCCAAGCCGCTGACGATCAGCGCCCACACCCTGTACGCCGTCAACCAGACCGTGCTCACCAAGGGGGAGCGGCTCCAGCTCGGCATCCAGAGCCACCTGCACTCCAAGCAGGGCCGGGCGGCAGGCAGCCGCCTGGCCGAGCTGAACCTGCCCATCATGGCGCTGAACGCCACCGTCCAGGCACTCGTGCCGCCCCCGAAGTACGCCGTCGACCAGCTCGTGCCCTGCCGGTACACGGACAAGACCACGGTGCGGGACCTGTTCGTGCTCGAGCGCGGCCGGCGTGCCCTGGAGGAGCTCGACTACGAGCGCGCGGTCGCGATCATGATCGAGAACACCGACGACGCCTACGGCTTCCCGCCGTTCCGCTACTTCGCGCCCGCGATCCAGATCGACGGCTACGACTACCGTCTGCTGCGCGAGCGGGAGCGCAAGCTGCTCGGGCAGTTCCTGGGTGACGTGCGGGCCCGGCGCATCGCCTGCGACGACTTCTCCTGGGCGGATGCCATCCCGAGGCTCGTCGCGGAACGCGAGTACTCGGCGCGGCGGTGAGCCGGCTGCGAGCTCGTGCGGGTGCCCGTGCCATCGTGCCGGGCAGGAGGTCACGCGTCGTGCATGATCCCCCGACGCAGCCGGCGGTGCCGCCGGCGCCGCCGGCCGCATCTGGGCGTTCGGATCTGGAGGTCCGGACGTCCGCCTCGCTGTGCATGCGCACGCTGTTGGCGGCCCCGAGTGCCCTGAGTATGGGTGGTCATGTTCGTATGGGTGCTGTTGGTGATCCCGATCCTGGACAGCAACCTCGCCTTGGTCGTCGTTCAGGTCCCGCGTCTCTCGGTGGTCGCCGGACGGTCATTCCTGGTTCAGGCCAACTTGGTGCCGAGCGGGATTCGGGTGAGTAGCGTGGCAAACGCTGCCCCCAGCACCGTCTCGATGCTGGTGGGGTACCTGTTCTCTAAGTGGTCGCATGCGGCAACGAGCCTACTTGAGATGTTGGTCTGGCTCGGTGTTTGCGCCGGCATCGCATACTGGGCGCTGCTCGAGACGATCCGGCTCGTTCTAGCGTTCCGGATGGCTCGACCGCTTCAACCTAAGGGCATCGTCCCAACTTTGATCCTAGGCGTCGGTAACCGCGAGCCGGTCGAAACCTCGAGGACCACCCTTCCCCATCAGCGCCCGGCCGGCCGCTGGCTCACGCGCGTGCCCGGTTACGGCATACGAATCGACGATATCCCAAGCCAGGGGGCCAATCCGGCCAGATACTTCCTCGTCCCATCGAAGATGGGGCGATCCGTATCACGCATGCGTCGCCTCCTGCGGCGTGACGCACTCCTGCTCTGCGGGGTCGTCGGGATCGCAGCATGCCTGCGATTGTGGAACCTGAGCCACGTCGGCTTCCGAGGTGACGAGGCGGTGTATGCTGGCCAGTCGGCGGTGCTGGCCGGGACCGGGGAGATGCGCCGTCACTTCATCCTATTGTCACGGGGCAACTCCAATTTCCTCCTCTACCAGCAGGTCGTCGCGCTCGTGTATCGCGCTGTCGGTATCAGCGACGTCGCCGCTCGGGTGGTGGCGGCATCATCCAGCATCCTGACCGTTCTGGTCACCTTCCTCATCGCCAAGGTACTGTACGACAGGCGGACGGCGCTGTACGCCGCCCTGCTCCTCGCATTCAGCAGCTATTCGGTGGCGCTGGGACGACTCGCGCTCCTGGACTCCACCTTGACCTTCCTGTTCTCGCTGGGGATGCTGTTTCTGGCCAAGTGGGGTCAGACGAAACGAACCCTGTGGCTGTGCGCCTTCGTGGCCGCCGCGGCATTCGCGATACAGGCGAAGGTCGTCGGCTCGCTGCTCTTCGTGATCTTGGGCCTGTATCTGCTCCTGTCGGGGTCATGGAGGGCCCTGAGGCTACGAGCTGTCCTGCTCGCAGGCGGCGTGTTCCTCGTCTGCGCCACTCCGGTGATACTGCAGCTTGCGGTCAACTCCAAAGAGTTCAACGAGTTTCTGTCCGCGAGCAGCCATCGGGTCAGCAGGGTGCCCTGGTACTACTACGTGAGGACGCTGAAGGGATACGAGGGCGTCGTCATCGTGGCCCTCTGGGGGGCAGGGATCATCG
>JBIOYL010000014.1:0-5052 GCA_044870185.1 Actinomycetes bacterium | reverse complement strand
GCGGTCAGCAATACCTACCAGATGGAGTGGCCGCCTCGGTCGGGGCGTGTCGAGACCTTCCCTGAAATCGACCGTGTCGAATGGTTCGAGCTCGACGAGGCGCGTCGCAAGCTGAAGGCGGCGCAGGTTCCATTTCTCGATCGGCTCCAGACCGCCATCGCCGCCGATCGATAGCCAACCGCTCGGTCAGGGACACCGCTTTGACGGAGCCCTGCGTTCGGACTAGGCTCGGCGACGGCCCAAACACAAGATCCTCGGCGTCGACGTTGCCGGGCAGGTGGCGGCGGTCGGCAGCGGCGTCGGTCGGTTCGAGCCCGGCGACGAGGTCTATGCCAATCTCTTGGACCACGGCTACGGCGGCTTTGCCGAATACGTTTCGGTGCCGGTGGACGTCGCGGCATTGAAGCCGGCGAACCTGTCGTTCGAGGAAGCGGCCGCCGTGCCGATGGCGGCGACGACCGCCCTCCAGGGCCTTCGCCGCCACGGCGCAATCCAGCCCACCCAGCAGGTCCTGATCAACGGCGCCACCGGCGGCGTCGGCACCTTCGCGGTCCAGCTCGCCAAGTCCCACGGGGCCGAGGTGACCGGCGTGACCAGCACCCGGAACCTCGAGCTGGTTCGTTCGCTCGGCGCCGATCACGTCCTCGACTACACCACGACCGACTTCGTGCGTGGCGGGCGGCGCTACGACCGCATCCTCGACACGGTCGGGAACCGATCGGTGCCCGAGCTCAGAGGTGCGCTGGCCGAGGCCGGCAAGGTGCGCCCGCAGATCGACCGGCGCTATCGGTTCGCCGAACTCCCCGCAGCGATCGCCTACCTGGAACAAGGCCACGCCAGGGGGAAGGTGGTCGCGGAGGTGGCGTGAGGGATCTCCCGTCGGCCGCGCTCTGGCGTCGGGCCGCTAGAATGGGCCCATGTCACGCAGGCCGATCCCCGACTTCCAGGCGCCGCCACGTGTCCTGCTCGCCGCCCCGCGCGGCTACTGCGCCGGTGTGGACCGGGCCATCGACATCGTCGACGTCGCGCTGGCCACCTACGGGCCGCCGGTGTACGTGCGCAAGCAGATCGTCCACAACCTGCATGTGGTGCGGCAGCTCGAGACCAAGGGCGCCGTCTTCGTCGACGAGCTGGACGAGGTCCCCGAGGGCGCGACCGTGGTGTTCTCCGCCCACGGGGTGGCACCGAGCGTCCACGCCGAGGCGCAGGCGCGCAGCCTGCGGGTGATCGACGCGACCTGCCCGCTGGTGACCAAGGTGCACCTGGAGGCGCGCAAGTTCGCCAAGCAGGGCTACGACATCGTCCTCATCGGCCATCAGGGCCATGAGGAGGTCGCCGGCACCATGGGCGAGGCGCCCGGCGTCATCCACCTGGTCGGCGACGCCGACCAGGCCCGCGACGTCGACGTGCCCGACCCCGCCAAGGTCGCCTACCTGACCCAGACGACGCTGTCGGTGGACGAGACCAGCGAGGTCGTCGACGTCCTGCGCCGGCGCTTCCCGGTGCTGGCCGGTCCCCGCTCGGACGACATCTGCTACGCGACGCAGAACCGGCAGACGGCGGTCAAGGCGCTCGCCCGACAGTGCGACCTCGTCCTGGTGATCGGCGCGACCAACTCCTCGAACTCGGTGCGCCTGACCGAGGTGGCCCGCGACCACGGCTGCGCGAGCCAGCTCATCCCCGAGGCGTCGGCCGTCGACCCGGCCTGGTTCGACGGGGTGCGGACCGTGGGCGTCACCTCCGGCGCCTCGGCGCCCGAATGGCTGGTCGCCGAGCTCGTCGACGCGCTGCGCGAGCGCGGCGCGACCGAGGTCCGTGACCTGGAGGTCGTCCCCGAGAACGTCCACTTCGCGCTGCCCTCGACGCTCAGCCGGGACGCCGAGGCGTCAAGGCCTCGCGCCTGATCGGCCGGCGCCCTTGCCGGCCGCCCGCCTCCTGGGCGGCCGGCGGTCGTACAGCGCCTCCAGGAGCTCCTCGAGGACCTGGCGGGCCTCGGCCTGGTCCCGCCGGGCCTCCTCCCTGGCCGGACGCGCGTCCACCGCCGGCTGGAGCAGGTCGTTCACGTAGAACCGGGCGCTGGCCAGGCTCTTCTCCGTCGCCGCATCCAGCCGCCGGGCCAGGTCGCGGACCCGGTCGGAGGGGTCGCCGGCGCGCATGACCAGCAGCGGGCCCTGGAGCCGCTGCCACTGCTCGTCGAGTGCCTCGAACGCCCGCTCGGAGCGGACCGGGTCGGCGCTGAAGGCGAGCCGGTCGGGGTCGGCCGCGCTGAGCAGCGCCTGGAGGGGGCCGAGCGTCTCGGCTGCGCGCTCCCGCCTGCGCTCCCGGGCGGCCGCCTGCCGGGCCCGCTCCTGCTGCCGTCCCACCAGCCAGCCGCCGGCCAGCGCGGCCGCCGCGCCGGCAAGGGTCTGTGCCAGCGTCTGGGCGAGCGCCCCGAGGTCCATGCGTCTCCCCGCTTCGTCGCGGTCACCACGGTCGGCGCCCGAGACGGCCCCAGGCTCCTCGGAAAGCAGCCAACCAGGCGTTAGCGGCCAACCGGCGTTGCTCGCGCCGGCGGCGGCGTGGAGCGCCCAAGGACGGGAGTCGGCCGGGGGTCGAGCGCGACCAGAGCAGTTTCCACCATTCCCGCCTGCCCGCGCGCGGCCGTGCACAGCCCGGCCCCACCCGCCGGGCCGGCGTCACACGTTGAAGCGAATGTGCAGGCAGTCGCCCTCCCGGACGACGTAGCCCCTGCCCTCGCTGCGCAGCAGGCCCTTGCTGCGCGCCGCCTCCCAGCCACCCGCGGCGACCAGGTCGTGGTAGGCGATCACCTCCGCCCTGATGAAGCCGCGCTCCAGGTCGGAGTGGATACGCCCGGCCGCCTCAGGCGCGGTGGAGCCCCGGCGCAGCTCCCACGCCCGTGTCTCATCCGCACCGGTGGTGAGGAACGTCACCAGGTCCAGCAGGCGCCAGGCCGCGCCGACGACCTGGTCGAGCCCGCCGGCCTCGATCCCGTACGCGGCCAGCAGGGCGTCCGCCTCGGCCGGGTCGAGCTCGGCCGCCTCCGCCTCCAGCGCGCCCGGCAGGGCGACGGTCGGCACCTGCAGCGCCGCCTCGACCGCCTGCGCCCGCGCGGCCGCCTCGCCGGCCCGGTCCTCGGAGAGGTTGACGATGGCGAGCGTCGGCTTGAGCGTGAGCGGCGAGAAGTTGCGCAGCACCTTGCGCTCCGCCGGCTCCCAGGCGGCCGCCCGCAGGGGGCTGCCGGCGTCCAGCAGGTCGCGGGCGCGGGCCAGCGTCCGCGCCTCCAGCTCGCCGCCCTTCACCCCGGCCCGCGCCTTCTTGGCGGCCTTGTCGGCGGCGGCCGCGATGCTGGCCAGGTCGGCGACGGCCAGCTCAAGGGTGAGCTCGGCGGCCGCCGCGACCGGATCGGCGCCCTCGGTGAAATCCGCCAGGACCATGGCCAGCGCGTCGGCTTCGCGCAGCGCGCCGAGCCCCTGGGGCGCCAGCCCGCCGCCCTTGGCGCCGCCCGACAGCCCGGCCACGTCCACGAAGCGCACCTGCACGAAGACCCGCTTGCGGGAGCGTTCGAGCTCGGCCAGGGTGTCGACGCGCGGGTCGGGGACGGGCACGGCGGCCACGCTCGCCCTGGAGGCGGCGCCGCCGATGGGGACGTCGGCCCGGGTCAAGGCGTTGAACAGCGTCGTCTTGCCCACCAGCGGCAGGCCGACCAGCCCGACGTCCTTCATCGCGGGCGCGCCGCCTCAGCCGGTCGCGTCGAGCGCGTCGATCCGCCTGGCCAGGTCGAAGTCGTGCCGGGTGAGGCCGCCCTGCGCATGGGTCGACAGGGCCAGGGTCACCTTGTTCCAGCGGATGTCGATGTCGGGGTGGTGGCCGGCCGTCTCGGCGACCTCGGCCACCCGGTTCACGAACGCGATCGCGGCGGCGAAGTCGGCGTACCGGTAGGTCTTCACGATCTCGTTGCCGCGTCGCTCCCAGCCGGGCAGCTCGTCGAGACCCTGCTCGATCGCGGCGTCGTCCAGCAGCGCCATGGCTCCTCCTCGTCGGCGGTCGGCGGCGCGGTCATATTGGAGTGTAGTGGTCACGGTCCTCGAATCGTGGCCTGCTGGCTTACTCTGGTTGGACGTGGGAACGCTCCGGGGAGCCGACCACTCGGTTGGACGCGGAACGCTCCGGGGGACCGACCCCTCGGCCCGGCGACCGGTCCCGACCTTCGGGAGGGCGATGTGGCGAGACGACATGCCGCGCAGGCCCGCAAGCCCGACCAGCCCGCCGCCGCTCCACGAACGGTCAGCAGCGTCCTCGGTGGCGACGTGGTGCTGCGCGCGGCGGACATCGACGTCGGCCAGGCGCGGGAGCGCCGGCGCCAGCAGCGGCTCCTGCGGGTGGCCGTGGCCCTGTGGATCGCCTGCGGCTACGCCTGGTTGCGGGTGCTCACCCACCGGCCGGTCAACCCCCTGGCCGGGCTGCACCTTGGCGAGGAGACGCTGCTGGCGCTGCCGTTCGTGGCCGTGGTGGGGCTCATCGCGCTCGTCATGCTCCTGCCTATGCTCGGCCAGGGCCGCTCCCCGCACCTGCTCTACCGCCCCGAGCAGCTCGACGTCACCCTCGACGACGTCAAGGGGCTCGACGCCGTGCGCGACGAGGTGGTCAAGACCCTGAACCTGTTCCTCGGCTACGCCACCTTCCGGGAGGCGCTGGGCGGCAACCCGCGCCGCGGCATCCTGTTCGAGGGGCAGCCGGGCACCGGCAAGACCCACATGGCCAAGGCGATGGCCCGCCACGCCGGGGTGCCGTTCCTGTTCGTGTCGGCCACGAGCTTCCAGTCGATGTGGTACGGCATGACCGCGCGTAGGATCCGCGCCTACTTCAGGGCGCTGCGCAGGCTCGCCCGCACCGAGGGCGGCGCGATCGGGTTCATCGAGGAGATCGACGCCATCGGGGCCGGCCGCGGTGGCCTGGACCCGACCATGCCGACCGCCGCCTCCGGCGTGACGGGCGCCTCGGGCGCGCCGGGCGCCGCCCCCGGCGTCCCGGGCGTGCCAGGCGTCGCCTCGG
>JBIOYL010000013.1:0-2138 GCA_044870185.1 Actinomycetes bacterium | reverse complement strand
CTGTGGCCGGCGAGGCTGTGGCCGCCGCTGCGGACGGCGAGTTCCAGGCCGGTCTCGCGGGCGAACTGCACCACCCGCGCGACATCGGTCGCATCCGCCGCTCGCACGATCGCCGCCGGTCGGCGGTCAAACCCGCCGTAGAAGACCGTGCGGGTCTGGTCGTAGCGGGTGTCGCCGGGCACGATCACCCGACCGTTCGCGGCCGCGCGCAGCCGAGGGATGGAGATGGTGGGGGCTTGCATGAGGGACTCCTTTGCGCCACCAGGCGGGAGGGGCAGGGACGCCACCGGGAACCTCACCTGCCCGCCGGCTGGTGGGTGCTGGAGGCCGGGTGGTCGAGCTGCGGCTCAGCCTGCCCCCAGCGCCGCCCTAGTAGGACGAACCCGAGCGCGAAAGGCACCGCGCCGGCGACCTCAAGGACCTGGCTGAGCGGCGACTTCGGTCCCAAGAAGAACAGGGGGATCGACCCGCTCCAGTACACCACCGCGCCGACCCCCACCAGCAGCCCCGGCCACTTGATTCCGTGCCGGGTGAGCAGCAGCGCCAGCAGCACGTACCCGATGGCGAACACCAGCAGCGCCGGCAGCGAGATGATCCCAGCGCCCGCGTCCAGATCGGCGGTGGTGTGCACGATGTCGGGCGCGTACTTCGCCGTCACCGGGTTGCGGGTGCCGTCCACGGCGATGAGCCCAAACCACAACAGCGTGCCGACCACCGCGGTGAGAAACGCCGGCACTCCGCTGCGGCCGAACCGCTCTGCGTCCAGGACGTAGCTGCTGACCAGGCTGACCGCCAGCAGCAGCAGGCTGATGGCCTCCAGGCCATGGGTGATCCCATACAGCTGGCCGACCGCCGCGATGCCTGCCCCGTCGCGTGCTGGGTGCAGCAGCACGCCCAGCAGGAACCCCGGCCCGCCGGTCAGCGCGGTCGTCTTGGCGATGGTCCGTAGACGCCCTCGGGTATCCTGCTCGGCGCCATGTTCATGTGTGCGTGTGACGTTCACGGTTAGCTCCCTCCTCCAGCAACCAGCTGTACAAGCCGCAAGACCGTCACCGTGCCCGTGGGCGTCGGGCGCGGCCGCGAGCCAGGCGCTGTAGCTCCACTCCGGGCGAAGCTGCTCCTGGCGGGCACCATCACTTGCTCGTCACCTCCTGGTGGGATGGGTGGAGCGGCCGAGCGCCTTGGCGCGCAGGACCTCTGGGTCTCGCGGGTCGGGCGCAAGGACCTCCCCTGGGGCGCTGCCGCCGGGCCTTGGGCCGCTGGATGCGGATGCGTTTCATCGGTCAGCTCCTCGGCCCGCTCGCCACCGGTGGGCCTCGGTTCACGAGGCGCCCGGTCGTGGTTGGGACTGGCTCTGCGGGGACGGTAGGGGCCGAGGTTGCTGTGGTCGTCACCCGAAGGTGTACCTGTGGGGTGGAGTCTTCCGGAGCGACCGTCAGCACGAAGGTGCTGCCGGGACGGGCCGCCGCGGCTGACGGCGTGGAGCAGTCCGTCGGTGGTGGCCGCACACGTGACCGCCCACGCCGCGGCGGCGATCGTTCAGCCAGCTATTACAATGAGCCGACCCAGCGACGAGTCGGGAGGATCGCTGGAGGCGCTGAGCGTGTAGGACACCGATGGCTGAGCCGCCGGCGACCACCCCACCCAAGGTGGTCGCGTCCCAGCAGGATGTCCTGCTGGCCACCAAGCTGCATCTGCCGCGCCCGCAACCGGGCATGGTGCCCCGCCCCCGCCTGGTGGACCGGCTCGATGAGGCGTTGGCCCGCGGGTTGGTGCTGGTCTGTGCGCCGGCCGGGTTCGGCAAGACGAGCCTGCTGGCCGACTGGAGTGGGCGCCGTCGGTGGCCGGTCGCCTGGCTGTCGCTGGACGAGGGCGACAACGACCCGACGCGGTTCTGGCGGCATGTGGTCGCCGCGCTGGACCGAGTGCGACCGGGGATCGCCGAGCGGGTCGCCGGGCTGCTGGGCCCGCCGTCACCGCCGTCGTTTGAGGGGCTGGTGACGGCGCTGATCAACGAGCTGGCCGCCGAACCCGAGGAGGGCGAAGTGGTGCTCGTTCTGGACGACTACCACCTGATCGACGCCCAGCCGGTGCACGCCTCGCTTGAGTTCCTGCTGGAGCACCTGCCGCCGGGGCTG
>JBIOYL010000012.1:0-14108 GCA_044870185.1 Actinomycetes bacterium | reverse complement strand
CTGGTCCCGACCACGGCGGTGCCGCTGGCGATCGCGCTGCACCTCGTGGCGCTGCGCCGGCTGCGCAGCGCCGCCCGGCCCACGCAGGACCGGAGCGGACAGGTCTTCGCCACCGCCGGCTGACCGCGCGCTGCGATCACAGCAACGCTAACCGTCCCGATGCGCAAGGAGGTAGCAGTATGACCGTGAACAGCACTTCAAGCTCACAACGCGACCGGCCCGCGACCGACGTGCGGCAACCAGGGATCAGGCGCGCCATGCATGTGGTGCTCTGGCTGCTCGCCGTAGCGGTGTTCGCCCAAGCCGTCCTCGACGGCCCGTTCGTAGACGGAGGCGACACCTAGCGCGACTGGCATGCCATCAACGGCATGCTGCTGCCGCTGCTGGCCCTCTTGCAGGTGGTTCTGATCGTCCTGGTGTGGCGGCGAGGCCGTGGATCGGGTTGGTTGGCCATCGCCAGCCTGGGACTGCTCTTGCCGGTCTTGGTCCAGAGCGTGCTGGGCATGACCGGCCAGGTCGCCGTGCACGTCCCGCTCGGGGTGGCCATCTTCGGCCTGGTCGGCACGCTGCTGGTAGCGCCCGAGCCCTGACCTGACCTGACCTGACCCCTTTCACTTGGAAGGCCACGAAGCAGCAGTTCAGGAGTTCTGGAGGAGACGTAGATGCACGCCAGCGACAAGCTTCCCGTCTATCCGGACCTGGCCGGCAAGGTCGCGGTCGTCACCGGCGGGTCCGGTGGGATCGGCGCGGCCACGTGCCAGCTGCTCGCCGCCAATGGCGCCAAGGTGGCGGTCAACGGCCGCGACCAGGCCAGGATTCAGGCCGTAGTCGACGCCATCCGCGACGGCGGCGGCCAGGCGATCGGGGTGGCCGGCGACTGCACCGACCCGACCGCGGTCCAACGGTTGCGCGAGGTCGTGGAGCGGGACCTCGGCCCGGCCGAGGTGCTGGCCGCCTTCGTGGGCGGCGGGCGGGCCCGGCCCGGACCGGTCGCCGAGATCTCCGACGACGACTGGCAGTCGACCCTGGACGGCAGCCTCACCGCCACCTTCCTGACCCTCAAGAGCTTCCTACCCGGCATGATCCAGCGTGGCCGGGGCGCCATCGTCACCATGGCCTCCAGCGCAGCCCGCCTGCCCGGGCTGGGCGCCCCGGCGCCATACATGGCCGCCAAGGCAGGGGTGGTCATGCTCACCCGCCAGGTCGCCAGCGAGGCCGGCCCCCATGGCGTTCGGGCCAACTGCCTGGCCCCCCACACCATCCTGACCGAGCGGACCGAGCGGGTGGCGCCCAAGGAGTGGCGGGGGAAGATGGCGGCGGCAATCCCGCTGCGGCGGCTGGGAACCCCCGAGGATGTCGCCCTGGCGGCCTTGTTCTTGGCCTCCGATAGTGCGTCGTGGCTGACCGGTGTCACCTCCTCCACGGCGGGAGCCTACAAGGGATCTGGCGAGGTTCGAGGCGGGAGGGGATCCTGCCCGACGTGAGGCGAGCGGATGGTGCCCAAGCTGCGCCGCAAGCTCTACGAAAATGCAACCTTCGGCCGCGACGATCACGACGACAGGCGCTGGGATGACGACGCCCACCGGGCTGCCCTGGCCCACGAGCAACAGGAGCGGCTGGCGCTGCCAGGCGCACGCGAGGCAGAGGGGGGACTGATGCTCCTGACCTACACCGACACGACCTGCCGGGACGGCCGACATGACGACTGCCCCGGCAGCTGGGAAGGCACGCCTGCCGAGATCCGCTGCACCTGCCGCTGCCACTGGGAGCCGGCCTTCGACCGCGTGCTGTTCCCAGACGATCACCCGTGGGGAAGGACGCTATGAACCCCATCGTCGCCATCATCCTGGCCGCGCTCGCCTGGCCGCCTGCACGACGAAGCAACCAGCCGGCGGTGCCACCGCAGGATCGTATCCGGCATCACCAGAAAGGTCGACCAGCACCCGCGGGGAAGCGCTCGGCGCAGCACCGCAAGGAGCGCACGATCGGCGGGTCGGAACTCGGGCCATTTGACCTGGCGGCGCAGCACCTCGAGCTGGTGGCGTGGCACGGCGATCTCGACGTTGTTGGCGTGGTCGCTGCGGAGGCGTTTGAGCAGCATGCCGACAGGCCAGCGCGCCATGAGGTAGAGGAAGGACAGGGCCATTGGCCGATTGTCTCCGACTCGGGTCCCCGCTGCTCAGCGTCCGCGGCCGAGGTTTCTGAACCCCACGGGCGTCGCCGGCAGGGGCCGCGGCCCCGCCGACAACCATGGTCGTCGTCCTGTTGTTGGTCATCGCCCTGGTCGTGCCCGCCGCTGACAACCTGAAATGTGGTAGCCAGAAGGTCTCGTGGCCGGTAGCTGAAGTGAGAGTTGACGCGGTGGCCGTCAGCGGCAGCCTCGCCGCAGGGATTCGCCGGGCGTGAAGCACCGCACGCCGCCAGTGCGTGAATGCCTCGAACCAGCGACCCAACCCAAGTGGTGGATCGTTCCCGACAAGCCGTGAGCCCCACTCCGCCGGACCTGCCAGGATCCAGCGTTGGACGCCGTGGTCACCGATGGTCAACCAAGTGCCGTGGTGCGATCCCACGATCCAGCCCCGGCAGTTCCGGATAGACCACTCTCGCCCAGCAGTTGCATCGGAGCCCTCTGGACCAGCACAGGCCGCGGCTCGGCCGCCGCGCCGCCGAAGGGCGAAACCCCAAAGGACATGCTCCACCCGCCACGCTGGGTGAGGAATCCAGCGGTGGCCTACAGGTGCCGGTTCCGCCCTCGCGCGTGGCTGGTCCCGGTGGCGGCAAGCGCGGCGGCGGCGACCGCGATCGCCAGCAGGACGCCGCAGGGTTGCAGCAGCCAGGGTGGCCGACTGGCCGGTGAGGGCGGCATGGTAGCCGGCCATAGCCCAGTAGCCGGGCATGACCCAGGCGATCGCGCAGCAGCAGGAACAGGTTGTGGCGGGCCAGCACCCGAGCTGGCGAGCGCTGGCGAGGTCAGGCCGCATCGGCCGTGGACCAGACGGCGCGGGACGGGTGCGTCCAGATGCACGACGACCTCACCCGGTAGGACGGCGAGCAGATCCTGGCGTGCGCCGCACGGGACGTCGCTGGAAGGAGCGAAGCTCCTTTAGGATGGGAACCAGGAGTACCAGGCGATCTATGAACAAATTGAAATATCTAATCAATTAGACCTGCGTATCTAAATCAGTAGGAATACTAAGCTGTCGAAATTGTGTGGATCAAGCGGATCAGGATATCTGCTAGCAACGACCGAATCTCTGTGGCGACCCTGGGCCTGGATTTGCCTGCAGGCCGGGCTTGTCAATAAGCTTGCCCGCTGTCAGCCAGCGTCTCCCCTCGGGCGTTCACCATCGCCGATCCCAACGGCATGCGCTGCAGCAGCCGGTCGACGTCGTACCCAGCGACCAAGATCGAGCGCCGTCCATCGGCGGTGGCCCGCGCCAGTCGGGAGACGCTCCGGCCGCGCCCTGCACCAAGGCCGAAGGAGACGCTATGCCGACCACCCACGAGCACGCTGGGCCGCCGACCGTCCCTGCCGTCCAAACGCAGGCCGCCATGCCGCCAGACCACCGTCCGCGGAACCACCGTGGATCGTCGCCAAGGGGGGAAGGGTTCGTTGTCGAGGAAGCTCTTGCTACTGCTCGGGCTGGTGTTGCTCTTTCTGGCCGTCGCCGTCCCGGTACAGGGCGCCGAGGCGTTCATCATGACCTGCCATCGCTGCGACCAGGTCGACGTGTCCGGCAAGGGCCTGGACGCAAACGCCACACTGCCGATCGCGATCCGTGACGTGCGCACCGGCCAGCGGGTCATCCCCAATCCCACGTTCGTCAAGACCGACCAGCTCGGCAACTTCTCACACAGCTTCCCCGTCGACTTGGGCCGGCATCCGTCCCTGGAAGGGGCCGTCTACAACAAGGGCGGCACCGAGCTCGTGCTGGCGGCCCACAGCCGCTTCACCGCGCCGCTCATGTGCAAGGAGATGGCCTCGTCGTTGCCCTTCACCGGGTCGAGGATCTCGCTGCTGGGCGCCCTTGGCACCGGGGCGCTGCTGCTGGGTGGACTGCTGCTGGCCGCCACCCGCCGCCGGGCAGGTCATCTCGTCCGCTGACCGGCATGGAGGAGGAGGATGTCATGCCTCCAGACCACGATGACCCCACCGCTGATGACTCCACCGCTCGCGAGCTCGAGGACATCCGCCGATCGTTCCACGCGGCAGGTCGTCGCCTGCCGGCCCAGTTCAAGAACGTCCGAACCCTGGCGAGTCCACCCCGGGACGACCGGTTCGCCGTCCTCGGGGGTGACGGGGGGGCCGATGCGCCCGCCAGGAACGAGCTCAGCCCGTCCGCCCATGCGGAACGCGACCCCGAGCTCGACGACGGGGCCGCCCTTGTGCCGGCGGCCCGCGTCGCGCCTGCCCAGGCTGCCGGGGAGGCGCGGGCCCGACCGGCGGCCCTCCCGGCAGGCCTGACCGGCGCTGGTGAGAAGGCACGGCCCCGGTGGTCGAGGCGGCTGCTGGTGCTCGGCATGCTGGCGCTCGGGGCCGCGGTTGGCGTGGGCATGCTGCTCGGGAGGGTGGTGGCCAGGCCCAGGCCTGCCGCCGCCGCCCCGCCCGTCTCGATCGTCACCCGCGGCGCCCCTCCGCCGACCTCGATCGTCACCCGCATCGTCCCCCAGCCCGTGGTCCGGACGGTGGTGCCGCGGTCCTGCTTGGAGACGGCCACCCGTGGTGACCAGACCATCGCCCTGCTGACCGCCAACGTGCGTGACCGCCGGCTGGACGACGCGCTCAAGGCCTACACGCTGGCCAGCCAGCGGTGCCGGCACGACGCCTCCAATTGACGTCCTCGCCGCCGTAAAGGACGGCGATTCTCTCCGCGCTGCGCGCGGAACGCGCAACGCCCGAGCGGGTTCCTGCTTCACAGCACGGCGCCGGCATCGCTGCCGGTCTTCTCCGCGCTCCCCAGGCGTTTGCGTTGTCCGCCCGTCTGGCGGCCAACACGTTGATCGCCGCGTTGACGTCCCGATCGCGGATCGCCCCGCAGGGGCAGGCCCATGACCGGACCTTCAGCGGCTTGGGGCCGTCGAGCCGGCCACACGTCGAGCACGTTTGCGACGTGGGCGCGTACCGGTCGATACGGCCGAAGGTCCGTCCGGCTCGGGCGGCCTTGTACTCCAGCATGGCCACCAACGACGCCCAGCCGACGTCGTGCACGGACTTCGCCAGCCGGGGCCGGTATCCCCCAGGCCTCGCCGGCGCGGGCCTGGCCGGCACGGGCCGTGCCGGCACGGCCTGACCGGCTCAGGCGTGGATGGTCACCGGCGAGCCCAGCGGCAGCAGGGCGGCCAGGGTGGTGATGGCCCGGTTGTCCAGGCGCACGCACCCGTGGGAGACGGCCCGACCAAGCACCGAGACGTCGGCGGTGCCGTGCAGGGCGATCTGCCCGTCGCCGGTGCCGAACTGGTCGAGCACGTCCGAATAGCCGGACAGGCCAAGCGCCCATGCCCCGAACACCGGGGAGATCTGGGGCGGGCGCAGCTTGATGGCGACGAAGAACCGGCCCGTCGGGGTGGGGGTCGCCGGCGCGCCGATCGCGACCGGGAAGCGGCCGACCAGCCGGCCATCGCGGAAAAGGCGCAGGCTCCGGGCGGCCAGGTCGACCTCCACCTGGTAGGCGAGTGACACCAGCCGCACCCGGTCGCCCCGGATCCAGCCGGTCGACCCGTTGGGGCGTCGCGGCAGCAGCACCCGATACCACGTGCCGCCGGGCTGGGCCGCCCGCCGCTCGAGGACGAGGAAGACGGTCGGGTCGCCCCACGGCTGGCGGGCCGCGAAGGTGCCGGTCAGCTCGCCCCCGCCCGGCTCCGACCAGACACCGACGTCCCTGGTCGCCCAGGCCGCCTGGGCCCTGGCCACCCGGGCAGGCGCGACGTCGGCGGTCCGTCCCGGCGCGGCGGCCGGCGGCGCGGGCCGCGACGCCGGAGCCGGGCGGGCCGCCGGGGCTGGCCGGGCCGGTGACCGGCCGCAGCCGGCAAGACCCATCACAAGTACGAGGACGAGCCCGAGCAGGCGACCGCCTGGCCGCGGCCGGTGGCGTGGACGGGCACCACGCTCCTCGGACGCTGTCATGAGGAAGCATCTTACTGTGCCTGCCGGGCGGCGACGCCCACCCGGGGGCGCGCCTGCCGGGCGGCGACGCCCACCCGGGCGCGTGCCCGCCGGGGCGACATTGACGGGCCACGATACCCGCCCGGGCGGGGCGGCAGGCACGACGCGGTGGCGGGGAGCCGGCCGGCTCCCCGGCCACCGTGCACGCTGCCGCCACGCGGCGGCCGGCTCAGCCGGCTGATCGACGCTGCGTCGCCATCTGCCGCTGCCACGGTGTGCCGAACCGCGGCAACACGTAGCGGTCCAGGCCGATCCAGCCTGCGTTCCGCCAGGCGAGCACCAGGAGCAGCCCCACGATGATGAAGGCCGGGTTGACGCCTGCCGAGCCGGAGAACACGAAGCTGAAGTTCAGGATCACCCCAAGGAAGGCCGCGATCCCGGTGAACAGGCCGAGCACCAGGGCCGCGCCGATCGCGAACTCGCCGATCACGACCAGCTTGGCCATCCAGGAGGCGTTGTCGGACACCCACTGCAGGAAGTTGACCCACCAGCTGTAGGCGACCTGCGGGTGGGTGGGGTCCTTGGACGACGCGATCCCCGCGGCGGCGAAGCCCTTCAGCGCCTTGCCCGTGTTCCACCACGCCTGCCGTGCCGCCGGCGTGCTGACCTTCTCCCATGCCGAGTGGAGCCACTCGTAGCCCAGCCACAGCCGGGCGACCAGCCAGATCCACGCGGCCGCCTTCGAGGCGAACAGCCAGTGCGCCGCTGGCGCGTCCTCGACCTCGACGTAGTCACTGCGCGCTACCATCTCGTCCTCCCCGCCCCAGCCGGACGGCCGTTCCGCCGTCCCGATCCAGGGCAGATCGTTGCTCGTTTTCGCGTCCTACTCAAGCGGGCGGCGATCTCGCGGGTAGTGCCCACCAGCCCAATCCGGAGAAGACGAATGGCCTTCACCGACGGGCCCTTCACCGCGCCCGCCGCATGGTGCAAGCCGTCCGGCACGACGGCCCGGCCGGCGATGTCCCAGGCGGGCGGTATCGTCGCGGCGCCAGAGCGTCATGTGAGGACGAGCCGATGCGAGCCGCCGCCTACGCCGTGGTCGACGTCGAGACGACCGGGTTCTTCCCCCAGCACCAGGACCGGATCCTCGAGCTGGCCATCGTGCGGACGACGGCGGCCGGTGAGATCCGGCACGAGTACGCCACCCTGGTCCAGTCGGGCGGCCCGGTCGGAGCCGCCCACATCCACCACATCACCCCAGCCGACCTGGGCCGGGCGCCGACCTTCGCCCAGGTCGCCCGGGCGGTCGCCGCCCGGCTGCTCGGCACGGTCGTCGTCGGCCACAACGTCGCCTTCGACCTGGCCTTCCTGCAGGCGGAGTACGAGCGCCTCGGCGTGCAGCTTCCCCCCATGCCGACGCTGTGCACCAAGCAGCTGGCCAAGCGGCTCGGCCGCCGGCTCGACAGCTGGCGGCTGGCCGACTGCTGCGCCGACGCGGGGGTGCCGCTGGACGGCGCGCACACGGCGCTTGGCGACGCCCGGGCGACCGCCGGCCTGCTGCGGGTCTACCTCCAGCTCGCCCGCCAGCGCGGCGACGACTCGATGGCGGGGCTCGGCTGCACGCCGCTGGTCAGCCCACCCTGGCAGTGGCCGATGGAGCTGCCCTACTCGGCCCGGCAGGACCGGCGGGCAGACGCGCACATCCCCGACTGACGCCTCAGCCGTCCCGGTCCCGGCGCAGCCGGCGCCGCAGGCGGGCCGGGACCGAGCGCAGCCCGGCGGCGGCGCCGCGGCCAACCGTCACGAGCCCGGCCAGCGCCACGCCCGCCACGCGGCCGCGCAGGGGCGGGGACGCGGCCAGGGCGACGCCGGCCACGCACAGGCCGGCCAGCGTCCACAGCCCCGGCACCGGGCCGAACGGGACCGCGGTGGCCAGGCCGGCGCCCAGCACCCAAGCGAGCTGGAAGATCGTCTCGTACCTGGCGAAGGTACGCGCCCGCACCTGCTCGGGGGCGTCCTGCTGGACGAGGCTGTCGAAGGCGACCCGGCCGGCCGCCGCGGCCAGGCCGACCAGGACGGCCAGGACGGCGGCCCGGGTCGCCGTGAAGTGGCTGGCCGCCCACAGCGCGGGCACGCCGGCGACCGCGAGCGCGGCATAGAGCAGCGGCAGCTCGCGCAGCACGGCGCGCAGCGCCGGGGCGGCCAGCGATCCCACCAGCGCACCGGCGCCGGCGGCGACCACCACGATCACCAGCGCCCGGCCGCCCTCCCCTTGAGTCTTGAGCAGGAACGCGAGCAGGAAGGTGGTGAAGCCGACCGTACCGCGCAGGGTGGTCATGGCGACGCCGCCGGCCAGCAGCCGGGGCGTGAGCAGGGCGCGCCCGCTCCCCACCCGCGGCCGGTCCGTGCGCCCAGCCCACCTGGCCTCCACCCCCGGCCGGGGCGTGAGCGGGGTCCGCCCGCTCCCCACCCGGGGTGTGCGCAGAGCCCCCTCGCTCCCCGCCCGGGGCTCGGGCCGGTCACCCGTCCCGCCGGGCGGCAGCCGCACGGCCACCAGCGCCCCGACGCCGAAGGTGGCCGCCGCCGTCCACAGCGCGGCGCTCGGCCCGACCCAGTGGGTCAGGGCCAGGGCGGGACCGCCGCCGAGCGTGCCGCCGGCCACCGAGATGACCGCCAGCCGGGCGTTGGCCCACATCAGCGACCGGCCCGGCGGCAGGGCGTCGGGGACCAGCGCGCTGCGGCTCACGCCGTGCACGCGCGACAGCACCAGCAGACCGAAGGCCAGCGGATACAGGTACAGGCGGTCGGTGCGGCTCGACAGCAGGATCGCCAGGACCACCCGGCCGATCATGGCGGCCACGATCGCGGCCCGGTAGGACCCGCGGCGCCGGTCGAGCCAGGGCGCGACGAGCGGCGACAGCACCGCGAACGGCGCCAGCGCAAGCGCCAGGTACAGGGCGACCTTGCTGCGTGCCTCACCCAGGGGCACCGAGAAGAACAGGGTGTTCGCCAGGGCGACGGCGACGAGCGCGTCACCGGCGGCGTGCGCCGCCTGGACGACGGCGAGCAGCCGGAAGGGCGGCTGCGACCCCCCGCGGCGTGACCCACCGCCGCGGGGCACGCCGGTGCTCGTGCTCCAGGCCCACATGGGACCATTGTGCCGGCGCCGCCGCACGGCGCGGCAGCCCGGCCGGCCTCAGCCGTCCGCGTGCGCGGCCCCCAGCGCGGAGGCGACCTCCGCGGCCAGGCCGGCCATGCCGAGCTCGGCGGCCTGGTGGCCGGCGGCGGCCAGCAGCTCGCGGGCCCGTGCCCGGTCGTCCCCGCGTCCGCGGGCGAGCAGCGCCCGCGCCCAGCGGTAGCGCGTGTGGGCGAGCGCCGGGCGGGCGCCGATGCGCTCGGCTGTGGCCAGCGCCGCCGAGAAGTGCTGCTCGGCCAGCTCCCAGCGGCCGAGCAGCGCGGCGAGCTGGCCGAGCTGCAAGCAGACCGAGCCGCGGCAGACGGCGGCGAAGCCGACCACCACGCAGCGCTCGCCGAAGGGGGCGAGCAGCTCGTACAGCGCGGGCGCGTGGTCGGTGTTGCCGAGCGCGGCGCAGATCTCGGCGAGCAGGGTCGTGGTGGCCAGCCAGTTGGCGTCGGGCCGCAGCCGGCCGAAGCCCTCGCTGGCGAACCGGTCCAGCTCGGCGCGGGCGGCCTGCGGCTCCCCGGCCGCCAGCCGCATGAGCACCAGCGGCAGCCGCCAGGAGGGGAAGCCAGGGAACCGGTCCGCGAAGCCTTCCAGCCCGCCCTCCAGCGCGTCCCGCCGGCCACGCTCGTCGTCGAGGAACCACTGCTGCAGGGTGGCCGCGTTGTCGATCAGCGTCCGGTCCGGCGCCCGCTCGGCGAGCGCGAGGGCCTGGCGGTTCAGCTCCTGGGCGGCCGCGAACCGGCCCTGCAGCATCGCCCGGGTGGCCCGCCACAGCGTCGGCCAGGCGAGCAGGAAGGGCTGGCCGAGCGCCTCCGCCTCGCCGGCGTACGCGTCGATCTCGGCGTCGGCCGCCTGCACGTCGCCCAGCTCGAGGTCGGTGAGCACGCTCCACATCCGGCCGACCAGCGCCATCTGCCGGTTGCCGGCGCTGTCGGCCGCCTGCTGCAGCTCGGCGGCGAGCCCCCGGCGCTGCTCGGCGTTGGCGGGGCTCCAGGTGGCGTAGCACTGGCCGTGCAGCGCGGCGGCGAGCGCGTCGGGGTCGCCGGCCCGCCGGGCCAGCCGGACCGCGTCCGCGCTGAGCGCCGCGCGCCGCTCGACGACCCCCGGCCGCGCCGCCGGGTCGACCCAGTACAGGGCCTCGGCCAGGCGGGCCAGCACGCGGGCGCGCAGGGCCGGCGCGTGCTCGCCGAGCCCGTCGAGGGCCTCCTCCAGCAGCTCGATGAGCTGCTGGTTGACCAGGCCGAAGTCGGACAGCTGGTCGCCGAACCCGAGGGCGGCGCGGGCGAAGCGGGCGTGGTCGGCCAGCGCCTTGGCCGTGTCGGCCGCCTGCAGGAAGGTGGCGCGGGCGCGCTGCGCGCCGCCCGCCTTCAGTTGCGCCTGGGCCAGGGCGAGCAGCAGCTCGCAGCGGCGTGCCCGCTCGGTCGGCTGCTCCAGCGCGGCCTCGAACAGCCGCACGGCCTCCTCGTAGGCCAGCGCGGCCAGGGCGCGCTCGCCGGCGAGCTGGAGGTAGTGGAGCGAGGAGGGGCTGCCATCCTCGCCGGCCGCCTTCAGGTAGTGGTGGGCGAGCTCGATGGCGCGCGAGTCCAGGTCGCCGCGGTAGACCTGCTCCAGCGCCTCGCCCACCCGCTGGTGCAGGGCCGCGCGGCGGGCGCTCGGCAGCCGCCGGTACAGAGCGTCGCAGATCAGCACGTGGGCGAAGCGGTAGCGGTGGTCGCCCAGCCCGATGGCGGGGGCGACGTAGTCGAGCGCGATCACCTCGTCGAGCAGCTCGAGCAGCCGGTCGTGGGCAAGCCCGGCGACCTCGGCGAGCACCTCGAGGGTGAACTGCTGGCCGATGACCGACGCCTTGTCCAGCACGTCGCGGGCGTCGTCGGGGATGTAGGCGAGCCGCCGCTCGATCGCCTCCTGCACGCCCTGGGGCACGAACTCGTCCAGCCCGCGTTCGAAGGCGGCCAGGTCGTGGCCCTCGGCCAGCGGCAGCACGACCTCTTTGAGGAACAGCGGGTTGCCGCCGGTGCGGTGGTGCAGCTTGGCCACGAAGCCGTCGGGGACGGCCAGCCCGGCGGCCAGCTCGACGAAGCGGGCGACCTCGGGCCGGTCGAAGCCCTGCAGGACCAGCCGGGTGGTGACCGGCTCCCGGGTCAGCTCGGCCAGCGCCCGCACGAACTCGGCGCTCTGGTCGGCGCGCGCGTCACGGTAGGTGGCGACCACCAGCAGACGGGCGTCGGCCAGCTCACGGGCCAGGAAGCGCAGCAGCAGCAGCGACGACACGTCGGCCCGGTGGAGGTCGTCGAGCACCAGCAGCAGCGGCCGGTCGCTCACCGCCTGCTTGAGGAACCGGGTGAACGTGTCGAACAGGCGGAAGCGGTCCTGGATCGGCTCGAGCTGCGGCGGCTCGGGCAGCCCGGGCAGGCGCTCGGCCACGTCGGGGAAGACCTGGGCCACCACCGCGGCGCCCGGCCCGAGGCGCTGGCGCAGCCAGTCCTGGTCGCGCTGCCCGAGCAGCTGACGGACGATCATCACCCAGGGCCAGTAGACCGGCGCGCCCTCCTCCTCCCAGACCCGGCCCCAGAGCGCGTCCAGGCCGGCCGCGGCGGCGTCGGCGGCGAGCCGGCGGGCCAGGTGGCTCTTGCCGATCCCCATCTCGCCGCCGAGCAGCACCAGGCCGCCCTGCCCGGCCCGGGCCGCCCCGAGCGCGTCGCGCAGGCGCCCCAGCTCGGCCTCGCGCCCGACGAAGATCGCGCCCGAGGGGGTGGCGCTCCCATCTGCCGCCGTGGCAGCCGGGATGCCGGCCGCCGCCCGCTCGGCGCGGGCCGGGCGCGGCCGGTGGTCGGCCGGGTCCTGCTGGCGCTGGATGTCCTGGTGGAGCTGCTGCAGCTCCCGGCTCGGCCGCATGCCGCGCTCGTCGGCGAGCAGCTGGGCGAAGTCGAAGTAGGCGTCGACCGCCTCGGCGGCCCGGCCGGTGCGGTACAGCGCGACCATCAGGGAGCGGCGCAGGCGCTCGTTGAACGGGTCGCCGGCCAGCTCGGCCCGCAGCTCGCTGACGACATCGGCCTCCCGGCCGGCCCGCAGGTCGGCCTCGGCCTTGGCCTCCACGGCGCCGCGGCGCAGGTGCTCCAGCCGGGCGATGGCGGCCTCGTCCAGGCGCTCGTGGCGGAGGTTCTCCAGCACCTCCCCGCGCCACAGGGCGAGCGCCTCGCCCAGCGTCGCCGAGGCCAGGGCGGGGTCGTCGTCGGCGTCGGCCAGCGCCTTGCGGCCCTCCTCGGCCAGGCGCTCGAAGCGCAGGCTGTCGAGCTCGTCCGGCTCCACCACCAGCCGGTAGGAGCGGTTGCGGGAGGTGAGCCGCCCGCCGGCGTCGCCGGCCCGCCCGCCCGCGGCGTCCCCGGCCCGCCCGGACGGGGCCTGCCTGGCCCGCCCGCCGGCCAGCGCCACCCGCAGGCGGGAGACGGTGCTCTGCAGCGAGTTGCGCGCCCCCTTCGGGGGTGGGCTGCCCCAGAGCTCCTCGATGAGCCGGTCGCTGGGCACGAACCGGTTGGCGTGCAGCAGCAGGGAGGCCAGGACCGCGCGCTGTCGGTCGCCTCCGAGCTCCAGCAGCCGGCCCTCGTCCTCGACCTCCAGCGGCCCGAGGATCCTGAACTCCATGCGGCTCCTCATGCGCTCGGCCGCGTCGAGGATCTGGCGCCCCACGTCCGGCTCGACGCTCGTGGTGCGTACATCGTCAGCGTTTCGCAAGCGACTTTCAAGGCCGCCGTGCGGGAGCGCGCGCCGTCCTGGCTGCGCGGGATGCCACAGTACCCCGGGCGGCCAGGTCGCCACGACGGCGCCGGCCTGGAGGTCTCCCGTTCGCTGGAGATCCCCGGCGCGTTCGCGTGCGCCGGCCGCCCGCCCGCCCCCACAGCCAACGCCGCCCCCGGAGCCGCCCGCATGCCCCTGCCGACCACCGTCGCCCGGCCGGACGCCACCGCCCTGCCGCCGCCGGCGTTTCGGGCCTACACCGAGCGGAACCTGCACGAGATCCCGCAGCTTCGCGGCCGCTCCGAACAGGAGCTGCTCGTCATGCGGGCGGTGGCCGCCGTCCTGCCCTTCCGCACCAACTCGCACGTGGTGGACCAGCTCATCGACTGGGACGACGTCGAGCACGACCCGATCTACCGGCTCACCTTCCCGACCGCCGCCATGCTCGCCCCCGACGACCTCGCGCGCATGGTCAAGCTGCTGCGGGACGGCGCGGCGCCGGCCACCGTCGCGGCCGAGGCGCACGACATCCGCCGGCAGCTGAACCCGCATCCCGGCGGCCAGCTCTCCCTCAACGTCCCGCTGGCGGGCGGGCGGCCACTTCGCGGCCTGCAGCACAAGTACCACGAGACGGTGCTGTTCTTCCCCAGCCAGGGGCAGACCTGCCACGCCTACTGCACCTACTGCTTCCGCTGGGCCCAGTTCGTCGGCGAGCCCGACCTCAGGATGGCCTGCAACGACCCCGAGGTGCTGCACGCCTACCTGGAGCGGCACCCGCAGGTCACCGACGTCCTGATCACGGGCGGCGACCCGATGACCATGCGGGCGGAGGTGCTGGCCCGCTACCTCGAGCCGCTGCTCGACCCCCGGCTCGACTCGCTCGTGACCATCCGCATCGGCACCAAGGCGGTCGCCTACTGGCCGCACCGCTTCGTCGGCGACCCCGACGCCGGCGAGCTGGCCCGGCTGTTCGAGCGGGTGGTGCGGTCGGGGCGGCAGCTCGCGGTCATGGCGCACGCCTCGCATCCCCGGGAGCTGGCCCCCGAGGTCGCCCGGGCGGCGCTGCGGCGCATCCGGGCGACCGGC
>JBIOYL010000011.1:0-4589 GCA_044870185.1 Actinomycetes bacterium | reverse complement strand
GACGCCGGGCTGGCGATGGTGTTCAAGCTGCTGGAGGCGGCCGAGGGGCGCTGGCGGAAGGTCAACGGGCCGCAGCTGGTGGCGCTGGTGCGGGCGGGAGCGCGGTTCGACAAGGGCAAGCTGGTCGAGCGACCCAAGGAGGACACCCAGGCAGACAACGGAACCGAGGTCGCCGCGTGATCATGCGGGACCAGCGATCCACAGGATTTGACTATTCCTCGCATTGGCCTGGCCACGGCCGGTACGCAGCTGTGGGCAGTCTTCATGGCAGGAGCAGGCTGGGGCCTGGTCCTGGCGGGCGCTGCATCCTATCCCCGCGAGAGAAGGAGGCGGCGGCGCAAGCGGCCCACGGCGAGAAATGCCCTTGGCATTCTGTGCTCAAGCACTCCTGTAAGCATTAGGACGACGTTCTAAAGAACGATTGTTGAGGTATGACTGAAGCTGTACGATCCCAGCACAATGCCGAAGCCGCAGCTCACTGCCGGGATCTACGCCCGCATCTCGTACGTCCGCCGCGAGGACGGCACCAAGGAGCGGCTCGGGGTCGAGCGGCAAGTGCCGCCCTGCCGCGAGCTGGCGCACCGCAAGGGCTGGACGGTCGTCGAGCCGATCTACGAGGACAACGACCTAAGCGCATTCTCGGGCAAGCGCCGGGCGGCTTATGAGCAGCTTCTTGCCGACGCCAAGGCTGGGCGGATCAACGTCGTCGTCGCCTGGCACGCCGACCGGCTCACCCGCCAGCCGATCGAGAACGAGGCGCTGATCGCGCTGGCCGAGCGGCACGGCATCCAGCTCGCCACCGTGACCGGCGAGCATGACCTGGCTACGCCATCGGGCCGGCTGCACTTCCGAATGCTTGGCTCGATCGCCCGCTACGAGTCGGAGCACCGGGCCGAGCGGCTGCGGCTCAAGTTCGAGGAGCAGGCGCGAGCCGGCCGGCCGAAGGGCGGCGGGCGGCGGCCGTTCGGCTTTGAGGCCGACAAGCTGACCGTCAAGGAGCCCGAGGCGGCGCTGCTGCGCCAGGCGGCTGAGCGAGTCCTTGCCGGCGAGGGCCTGTACGCGGTCCTGTGGGACTGGCAGGCCCAAGGGATCGTCACGCCGGCGGGGAAGGTGTGGAGCTCCACGAGCCTGCGGCGGGCGCTGCTCGCGCCCCGCACGGCAGGCTTGCGGGAGTACCGCGGCGAGGTGCTCGGCCCGGCCGCCTGGCCGGCGATCCTGGACGAGACGACCCGTAAGCGGCTGATCGAGCTGTTTGCCCGTGATGACCGCAAACGGCAAGGCCGCCCACGGACCTACTTGCTCAGTGGCTTTGCCGCTTGCGGCCGGGAGGAGTGCGGTCGGCCGCTTGTTGGTGCTTCGGCCGGTGCCAAGCGGCCGAAGTACGCCTGCAAGCGTGACTTCAGCCATCACGGCTGCGGGCAGACCTGGATCGACGCGCCAGAGCTGGACAAGTACGTGAGGGAGATGGTCATCACGGCGTTGAGCAGCCCCGACTTCGCCGATGCGTTGCAAGCGCGGCTTGCGTGGGACGGGGACACGTCGGCGCTGACGGCCCAGCGCGACGCGGACAAGCGGGCGCTGGCCGAGCTGACCCGGGACCGCTACGTCCGGCGGATCATCGAGGAGTCGGAGTACCTGGTCGCACGGCGCGAGTTGGACGCCCGGATCGCTGATGCCGAGGAGGTGCTTGCTCGCCAGCCGCAAACGAGGTTCCTGGTTGACCTGCCGAAAGGCGAGAAGGAGCTACGAACGGCGTGGCAGAAGCGGTGGACGCTGGACGAGCAGCGGCGGGTGGTGCGGATGGCGCTCCGGGGCCTGGTCATCAACCCGCCCAAGCGGCACCTGCCGCGGTTCGACCCGGACCGGGTTGAACCGGACTGGCGCGTCTAGCGGCCTGCCGGCGCCATGCGCAGACTCGGCATGCCGGGCGAGAGGCCCAGATCCGTAGTCTGGGCGGCCGGAAGGCCAGCGTTGTCCCGGTAAGGCAGCTCAGGCCAGAAAGCCGGTGGCGCTGGCCACTGCCTGGCAGACCAGCTCTCTCAACGCGGTTGACCCCATCCTTATCAGCAAAATGCAGGGAACCGCTGTGCCAAGCGGCGTTCCCGCAGGTCGCGCCCGACTGTAAGGGCCAAAGGTATGCGTTCAATCGGCCCACTGGTATGCGTTCTTCCAATGAGCCCTGCTCAGCTGCTTCGCCTGGTCGGCGGGCAGATAGGACGAGCAACCATCCACGGCAAGCACAAGGTCTGGACAGGTGGCGAACTGAGCGGCATCGGCACCGGGCACGCCGTCGAGCCCGCCGACCCGGGGCGCCTCAGGGTGAGCCGGCGCCTGGTGGCCGGGCAGGTGGAACTCAGGCAGACGTGGGTCCGTTCCTGCCCGGCCGCGCTGGTGCTTGCGCAGGATCAGGCTGACCGGGACCGGTGACGCGCGCTGGGACGGGAGCGGAACTCGCCAACGCCTCCTGCGATGAGGACACGTCGGGGGCGGGTTGCACGGCCCGGATGCGTCCCTGGCCGAGTTCGTCGCTGGCCTGGTGGAAGGTGATGACTCGGTTGCCGCGGTTGTTGATGGCATACAGGGCGCGGGACCAGGCATACAGCGTGCCCAGCCGGTTGCCCCAGCCGATGAGGTAGGCGACGTGGACCAGGCCCCACATCACATAGGCGGGGAGCCCGGTCAGCTTGAGGCCGAAGGCGTCGGCGACCGCGTGCTTGTGGCCGATCGTGGCCATCGACCCCTTGTCGTGGTACTCGAACGGCGCAGGCGCCTTGTCCCCGTCCAGCCTCGCCTTGATCACGCCCGCGACGTAGTTGCCCTCCTGGATCGCTGGCTGGGCCACACCGGGCAGCTTGTTCAGCGAGACCATGTCCCCGATGGCGAAGACCTCCGGGTGACCCGGCAGGGTGCAGTCGGGGTTCACCGCCACCCGGCCGGCCCTGTCGGTCTCGGCGCCCGTCCGCTCGGCCAGCAACCTGGCCAGCGGTGACGCCTTCACCCCCGCCGCCCAGATCCGCGTCCGGGTGCGGATGGTGTCCAGCCCGTCCGGGCCCTTGACCGTGATGGAGTGGTGGTCCATGTCCACCGCGAGCGAGTTCAACCGAACCTCGACGCCCATCTTCTCCAGCTGGCGCTTGGCGTACCGCTGGAGCCTGGGGTGGAACGGTGGCAGCACCGCCCCCGCGCCCTCCAGCAGGATGATCCTGGCCTCGGTGGTGTCCACGGACCGGTAGTCGCGAGGCAGCACCTGATGGGCCAGCTCGGCGATCTGGCCGACCAGCTCAACACCGGTCGGGCCGGCGCCGATGACCACGAAGGTCAGCCACTCGGCGCGTTCCTTCGGGTCGGTGGCCAGCTCGGCCATCTCGAACTTGACCAGGATTCCGTCCCGGAGGTACCGCGCGTCCTCGACCGTCTTCATCCCCGGCGCGAACTCGGCGAAGTGGTCCTTGCCGAAGTAGGAGTGGGTCGCGCCCGTCGCCAGCACCAGCGTGTCGTAGGGCAGCTCCAGCACCCGACCGTCCGGCTCCTTGGCCACCACCACCTTCCGTTCCAGGTCGAGGTCGTACACCTCGGCCAACAACGTCCGGGCATTCGCCTGCTTCTTGACCGTGCGCCGCAGCGCGGGCGCGATCAGGCCTGGCGCCAGGATCCCCGCCGCCACCTGGTACAGCAGCGGCTGGAAGAGGTGGTGGTTGGTCCGGTCTACCAGCGTCACGTCCACGTCGGCGTCGGCCAGGCCGCGGGTCACGTTCAACCCGCCGAACCCCCCGCCGACCACGACCACCTGGTTCCGATGACCCTGCATGGCGTCACTTCCTCTCCGGCCACGGTCGGCGGCCCGACCCTGTCCTCAGGAGATCGTTACCCAATCCAAAGGACAGATCCACCACCCACCATCACGCACCGAGGTCCCAACTCGCGAGCGCCCACGGCTGCGGCAGACGAGCGTGGACGTGGTTGGCTTCGTCCTGGGTGTGCCGTCCCAGCAGCGGCAGGGATGCGTTCTCGGACCGCTGCGCGGGCGACGCACGGAAGCAGGCCCACTCGAAGAGACCACCGGCGAGCGTTCCCGCAGGTCAACCCCGGTGTAGTAGGCCTGGGAGGACTTGAACCTGGGACCTCATCTTTATCAGCAATCGAGGGCTCAGCGCTGTGCGGACCGGCATTTTCCCAGGTCGCCGCCGACCGTCAGGGGCGAAGTAATGCGTTCTAAGCCCACTCGCCCCAAAGGCCCTGTGGCTAGACGCGCTGGTGGCCGCGTTGGGGAGTCGCGCTCCACCTTGAGATTACTGATGCTGCTCGATGAGGGTACGAGTCCGTCCCGGCGAGCGGTTGTAGACAGCGACCGTATGGCCCTCGCGGCTCGCCGGGGTTGCGTGCGAGGTTGGCGGCCCATCACTGCCAGACCCACCACGCCCATGTTGGCCCGGCCGGTGTGGGTTTGTTCGTTGCTCAGGTCTTGTCTCTCTGTCGGATGGGATGGGCTCGTCTTGGCCGGGCAGCGGATGCGGTCAGACCTGGTCGGTGGGCATGATCCATAGCTCGCCGATGGCGGTGTGGCGGGGGCGGGTGACCATGTAGGCGAC
>JBIOYL010000010.1:0-2472 GCA_044870185.1 Actinomycetes bacterium | reverse complement strand
ACCGGGGCTGCCGTGGCGCTGCGCCTTCAACGCCACGCCGCTTGACGGACTCGGCGCTGGATCGTCGTCCGTGTTGGACCCTCGCTTGCGTGGGTGCACGTGGACGCGCGAACGCCCTGATCAACGTGATCGAGACAGGATCGGAATCGCGTGCGACACTGGAGCTGGTCGCTCTGGCCAGGTTGCGGTGGCGGGTGGAGATGGTCTTTCCGCAACTGGCAAAAGGGCGGATGTGGGCCGTCGGGTGAGGTTGGCAGCACGTAGCGGATCTCGACCTCGCCATCGGTGACAACCACCCGGTCGATGAGCAACTCCACCAGCAGCCGCCGCTGCGCGAAGCTGGCGGTGGCCAGCCCGGTCCGGACGGTCTGGCAGAACGCCTCGATCCCATCGGCGACGGCGCGCAACTCCAGCCGCTGCTCAGCGACAGCGTCCAGCTGGCGCTGCTGGGTCAGCAGCGTGGCGCGGCGGCGGTCCAGCTCGTCGCGCTTGCGCTCGAGGTCGGCCAGCCCGACCACCTCGGCCAGGTAGGCGTCCAGCAGCCGCTGCTGCTGGCGCTCCAGCTGGCCCAGGGCCTGGCGGATGGTCGCCTGGCGGGCTTGGAGCTCTTGGGGCAGCCACGCCCCACCCCGCGCCCGCTGCAGCGCGTGGCCGACCTGGGCGGGATCGGTCAGCAGCGCGCACAGGTCGGCCCAGACCAGTTCGTCCAGCTGCTCAGCGGGGATGTAGCGGGCCTTACAGCGCTGCCCTTGGGCCACCCGCAGCGCGTCGGTGCGCCCGCGGCACAGGTAGTAGCGGTAGCCGGCCTGGGTCCGGCGGAGGATGCACGACAGCCGACACACGCCGCAGCTGACCAGCGCGCGCAGCAAGTACTGGTGGCGGGTGTTGCGCGCGGCACTCTGCTGGTTGGTGTCCAGCTTGGCCTGCACCCGAGCGAAGGCCTCCTCGGTGATGATCTGGGGGACCGCCACCGCGATCCAGTCCTCCTGCGGCCGTGGGGCGTGGCTTTCGCCCGGGCCGACCGGCAACAGCGCCGACTTGCGTCGGCGGGCTGGCACCACCCGAGTGCGGTTGGTCAGCGCCCGGCCCGTATAGGCCGGGTTGCGCAGGATGCCGCGCACGCTGGCCGCGTTCCAGCGCGGCTTGCCCGTCGGGGTCGCCACCCCAAGGTCGGTCAGCCGCTTGGCCAGCCGGTACACGGTCGCCTGCGGCTCCAGATACCAGTCGAACAGCTGGGCGACCAGCACCGCCTCGGCGGGCTCCACCCGCACCGCGGCCGCCTGGCGGGGCCGCTCGGGATCCAGGCGGTAACCAAACGGTGGCGTGGTCCAGGGCAGCAGCGTGCCCGCCCGCAGCTTGGCCTGCCGTCCGCGGCGCATCCGCTCAGCGATCAGCGTGCGCTCGGACTCGGCGACCGCCCCGCGGATCTGCAGCAGCAACTGGTCGTGGGGATCGTGGCTCATCGGCCGGTCCAAGAACTCCACCTGGCAGCCGTGGCGGGCAAGCTCGTCCAGCAGCAGCACCTGGTGGACGTAGTTGCGGGCCAGCCGATCGGGCGCGGTGACCACGACTAGGTCAAGCTCGGCCAACGCCGCATGGTCCCGCAGCCGGTCCAGGCCCGGCCGGCTCAAGCCGGCGCCGCTGTAGCCGTCGTCGCGGTAGACGTGCTGCTCGTCCAGCCTCCAGCCATGCTCGGCGACCGCCGCGCGCAGCCGGTCAAGCTGCTGCTCGATGGTCTGGGCCTGGGCTTGGCGGGTGGTCGAGACCCGCGCGTAGATCGCCACCCGCATCAGGCACCTCCTCGGCGGTCGGCGCCGGCCAGGGAAGCTCGCCTCGCTCGGCCCAGCGCACCAGCAGCTGGTAGGCCTGATCCCAGCGCCGCTCGCCGTCGCGATGCGGGCTGGGCTGGCGGCAGACGGTCCAGGTCCGGATCATAGGGCTCTCCTACCGGGGCGGCGTCGGTGTGGAGAGCAGATCGTCGCAAACGGAGCGGTCGGTGCCACCAGGTCAAGCTCAGCCGCATCCGCCGCACGCAACAGAACTTGCCGTTTGTGATTAGCCTCGATTCCCGGTGCGGGAATTGAGTTGAGGTCCGTGTCAGGTCGCTGGGTCAGCGGGGTGGGAAGCGGAAGCGCAGCGTGCGGCCTTGCCACCAGGGGATGGGCACGTGCAGGTCGGCGAGGCCGCCGTCGATGAGGACGGGGTGGTAGCTGCGCAGGTTGAGCGCGCAGGTCACCTGGTCGTCGGTGATGTGCAGGGTGCCGGTGGCGTCCAGGAAGTGCCGCCACAGCTTGTCGGGGGTGGCGGTCTGGTAGCGCGGGAGCCGTCGGGCGAGCAGCCGGTAGAGGTTGCCGGCGATGACGGTCAGGGTGGTGTCCAGGTCGACGTTGAGCGGGATGCCGCTGGTGAGGGCGTCCAGGTGGAACCTGGAGATGTAGGCGTCCAGTTCGTTCTCGATGACCATGCGTTCGG
>JBIOYL010000009.1:0-3795 GCA_044870185.1 Actinomycetes bacterium | reverse complement strand
GGCGGCGACCAGGGCCTGGACGGCGAGGGTGTTGACCGCGCGGGGGATGCCGCGTGCGGTCTGGTGCACCAGGCTGAGCGCGTCGTCGCTGAACAGGGTGTCGGAGCGGCCGGCGAGCTTGAGGTGGTGGCGGACGTAGGAGACGGTCTCGCCCAGGTCCATGCCGTCCAGGTGGTAGCGCAGGCCGATGCGCTGGTCGAGCGCGGCAAGGGTGCCGATCTTCAGCCGCCGCCGCAGGGTGGGCTGGCCCAGCAGCAGGCAGGCGAACGGCGAGCGGGCGTCCATGTCGTGGTTGGTGAGCATGCGGACCTCCTCCAGCTGCTCGCCCGAGAGCAGGTGGGCCTCGTCGATGATCACCACGGTGGTCTTGGCCTTCTCGGTGTCTTCGGCGCACAACAGCTCGGCGGCTTGGGCGACCAGGCTGGCCTTGTGGAAGCGTGGGAGGGCGCCCAGGGCGGTGACGATTCCGGCGTAGAGGCCGCGACCGCCGACGGCGGGGTTGCCCAGGTAGATGCTGGTCGTGCGGCTGGGGTCCAGCCCGGCCAGGGCGGCGCGGACGGCGACGGTCTTGCCGGCGCCGACCTCGCCGGTGACTTCGGTGATGGCGGCGCGGGCGGCGGACTCGTCGACGGTGCCCTTGCCGTCGGCGAAGGCGGCGACCAGGGCTTGCAGGGCCAGGTTGTTGACCGCGCGGGGGATGCCGCGTGAGGTCTGGTGCAGCAGGCCGATCGCGTCGTCGCTGAAGATGGTGTCGGAGCGGCCGGCGAGCTTGAGATGGTGGGTGAGGTAGCCGACGGTCTCGCCCAGGTCCATGCCGTGCAGGTCAAACCGCAGCCCGATGCGCTGGTCGAGGGCGGCCAGCGTGCCGACCTTGAGCCGGCGGCGCAGGGTGGGCTGGCCAAGCAGCAGGCAGGCGAACGGCGAGTGGGCGTCCATGTCGTGGTTGGTGAGCATGCGCACCTCCTCCAACTGCTCGGCTGAGAGCAGGTGCGCTTCGTCGAGGATCAGCACGCTGGTCTTGGCCTTCTCGGCCTCTTCGGCGGCCAGCAGCTCGGCGGCCTGGGCGACCAGGGCGGCCTTGTGGAAGCGTGGGGCGCCGCCCAGGTGGCGGACGATCTCGGCGTACAGGCCACGCTGGCCGACCAGCGGGTTGGCCAGGTAGATGACGGTGTGGCGGACCGAGTCCAAGGCGTGGACGGCGGCGCGGGCGGCCACGGTCTTGCCGGCGCCGACCTCGCCGGTGACCATGCCGATGGCGTGTTCGGCGATCAGCCAGGTGATGCGGGCGACGGCTTCGGCGTGGCTGTGGTGTTGGTGCAGCATCGAGGGGGCGAGGTTGCGGCCGAAGGGGGACCTGGTGAAGCCGTAGTGGGCGCACAGCCGCTCGATCACAGCTCGTCCTCCAAGGTGGCGTCGATGATGACCAGCGGCGGGTTCGGGTCGGTGCTGGCGGGCTGGGTGGCGGCGTCGTCGCCGCTGGTGCTGGTGGGGTCGATGCCGGGAAGCTGGGCTTGGCCGCCGGGATCGTGGGGCTGGGAGTCGTCGGCCAGCAGCGCGTAGGAGATGCGCTGGCGGCCCTCGACGGCCAGGCGCTGCTCGATCAGGCTGAGGTAGTCGATGCCGGTCGGCGCAGGTGGCGGGGCAGGGGTCTCGGGCTTGGCGGCCGGGTGGATGTGGCGGCCGATGATCGCCGGGGTCGCGGTGCCCATGGCGCGGCCCTGGTAGCGGACCTGGAGCTGGGTGAGGTCGAAGGGGTCGAAGACCAGCTCCACGCTGGTGCCGACCAGGGCGGGGTCGACGTGGTAGCGGTTGCCGTAAAGCGAGACCTCGGCGGTCTTGGTCACCTGCCGTTTCTCCCCCCACAAGAACGCGTCGCGCAGTTCGGCAGGAGACGGCAGCTTGGGGGTCCCGCCCGGCAGGCCGGCCAGGAAGCGCTCCAAGGGTGGCTGGCCGGTCTCCGAGTGCGCGCGGCGGTGGTAGACCCCCTCGATCCAGGCCTGGAACAGCCGGTTGAGGGTGGCCAGGTCTTCGGCGCCGCCGCGGGCGTCCAGTTCCACCAGGAACTGCTCCCGCACGGTGCGAAAGGCGCGCTCGATCTTGCCTCTGCCGGCGGGTTGGCCGGGACGGCTGTGGATCAGGCGGATCCCCAGCACCGCGCAGGCCCGCTCGAGCTGCTTGCTGGCAAACGCTGACCCGTTGTCGACATACAGCGCGGCGGGCACGCCACGGGCGGCCAGGCCCGCCCGCAGCGCGGCCTCCAGCCTGAGGGTGTCCTCGGCCAGGCCCCAGCGGTAGCCGACCAGCACGCGGGAGTGGTCGTCGATGAAGGCGAACAGGTAGGTCTTGCGGCCGTCCACGACCGGGCCGTGCAGCGCGTCGCCGGTCCACAGCAGGTTGGGCTGGGCGGCCTCGAAGCGGCCGAAGGCTCGGGGCTGCTCGTCGTGGCCAAGGTGCAGGCCGATGCGGTGAAAATAGCGCCGGATCGTCGCCGGTGAGGGGATCTGCGGCGCCTCGGGGTGGCTGACGCGTAGGATCTGGGCGATCTGGGCGCTGGTGCGCATGGGCGCCTCCCGCTTGAGGCTGGCGGCCAGCTCCAACAGCGCCAGCGGGCTGCGCAGCTGCGCGGTGGCGCGGTCGGCGGGCAGCAGCGCCTCGAACCCGCCGGCGCGCCAGGCGCGGATCCAGCGGTCCAGCGTGTTGCGGCTGACCCTGACCCTGCTGCCGTCGGGGCCCAGGTGGTCGCGCTCGGCGAGCTGGCGCACCAGCACCCCGCGCTGCCTGGTGGTCAGCGCGGGGTCGGCGGCTTCGCGGACCAGCGAGTAGCGAAACAACGCGATGGCGTGGCGGCGGTCATCCACGGCGGCTCCTTGGCACGGGCTGGGTCGCCCGGGGAGGCGGGCGACGGTCGCCTGGCAGCCTCACCGGCCTACCACGGCGCCGGGAAGGGCGAGCTGGTGTTGCACAGCAGCCGGCCGCCAGTGGCGCCCGAGACGAACTCCCACGGCCCCAGCCCGAGCCCGAACCGGCGCGTGGCGGCCACTGCCGCCATCCCGATCGCCTCCACCGCGTCCGGGACCGGCGAGCCCCTGGACGTGATGGGGCCAGCCTGCGGGTCCAGCCACACCGCCAGGCGGGTGAAGTGGCCGCGGACAAGCTCAGCGCGCTCGACGAACCGGCGCAGCCAGCCCCGCACCGTGGTCTGAGGCACGCCCAACTCCGCCGCGACCTGTCGGTGCCCACGCCCAGCGGCCTTGGCCAGCAGCGCCGCCCCGATCACCTCCGCCAAATCCACCCGCCGCAGCAGCCCACTCACCGGCAGCAGCACATGCGTGGCCTGGCATCCCCGACAACGACCCCGACGAGGACGAAGACGCTGCTGCACCCCGTCACGGCCGCGCCGCCACCGACCCCGCGCCCAGCCCCACGGGCCCAGCACACCCCCACACCCGGGATCCGGGCAGGCCAGCCCGCCAGCCCCAAGCACCAGCTCGACCCGGCCCGGGTCGCTGTCTACCATCAGCACCGGTGCGCCTCGCACCATCAGCAAGGCCCTCCCCATCTCCGCGACGAGTCTGGGAGGGCCTTGCGCGTTCACGACATGCGAGAGCTTGCTCTGGACGGCACACCTCAGCAACCACAGCCAGCGGCACAAGCGCGAGCTCAGCTCATCCCCACGACCAGTGATCAGCCAGGGCCTCTACGTCCTCAACAGGAGCGACTCCCAACACCCGGCTGCCCGGGTGTTCGGCGTCTCTGAGGATGCCTACGAGCGGTGGGTGGGGCGGCGTCGTGGGT
>JBIOYL010000008.1:0-10109 GCA_044870185.1 Actinomycetes bacterium | reverse complement strand
TCCCCCGCCGAGCCGGTCCCCGCCGTCCCCGAGCCGATCCGGGCCGCCTCGGCCGCGCCCGACCTCGACCCGGCGTGAGCACCCGCCCAGCGGAGGACAGGCCGCGGCCGTCGTTTGTGACCCGGGGAAGCGAGCGGCCGTTCGCGGGCAGCCTGGTCAGCGTGCGGGTCGACACGATCGTCGGCGACGACGGCCGCCAGGCGCGCCGCGAGGTCGTCGAGCACCCGGGTGCCTGCGCGGCGCTGGCCGTCGACCAGCAGGGCAAGCTGCTGCTGGTCGACCAGTGGCGCCACGCGACCGGTGGCCGCATGGTCGAGATCGCCGCCGGCAAGTACGACGTCGGCGGCGAGACGGTCGAGCAGACCCTGCGCCGTGAGCTGGCCGAGGAGCTCAAGGTGGAGGGGGGCACGCTGCGCTGGCTGGCCACCTTCTACACGACCCCCGGCTGGAGCGACGAGACCGTCGACCTGTACCTGGCCGAAGGCGTCCACCCGATCCGCGGGCCGGCGCCGGACGGCGACTGGGAGGAGGCCGGCATGGAGGTGCTGCGGCTGAGCTTCGAGGAGGCCCTTCGGGTCGCCGCCCGGCCGCCGGGGGACTCCAAGACGCTCGTCGCGCTCGGCCTGTACGGGCTGCTGCGCGGCGGGCTGTGGGCGCCCGACCCGACGGCCGCCCCGCCGCCCGACGCCCCCGCCCGCCGGGCGGCCGCCCGGCCGGATGCGGGCGACCCGCGCGCACCCGGATAGCCGGCCCGCCCGCCGGAGGCGGGCGACCCGCGCACCCGGACGCGCGGCCGGACCGCGCCGGCCAGCCCGCTGGAGGCGGCCGTCCGACCACGCTGGGCGGCCGCCCGGCCCGGGTGGCTGGTCAGGCTTGTAGACTTGTGCCGCACGGCCACCGAGGGTCGGGGGCAGGCCCGCAGGCGGCTGCCTGACGTCAGGGGCCGACAGCCGCGGGCCTGAGGAGCGAAGGGGTGCGCCCATGGACGTTGGGATCCCACGGGAGTTGAAGGACCACGAGTACCGTGTCGCGATGACCCCCATCGGCGTGCGTGAGCTGACCCTGGCCGGCCATCGCGTGCTCGTCGAGCAAGGCGCCGGGGAGGGCAGCGCGATCACCGACGACGACTTCCAGCGGGCCGGCGCCACCGTGCTGGCCAGCGCCGACGAGGTGTGGGGCGAGGCCGACCTGGTGTGCAAGGTCAAGGAGCCGGTACCGGAGGAGTTCCACCGCATGCGCCGCGACCAGGTGCTGTTCACCTACCTGCACCTGGCCGCCAGCCGCGAGGTGACCGAGGCGCTGCTGAAGTCGGGCACCACCGCCGTCGCCTACGAGACGGTCGAGCTGCCAGGCGGCCAGCTGCCACTGCTGGCCCCGATGAGCGAGGTGGCCGGGCGCATGGCACCCCAGGTGGGCGCGCACGCCCTGGAGCGCGCCTCGGGTGGCCGTGGCGTGCTCATGGGCGGGGTGTCGGGGGTGGCGCCGGCCAAGGTGGTCGTGCTGGGCGGCGGCATGGCCGGGCAGAACGCGGCCTGGATCGCCCAGGGCATGGAGGCCGAGGTCATCCTGCTCGACAAGAACGTCGACAAGCTGCGCTACGTGGACGCCATCCACAAGGGCCGCATCCTGACACTGATGTCCAACCGGGCGACGGTCGAGGACCTGGTGCTGCAGGCCGACATGGTGATCGGCGCGGTGCTGATCCCGGGCGCCAAGGCCCCCAAGCTGGTCTCCGCCGAGATGGTCAAGCACATGAAGAAGGGGGCAGTGCTGGTCGACATCTCGATCGACCAGGGCGGCTGCTTCGAGACCAGCCACGTCACCACCCACTCCGACCCGACCTATGTCGTGGACGGCGTGGTGCACTACTGTGTCGGCAACATGCCGGGCGCGGTGCCGCACACCTCGACCTATGCGCTCACCAACGTGACCTTGCCCTACACGCTCGCCATCGCCGACGGCGGCCTGGATGCCGCCATCCGGGCCGACCCCGCCCTGGCCATGGGGGTCAACGTGTACGGCGGCGAGCTCGTCTACGGGCAGGTGGCCGCGGCGCACCGGCTCGACTGGCGGCCGCTGGCCGAGCTGGTCGCCGGCCTGGACGCCACCAACGGCCCCTGAGCGCCATGCGCGCCGAGGTGGGGACGGCGCCCGCCGGCGGCATCCGGGTGGCCCCGGTCAGCGCCACGGCCAGCCGTGCCGTCCGCCGCTACCTGGACTACCTGGCGGTCGAGCGGGGTCTGGCCTCGAACACGCTGGCCGCCTACCGGCGCGACCTCGACCGCTATGCCGGCTGGCTGGCAGCGGCCGGCGTGCACGACCCGGCCGCGGCCGACGAGACCGACGTGGTCGCCTTCCTCGGTGCCCTGCGGGCCGGGACGACCCCGCAGGGCACCCCCTACCGGGCGGCCAGCGTGGCCCGCAGCCTGGCCGCCGTGCGCGGCTTGCACCGTTTCCTCGTGCGCGAGCACCTGGCCGGCGCCGACCCGGCCCGCGACCTCGGCGCCCCCAAGGTGCCGGCCTCGCTGCCCAAGGCGCTATCGGTCGGGCAGGTCGAGGCGCTGCTCGGCGCCGTGGCCGGCCAGGCGCCGCTGGCCCTGCGCGACCGGGCGCTGCTGGAGACCTTGTATGCGGCCGGCCTGCGGGTGAGCGAGGCGACCGCGCTGGACCTCGACGATGCCGACACCGAGCAGGGCTGCGTGCGGGCGTTCGGCAAAGGCGCGCGCGAGCGCCTGGTCCCGATCGGCCGCGCGGCCCGCCGGGCGCTCGACGCCTACCTGGTGCGCGGCCGGCCGGCGCTGGCCGGTGCCCGCTCCGGGCCGGCCCTGTTCCTGAACGCCGGGGGGGCGCGCCTGACCCGGCAGGGCTGCTGGAAGATCCTGCGCCGGCACGCCCGCCGCGCCGGGCTCGAGGCCGACGTGTCACCCCACGTCCTGCGCCACTCGTTCGCGACCCACCTGCTCGCGGGCGGCGCGGACGTGCGCAGCGTCCAGGAGCTGCTCGGCCACGCGAGCCTGGCCACCACCCAGGTGTACACGCGGGTCACCCCGGAGCGTCTCCGCGAGGTCTACCTGCGGGCCCATCCCAGAGCGACCGCCCGCAGCGGGCCGGGCGGGCTGGGGTCTTCGGGCAGGTAATTGTGTAGCCTTCCGGCGACCGACGGGGAGCCGGGTGGTGCCCACGGGGCGCCGCCTGCGCGCGGCGACGACCTTCCATTGGAGGGGTTGGTATGGACCAGCAGACCCTGGCGCAGCTGCGCGATCGGCTGTCCACCGAAGAGGGCGAGCTGCGCAAGCAGCTCGAGGAGCTCGGCGCCCGGCCCGACGCGGAGGGCATCGAGGATCCCGAGCTCGACGAGGGCTTCGCCGACGCCGGCCAGGCGGCTGCCGAGCGCGCGAACCTGCTCTCGCTGGTCCAGAGCCTGCGGGAGGCCCTCAAGGATGTCGGCGACGCGCTGGCGCGCATCGACGCCGGGACCTACGGGATCTGCGAGCGCTGCGGCAAGCCGATCGGGGACGAGCGCTTGGAGGCCTTGCCGGCCGTGCGGCTGTGCATGCGCTGCAAGCAAGAGGTCGGGCGGTGACGGCCGGCAAGGCCACCACCACCGGCCACGGGAGATGATGGGGATCGTGCTGGACCGGCCTTCCCGCCTCGCCGCCCACAAGCCCATCGTGCCGCTCGAGCGGCTGTATGCGTGGTGCGAGACCGCCCGGGGCGCTGCTGGCCAGGCCGCACGCGGTCGGGCGGGTCATCGCCCGCCCGTTCGACGGCGAGCCGGGGTCGTTCATCCGGACCACCGAGCGGCGTGACTACGCCCTGCCCACCCCCGGCCCGACCGTGCTGGACGCGCTGCAGGCGGCCGGGTGCGGATCCTGGGGTCGGCAAGATCGAGGACATCTTCTCCTGCCGGGCCTGGCCGGCTCCGACCATACCGGCGACAACGAGGCCTCGCTGGACGCCCGGCTCCCGGAGGTGCTCGACCCGCTCGGCCCCGACGACTGGTTGCTGCTCACCGCCGACCATGGCTGCGACCCGACCTACCAGGGCACCGGACCACACCCGCGAGGCCAATCACGATCGAGGGAGCCGGCTCCTACGCCACCGAACAGCCGTTGGGCGAGGCTGCCACGGCGGTCGAGTTCGCCCACTCGCTCGGCGAGGTGGTCGCCGCCGTGGCCGACGCCGGGCTGCGTGTCGAGGTGCTGCGCGAGCACCTCGACGGCGACGCCGACTACCGCGGCGATGGCGTCCTCGTCCAGGGTGGCGACGGCCGCTGGCATCTGCGGCTCGGCGGTCAGGACCTGCCGGTCCTGTTCAGCCTGCGGGCGGCCAAACCGGGCTGAGCCGCCGCTCGAGGAAGCAGGCAGCAGCATGGGTGGACGGTACCATGGTACCGTCCACCCATGACGACGGCAGGAACGCTTCGTCCCCGGCTTGAGGGGGAGCACGCCGAGACTCTCCGCGCGCTCGCCTGGCTGTGGGGCGTCGACCCGGTCGAGGCCACTCGACGGCTTGTCGCCCAGGCAGCCGAAAGCTCCACCGGACGTCGGGCGCTGGCCGGCTACCGGCGGATGCTCGCCGAGGCCGAGCGGCTCCGTCGCGAGACCCCCGCCGACGACCCGCTCGCGAGCAAGTAGCTGCGATGCCGCGTCCGCGTCGCCGACGGCCGTGCCTTGCCAAGGTCGATCCTCCATGCCCCGAGCCCCACTACGCCAATGACCTGTGCCGTAGACACAACAGGCGCCGGGAGTTGGGGCTGCCGGTCGACGTGCCGCTCGGCCCACCACGGCACCGCTCACGCGTCCCGTTGGCCGAACGCAAACGATACAAGGACGCCAGGGGCTACGTGCGGGTCTACGTACCCGAGCACCCCAATGCCTTTGGGACCGGCTGGGTGTACGAGCATCACCTCGTCATGGCCGAGGTGATCTTGGGCCGGCCGCTTGCACCGGGGAGGAGGTGCACCATAGGAACGGCATCCGCGACGACAACCGGCCGGGAAATCTGCAGCTGCGTGTCCAGCCGCATGGTACCGGCATCACCGTCGATGATGCGGTGCGCTGGGCCATCGAGCTCCTACGCCGCTACGAGCCGGGCGCATTGACGAAGGATTACCGGAAGGGAACAATCAGATCAGGTCCCGGAAGGAGCACGTCATGATCGACCCGCGGCTGCTTGAGGAGGCCCGCTCTCTCGACCTGGCCACCACGGACGGCAAGTTCCGCCTCGGTGACCTCGCCGATCGGGTTGCGTCGATCCAGGAGTTGGCCGATGCGCTCGGCCTGTCACGAGACCAGCTCAGCACCTACTGGTTTGTTGCCCGCCGGTTTCCTCCTGAGCGTCGTCACCCAGACCTGGACTGGTCGGTGTTCCACTTGCTGCGGCTGCGGCCCGACAGATTCCAGCTCATCGAGCTGGCCGGTGCCCATGTCTGGACCTACGGAGAGGTCGAGGACCGTCTACTCGCCGAGATCGATGCGCGCTCCGGCCGGCTGGCCGCCCGTCAGGGGGCCGGCTGACCACCCATCGGCCACGCCCGGCCGACGGGTCGATTCGCGCCTCCGGCCGGCTCAGCCGGAGGCGCGCCGCCGTCCACCGCCGTATAGGCGCCGGTCATGTCGCCGACCAGCACGATGCGCCCGCCCGAGCTGCGGCTGATCATGGCCTGGTCGGCCGCCCGGGCGGTGTCGATGTCGGCGCACACGACCTGGTCGCCACGGCCGGCGAGCGCGGCGCCGTGGCCGCGCCGATGCCCGATCCCGCGCCGGTGACCAGGCTGACCGTCGCCTAGACCTCGACCTCGCGGCCGTCCTGCTCCCAGCGGGTGTGGAAGGTGCCCGGACGGTCGACCCGGTGGTAGGTGTGGGCACCGAAGAAGTCGCGCAGCCCCTGGATGAGGTTGGCAGGCGCCCGCTCCTGCCGGTAGCCGTCGTAGTAGGCGAGCGCCGACGACATCGCCGGGACCGGGACGCCGGCCTCGACGGCCAGGCCGACCACCCGCCGCCATGCCTGCTGCGCCTGCCCGACCGCGTCGTGGAAGTACGGGATGAGCAGCAGGTTCTCGGTCTTGGGGTCGGTGGAGTAGGCGTCGCGGATGCGGTTCAGGAACCGGGCCCGGATGATGCAGCCGCCCCGCCAGATGGTGGCCAGCGCGCCCAGGTCGAGGTCCCAGCCGTACTGTCGGGCGGCGGCGGTGAGCTGCTGGAAGCCCTGGGCGTAGGCGACGATCTTCGACGCGTACAGCGCCTGGCGGACGTCGTCGACCAGCTGCGCGCCGCGCCGCTCGCCCCCGTCGCCCCGGGTCGGGCCGCGCAGCACGCCGGCCGCCCGCGTCCGCTCCTCCTTCAGCGCGGACAGGCTGCGCGCGAACACCGCCTCGGTGATCGCGGTGGTCGGGATGCCGAGCTCCAGCGCCTGCTCGGCCGTCCAGCGGCCGGTGCCCTTCTGCTCGGCCTCGTCGAGGATGAGGTCGACGAGCGGCCGGCCGGTCGCCGGGTCGACCTTGGCCAGCACGGTGGCGGTGATCTCGATGAGGAACGACTCGAGGTCGCCCTGGTTCCACTCCGCGAACACGGCGGCCAGCTCGCCGGCGTCCATGCCGAGCGCCTGGCGCAGCAGGTCGTAGGACTCGGCGATGAGCTGCATGTCGGCGTACTCGATGCCGTTGTGGACCATCTTGACGTAGTGGCCGGCCCCGTCGGTGCCGATGTAGGCGCAGCAGGGCACCCCGTCCACCTGGGCGGCGATGGTCGTGAAGACGGGCTCGACGGCCGCGTACGCCTGCCGGGGGCCGCCGGGCATGATGCTGGGCCCGTGCAGCGCGCCTTCCTCGCCGCCCGAGACGCCCGTGCCGAGGAAGTGCAGGCCGCGGTCGGCGAGCGCCTGGCCACGCCGCCGGGTGTCCTCGAAGAAGGAGTTGCCCCCGTCGATCAGGATGTCGCCCCGATCGAGGTGAGGGACGAGCTCGTCGATGACCGCGTCCACGGCCGGCCCCGCCTTGACCATGAGCAGGATCCGCCGGGGGCGGGCCAGAGCCGCCACGAACTGCTCGATCGAGCGGGTCGGGGTCATCGGTCCTTCGTGGCCGAACTGGGCCATGACCTCGTCGGTTCGCGCGGTGGTCCGGTTGTGCAGTGCAACCGGGATGCCGTGCCTGGCGACGTTGCGCGCCAGGTTGCGGCCCATGACCGCCAGGCCGGTGATTCCAAGCTCGCTGTCTGCGCCCATCCCGTCTCCTTCGCTCCCGGGCTGCCCACTGGCACGCCATTGCTGGCATGACTCTCCAATGCTCGCACGTCTGTTGCCAAGTACCGGTGTCCCACGTGCCGATGCTCGCCCCCCACCCGGCCAGTGGCTACAATGTTTAACCATAGCTTGAACGTTAGGAGTTATCATAAATTCATCTTCTGTTGAGTTCTTGCCTGGGGTGTCCTTGCAGAGTGCCTCGTGCTACCGACCGCTGTTGGTGGTCGGCCAGAGGAAGCGGGCCGCCGCCGGATCAGGAGCTCATCGGACCGGATCCACGAGCTGCAGCCATGGGCCGAGCGAGCCCGCCCCGTCCGCTTGCAGAAGCAAGCATGGTGACCACGAAGCGTGGTGGGCTGCCGAGCGCCACGGCGCTGGCCGGGAGCGCGCAACCCTTCCGCGGCGCCCGCGTCGGGGACGCATTCGGGGACGCACCTTCCGCAGCGACCGCCCGCTCAGTAGAATGCGACGACTGATCGACGAGGGAACACCTCGCTTGGTCTCTAGAGCGATGACGTGCTGTATTGATACCCCTATTTGCCGGTGAAGAGCTTCATGCATACATAGATGATGGCGGGCTGCCCGTCCGAGGGGTGAGGCATGGGGAAGGTCATCGCTCTGGCAAACCAGAAGGGCGGCGTGGGCAAGACCACGACCGCGATCAACCTCGGCGCGGCGCTGGTCGAGCAGGACAAGCGCGTGCTGCTGGTCGACATGGACCCACAAGGTGCGCTGTCCGTCGGGCTCGGTATCAACCCCCTGGCGCTCGACCGGACGGTCTACAACCTGCTCATGGACCCCAAGGCGAGCGCCGAGGAGGTCATCGCCACCACCAAGATCGACGGCCTCGACCTGCTGCCGTCCAACATCGACCTGGCAGCGGCCGAGGTGTTGCTCGTCGGCGAGGTCGCCCGCGAGCAGGCGCTCGCCCGGGTGCTCCGGCCGCTCCGCGACGCCTATGACTTCATCCTCGTCGACTGCCCGCCGAGCCTGGGCCTGTTGACGGTCAACGCCCTCACGGCGGCCGGCGCCGTGCTGATCCCGCTCGAGTGCGAGTACTTCGCGCTGCGGGGCATGGCCCTGCTCATGGACACCATCGAGAAGGTGCGGGAGCGCCTCAACCCCGAACTCGAGGTCGAGGGCATCCTGGCTACCATGTACGACCCGAGAACGGTGCACGGCCGCGAGGTGCTCGGCCGGGTGGAGGACGCCTTCGGCGACCGTGTCTTCCGTGCGGTGATCGCCAAGACGATCAGGTTCGCCGAAGCGCCGGTCGCAGGCGAAAGCATCCTCACCTACGCCGGCGCGTCCCCAGGGGCCGTCGCCTACCGGGAGCTCGCCAAGGAGGTGTTGGCATCTTGAAGGGTCGAGCCAGCCTGCCCGGGGCCGACGAGCTGTTCCGTGTGACCAGCGCCGACTCCGACCGCGACGCAGCCAAGCGCCGGGCCGCGGGGACCGCGCCTGATCCGGCCGGCCAACCCGCCGAGCGCGTCTCGAGCGGTCGGCAGCGCCACGAGGAGAAGGTCACGTTCTACTGCACGGCCGAGGAGCTGATGGACCTCGAGCACGCCCGGCTCCAGCTCCGGCGGCAGTACGGGATCGCCACCGACCGGGGGCGCATCGTCCGGGAGGCGCTCGCGCAGGTCCTGCAGGAGCTGGAGCGCGACGGCGCCGGGTCGGCCCTCGTCAAGCGCCTGTCCCGATGAACCCCCTCGACGTCATCGTGGCCAAGCGCGACGGCGGGGAGGTCGATGCCGCGGCGCTGCGCGCCTTCGTGCTCGGCTACGCTCGCAACGACATCCCCGACTACCAGATGGCCGCCTTCCTGATGGCCGGCTACCTGCGTGGGTTCTCGCGGGCCGAGGCCGAGGCGCTCACCGACGCCATGTTGGCCTCCGGGGTGTGCCTGGACCTTGGCAAGCTGTCCGGCCCGACGGTGGACAAGCATTCGACCGGAGGCGTGGCCGACGGCACCACCCTGGTCGTCGGCCCGCTCGCCGCGGCCATCGGCATGCAGATGCTCAAGCTGTCGGGACGGGGACTCGGGCACACCGGTGGCACGCTGGACAAGCTGGAGTCGATCCCTGGCATGCGGGTCGAGCTGACCGCCGACGAGCTGTTCGACCAGGTCGAGCGCATCGGGCTGGCGGTCGCCGCCCAGAGCGCCGACCTGGTGCCGGCCGACAAGGCCATGTATGCGCTGCGCGACGTGACCGGCACGGTGGCCAGCACCGCGCTCATCGCCTCCAGCGTGATGAGCAAGAAGCTCGCCGGCGGAGCGAGCTGCATCCTGCTCGACGTCAAGACCGGGTCGGGCGCGTTCATGAAGGAGCCGGCCGCTGCGACCGAGCTGGCCGAGCTGTGCGTCGCCATCGGGCAGGCAGCCGGCCGCCGGAGCGCGGCGCTGGTCACCGACATGGAGCAGCCGCTCGGCGAGGTGGTGGGCAACGCGGCCGAGGTACGCGAGGCGGTCGAGGTCCTCCGCGGCGAGCGCACCGGCCGATTCCTCGACCTCTGCTTGACGTTGACGGGGCAGCTGGCCGCCTTGGCCGGCATCGCCGCCGGCGCCGCCGCCGGTCGCGACCTTGCCGCCAGGGCGCTGGAGCGCGGCGACGGGCTCGAGCGGCTGCGCGACCTCATCGCCGCCCAGGGCGGCGACGCGCGGGTCGTCGACGACGTGGAGCTGCTGCCGAGCGCGCCGGTCCAGGTCGACGTGCTGGCCCCCCGGGCGGGCTGGCTCGCCCGGGTCGACACCGAGGGCGTCGGCCGAGTGGCGGCCGCCCTCGGGGCCGGGCGGCAGCGCAAGGACGACAGCGTCGACTCGGCCGTCGCCGTCGAACTGGACGTCAAGCTCGGCGACCGGG
>JBIOYL010000007.1:0-9246 GCA_044870185.1 Actinomycetes bacterium | reverse complement strand
GGCCGGGCGGGCCTGGCCCGTGCCTTGGCAGCCCCGGCGCCCGCCGGCTGCAGCGGCTTGGAGGAAGCCGGGGCGGGGGGAGGCGGCGCAGGGGGAGCCGGGGCCGGGACCGATGGGGCGGGGGGAGGCGGGCCGGACCGAGCCGGGGGTGCCGGGGCCGGTGGCGGCGTGGCCTGGGGTGCCGGGGCCGGTGGCGGCGCGGCCGCGGCGGGCCGGTCGAGGCAGGTCCGGCAGCCGAGCCGGTCCCGGCCGGCGACCAGCCGGTCGGCGTGTCCGCAGTGCGGGCAGCGGACGTCGACGAAGCCGGCGCGGGGCAGCACCCACACGAACGCGAACGGGTACGCGGCCGTGCCGCGCCGGATGTGCACGGGCAGCTCGATCGCCGGCGCCAGCAGCAGGTGCAGCCGGAACGGCCGGACCTGGTGGCTCGGCTGGAACTTCTCCTCGATCTCCGCCCGCCGGCGGGCCCGCTCGACCATGGTCGCGCTGGCCTGGGCGTCCAGCAGCCGCTGGCGGTCGGGCTGGGCCTGCTCGCGCCGGCGGGCGATCGAGGCCAGGGCGGCCTGGTAGTAGGCGTCGGTCCTGGCCAGCTCGTCGCGCAGCGGCTCCTGCGCCTGCCTGGCCAGCGCCTGGCGGCGGGCCAGCGCGCGCTGCTGGATGCGCGCATGCGCCCCGGCCAGCGCCGCGGCCAGGTCGGGCACGAGCGCCCGGTGGGGCGCGTCCGGCGCGGCCAGGCGCGGCGCCGCCGTGACGGCGCGCACGGGCTCCTCGCCGAGCACCAGCCCGGTGCGCGCGTCGACCCAGGCCTCCTCGCGCTCCTGGAAGCGCTCGGCCAGGCCGGCCGTGTAGGAGACCAGCGCGCCCACCCGCAGCACGGGCAGGTACACCTGGGCCGGGTGGCCGGCCGGGTCGATGCGGCCGTGGTCGACGTCGAAGCGCTCCCGGGCCCGCTGCAGCAGCAGCGCCGGCGACGGCGGCGACAGTGTCGGCCAGGCCAGCCACCCGTAGCCGCCGTCGCCGGCGTCGAGCACCCGCCCCGCCGCCTGGTCCAGCGCGGGATGGCCGGGGAGCAGCAGCAACGCGCCGTCCTCGCGGGCCACCTCCGGGTCGGCGGTGACCGCCACCTCCTCGGGCAGGTCGAGCGCGGCCTGCAGCTCGTCGGGCAGCATCACCAGGACGGAGTCGCCGGCATCCTCGTGCAGGCCGCCCTCGGCCTCGACGTAGCGCAGCCAGAAGCCCAGGGCAGGGTCGGTGACGGTCATGGCTCGGTCGGGGCCACGAGCCGGTCGGTGCGGCCGCGGCTGTCCAGGTAGTCCTGGCGCGCCCGGGCCAGGTCGTCACCGAACGCCTCCAGGCGCGCCTGCAGCTCGGCGTCGTCGCGGCTGGCGACGTGCGTGTCGAACACGAAGCGCTCGAAGTCGAAGTCCTCCTCGATACGCCCGAGGATCATGTCCAGCTCGCCCACGACCAGCTCGAACAGGTTGATCTTGGCCTCGAGCACCTCCAGGATGCGCTCCTCCACGCTGTCCTTGGTCACCAGGTTGGTCAGCAGCACCTCGTGGTCCTGGCCGATGCGGTGGATGCGGCCGAGCCGCTGCTCGATCTGCATCGGGTTCCAGGGCAGGTCGAAGTTGACCATGACGTGGCAGAACTGGAGGTTGCGGCCCTCACCGGCCGCCTCGGTGGTCAACAGGACCGGCAGCTCGTCGCGGAAGCTGCGGATCGCCTCCTCCTTGTCACGGCGGGCCAGGCTGCCGTGGTAGGCGGCCACGGGCAGGCCCGCGGCCGCCAGCAGGCCGGCCAGGAACCCGAGCGTCTGGCGGAAGGCGGTGAACACCACCACCTTGTCGCCCTTGGCGCGGTGGCGCTGGAGCAGCTCGACCAGGACCCGCGCCTTCTCGGTGCGGTCGATCTTCTCGGCCAGGCGGGCCAGATCGGCCCAGCCCACCTTCTCCAGGCTCGGCACCAGCGCCCACGGGCTCGACCCGGCCAGGCGTTGCACGCTACGCAGGGCCAGCTTGCGGGCGGGCGTGGCGCCGCGGCCCTGGACGCGGACCCGCTCGGACACCGCCCGGTACAGCTCGGCCTCGTCGGTGTCGGGCTGCACGCACAGCGTCTCGGCCAGCCGCCGCGGCAGCATCGTGGCCAGCTCGCTGCGGCGGTGGCGGACCATCACCTCGCGCATGCGCGCCTGCAGCGGCGCCAGGTTGCGGGCCGGCTCGGCGCTGCTCGCCGCGGCGCCATAGCGGGCGCGGAACTCCTTGGGCGTGCCGAGATGGCCCGGGCGGACCAGGTTGGTGAGCTGGAACAGGTCCTCCAGGCGGTTCTCGACCGGGGTGGCGGTGAGCAGCAGCAGGTAGCGGGTGCGCAGCGCCCGCACCAGCTTGGCCGAAGCGCTGTGCGGGTTCTTCAGGCGGTGCGCCTCGTCCACGACGACCAGGTCCCAGGCGGTCTCGGTGACCAGGTCGCGCAGCGGCGCCCGGCGGGCCGCAGCCAGCGACGCGATCACCAGCGGCTGCTCGGCCGCCCGGGTGGCGCGCTCGAACGCGCCGGCCCGGACGAGCACCGACGGCAGGCCGAACTTGCGGTCCAGCTCCTCCTGCCACTGCTCGACCAGCCCGACCGGGACCAGGATCAGGGTCTGCGCGGCCAGCCCGCGCAGGCGCAGCTCGCTGGCGACCAGCGCCGCCTCGATGGTCTTGCCGAGCCCGACCTCGTCGGCCAGGATCGCCCGGCCGTGCATCAGGCGCAGCGCGCTCCCGGCCGCCTGCAGCTGGTAGCCGAACGGCTCGAAGCGCAGCCGCGGCAGCGACACGAAGGTCTCGAACCCGGGCCGGGCCCACACCCCCAGGGCCTGGTCGACCAGGTCGGCGGTGACGTCGTCGACGGGACGCCCCTGCTCCAGGCGCCGCAGCAGCGCCCGATAGCCGTCGAGCTCGGCGGGTAGCTGCGCGCGCAGCGCCCGCTCCGCGAGCGCCAGCGCCGCCCGTTGGGCCACCGCCTGCGCCGAGCGTGCCTGCACGACCTCACCAGCTCCGCATTCCGTTGTGGGCAGAGGTCACCCTGCACGACGAGAACACCATCACGATGCACCGAGGGGACTGCCGCCTTTCGGCAGAGGAATCGGCGCGCCACCTCCTTCCACCATCCACAATCGCGTCGATCGGCCAGCCACCGGCACAGCCGGCCGCGATACTTCGGGCCATGCGACGCGCCTACAGGTTCCCGCCGCGCCCCACCAGCAAGCAAGCCGGGGCGCTGGCGGCGATGCTCGACGGCCACCGGCAGCTGGACGACGGCACGCTGGAGCACCGCCGCACCGCCTGGCAGATGCGCCGGGTGGCGATCCGCTCCCCCGACCAGTCCGCCGAGCTCAAGGATATCGCCGCGCCGACCCTGCCGGGCGGGGCCGCTGGTCGGCCTCCTGCCAGCAGGCCACCCTGCGCCGCCTCGACCAGGCCTTCCAGGCGTTCTCCCGCCGCGTCAAGGCGGGCCAGACCCCCGGCTGCCCCAGGTTCGAAAGCCGCGGCTGGTTCGGCCCGGTGCGGACGTCGAACGCCAGCGCGACGGTCGGCCGTTTGGTGCCGATCGACCGGACCGTTTTGTCATCTGCCACGTGTCGCCCCGTACAATTGGCCGCCGCTCAGGTGCCGCTCACGTGCCGCTCCGCGATGCCGGCATGGCGAGACGGCCGGGACGAAAGACAGCCAGGACAGACGAAAAGCCAACCAGGAGGGGGACGTCACGGTGGTGCCGAGGAACCGCAGGCTGCGGACGCTCATCGCCGCAGGGTGGGTGGGTGTCGTGCTCGCGGCCGCTCCCAGCGTCGCGGGCGCATCCAGCGCGCTGGGCGGCGTGGTCAGCGCGAACCCGGCGGACCTCACGCCGAACGTCGCCAGCGGCGCGGTGTACAAGTTCGTCCAGGTGGGCGGCGTGCTGTACGCGGGCGGCTCGTTCGGTTCGGTCAGCACCGCGGCCGGCGTCACCCCCGGCGGCACCTTCACCCGCACCAACATCGTGGCGTTCAACCCGACCACCGGCGTGATCAGCTCGTTCGCTCCGAACGTCAACGGGCCGGTGTGGGCGCTCGCCACCGACGGCACGTCGCTGTACGTCGGCGGCGAGTTCTCCAGCGTCAACGGGGCCGCCCGCCAGGGTCTGGCCAAGTTCAGCCTGGCCACCGGCGACCTGGACACGACCTTCAACGCCAACTTCAGCAGCGGCGCCGTCTACGACGCCGCCGTGGTGGGCGGGCGGCTCGTCGTCGGCGGCACCTTCGGCAAGCGGCTGGCCGCCCTCAACCTCGCCAGCGGCGCGGACACCGGCTACATCAGCCTCGCCATCAGCGGCAGGGTGGCCGACAACTCGGGGCCGACCAAGGTCTACCGCTTCGCGCTGAACCCGGCCGCCACCCGGCTCGTGGCCATCGGGAACTTCACCTCGGTCAAGGGCCAATCGCGCTCCCGGGCCTTCATGGCCGACCTCGGCACGACCTCGGCGACGCTGGACGCCTGGTACTACGCACCGCTGGCCAACATGTGCGGCGCGGCCAGCGAGCCGGCGTATCTGCGGGACGTGGACTTCTCCCCGGACGGGTCGTACTTCGTGCTGGTGTCGACCGGCTACATCCCGCAGAGTGGTGGGCTGTTCCGCGACGTGTGCGACGCGGCGGCGCGCTTCGAGACGAGCGTCGCCTCGCCGTCCCGGCCGACATGGATCAACTACACCGGTGGGGACACCCTGCACTCGGTCGCCGCGACCGACGTGGCGGTCTACGTGCAGGGCCACCAGCGCTGGCTGGACAATCCCTACGGCGCGGACTCGGCCGGGCCCGGCGCGGTCAGCCGTCCCGGCATCGGCGCGATCGACCCGGTCTCGGGCAAGGCGCTGTCCTGGAACCCGACCAAGGACCGCGGCGTGGGCGGCAAGGACCTGTACGTGACCTCGCAGGGGCTGTGGGTCGGCAGCGACACCACCCACATCGGCCACGAGTACCACGCGCGCATCGCGCTCATGCCTCGCTGAGCGGCAGCCTCACCGCCCGTCCGTCCGGCGCCCGTCCGCCATGCCACCGGCCCATGGCCAAGTGGCTACAATAGTGCTCACTAAGTGGCTACGTTGGGAGGAGCGCCGATGGAGGTCGGTGTCAGGGAGCTCAGGAACCACCTGAGCCGCTACCTCGACCGGGTGCGTGATGGGGAGGAGGTCGTGGTGACGGACCGAGGGCGAGCGATCGCCCGCGTCGTCCCGGTTGGCGCCGAGCGTGTCCTCGACCGGCTCATCGCCGAGGGCATCGTGACACCCGCCCGGCGGCCGAAGCGGCGAGCGGCCAAGCCCATCAAGACCAAGGGCACCGTCTCCGACCTCGTCGGAGACCAGCGCAGGTGATCGCGTACTTCGACACGTCAGCGGTCGTGCCGCTGCTGATCGCCGAGCCCGGCTCCGCTCGTGCCGGGTCGCTGTGGGACAGCGCTGATCGGGTCGTGAGCGTCCGGCTCGTCTACCCGGAGACGCGCGCTGCGCTCGCTCAGGCCGAGCGACTTGGCCGACTCACCGCTCGGCACCTGCGCGTCGCGGTCACCGAGCTCGACTCCTTGTTCGAGGAGATCGACCTGGTCGAAGTCGATGACGCCCTCGCTCGCCGTGCTGGCGAGCTGGCCGAAGCTCGTCGACTGCGCGGGTATGACGCGGTCCACCTCGCGGCCGCCGACCGCATCCGCGATCCGAACGTCGTCGTGATCGCCGGCGACAGCGCGCTTCTCGACGCGGCAACAGCCGAGGGAATGACGATCGCTGAGCTTCCGTGACCGCGATGCGGAGCTCGTTGCGGTTGCAGGAGAGGACCGGCTCGTACTACGCGACTTCGTTGTTGGTGACAGCGAGCTCGCGGCCATACATCAGGAGCCGCCGCCGGTCGCCGTGGATCACGACCGCATCGAACTGCTCGTCAGGCTACTGCGGCTCGATGGTTTCGTTCAGGACCTCATGACCAGGGCGTGGCGCCACGGGGATGGTGCCCAGCCGCCCCGCCTGGTAGTCCTCGAACGCCTGGATCAGCTCCGCCCTGGTGTTCATCACGAACGGCCCGTAGGCGGCCACCGGTTCGCGGATCGGCAGGCCGCCCAGGATCAGCACGTCCAGTTGCGGGCTGCGCTTCTCCTGGCGGGCATCCGCCCGCACCGTCACCACGTCACCAGGCCCGTACACGGCGAGCTGCCCCAGGCGGACCGGCCGCCGCTCGGCACCGACCGAGCCGGACCCGGCAAGGACGTAGACCAGGGCATTGAAGTCGGGACGCCATGGCAGGCGGAGCTGAGCGCCCGGGGCGAGGGTGGCGTGCAGCAAGGTGATGGGCGTGTAGGTGATGCCTGGCCCCTTGTGGCCCGCCACCTCGCCGGCGATCGCCCGCAGCAGCGCGCCACCGTCGGGCGAGCTGAGCAGGGTCACCGCGCGGCCGCGGATGTCCTGGTAGCGGGGCGGATTCCACTTCAACCTGGCGGGCAGGTTGACCCACAGCTGGAAGCCGTGGAACAGCCCGCCGCGCGCCACAACCTCCTCAGGCGGCGCCTCGATGTGCAACACGCCTCGACCCGCGGTCATCCACTGGGTGTCGCCGTCGGTGATCAGCCCGCCGCCGCCGTTGGAGTCCTGATGCTGGAAGATGCCGTCGATCATGTAGGTGACGGTCTCGAAGCCGCGGTGGGGGTGCCAGGGGGTGCCCTTGGGCTCGCCCGGGGCGTAGTCGACCTCGCCCATCTGGTCCATGTGCACGAACGGGTCCAGGGCGCGCAGGTCGACGCCGGCGAAGGCGCGGCGCACGGGGAAGCCCTCGCCCTCCAGGCCGGACGGGGCCGTGGTCACCGAGACTACCGGGCGGTCCGCCGCCTCCAGCCTTGGCGGTGGCACTCGGGGGAGGGCAATGGTGTTGCTGGTCACCGCGGGCATCGTCGGGCCTCCAGACTGTGGTTCAGGGGCGTTCTCATCGATTGTGCCAGTCATGGTTGCGCACGCAACTTTCTGACCTCAACCAGACCCAAGCTAGTCTTGTTCCAAGGTCCACGCCGGCTGGTCAGGATCAGGGCGATGGCCGTTTCGACCGATGTCGCGACGCTCACCGGCCGACGCGCTATCTGCTTCGAGCCGTTCATGTCGTGGTGGCGCAGGACTGGTCCAGCTGAGCGCGTCGTGGGGATCCAGGTTGGCGCCGAGGGCGAACTCGCTCGCGAAGGCCTCCTCGCCCAGCGCCGTCCGGGCCGTGGCCGTGATCCGAGCGACGTCGCCTTGCTCGGCCGGCGGCAGCGGCGTTCCCGCCGACCTTCTCGCCGTGTCTGCCATGCCGAGTAGGCGTGCGGCCTGGCCGTGGTGGCCGGCCAACGCCCTGGCGCCGGCAAGGCCTTCCAGCGCAAGCGCCATCGCGCGTGGGTCACCGAGCTTCCGGGAGGCGGCGAAGCCGTCGAGATGCAGTGCCTGTGCTGCGGTGGCGTCGCCTCGCTGCTCCGCCACGAAGCCGAGCTCCACCAGGCTCAGCGTCACTGCCACGCTCGGCGCGACGCCGACCGCGCGGCTTCGCTCCAGCACGCTGCGGAGATGCGCCTCGGCGGCGTCCAGCCGACCTTCCCGGCGCGCGACCAGCCCGAGACCGATCTCGGCGAAGGTCTCCCCGGGCGTGTAGCTCTGTCGTGCAGCCAGACGCATGGCTCGCTCATGGAGGGCCCGCGCCTGCGCGTGGTCGCCGCGGTGCATCGCGATACGGCCCAGCCATGACAGCTGGTCGGCGGCCTGCAGCCACGATCCGAGCGCTTCGGCGATGCGCAACCCGTCCCGGTGGAGCTCGGTGGCTCGCTCGTAGTCGCCGCGGATCCTGGCCAGCGCGCCGAGCCACTCCATGCTCTGCAGTTGGCCCCAGCGGTCTCCGAGCGCACGGAACATGTCGAGGCTCTCCGCGCCGCTGCGCTCGACCTCGCCAAGCTCGCCTCGGAGCATCGCCTGCTTGGCCCTGGTGCTCAGCGCTGCCGCGATGCACCAGCGATCCGCGATGGCGCGGGCGGTGCGCAGCGCCCGGTTCACCAGTTCCTCGCTGACCGACAGGTCTCCTAGGTCGCATGCGACGAAGCCGAGGAACCACTCCGCCCTGGCGCGCGCGCCCGGATCGTCGATCTTCTGGCACAGTTCCAGGGCCGCCGTCCGGTGCAGCGCCTGCCGATCGACCTCTCCCGCCAGTGCCGCGATGCCGGTCCGCCATGCCAGGGTCCTGGCGTGGGCGGCGTCGGTTCCGCCCGCAACGGCCAGCGCCATGTTGAGCGACCTGTGCGCCTCACCGAGCCGGCCGCGCAGGAACCAGTACCAGGCCATGGCGTTGACCACCCGCAGCGCGCGGTCGGGCTGTCGATCCCGGACCGCACCTTCGAGGGCCCGGCGGATGTTGGAGGTCTCGCGGTCGAGGCGCTCCAGCCATCGTCGCTGCCCGCGGCTATACAGGTGCGTCACGGCCCGTTCGGCGAACTCGGTGTAGTAGCCGTCGTGACGGCGTCGGACGCGATCGCGCTCCCCAGCCTCGTCGAGGCGCTCCAGACAGTAGTCCGCGACGGACTCCAGCAGCCGGTAGCGAGTGCCGTCCCCATCGCTGGCCATGACGACCAGCGAGCGGTCCACCAGGCGGACCAGCAGGGCGAGCACCTCCTGGGCCGGCACGCCGTCCCCGGCGCAGATCGATTCGGCAGCTTGCAGGGCGAAACCGTCGGCGTGCACGGCCAGCCGCCGCAGCACCGTGCGCTCGGGCTCGGTCAGCAGGTCCCAGCTCCAGTCGATCGTTGCCCGGAGCGTCCGCTGTCGCGGCGGGGCGTCACGGTGCCCGGCTGCCAGTAGGCGGAACCGGTCGTCCAGCCGCGCCACCAGTTCGTGCACGCTCAGTGCCCGCACGCGGGAGGCCGCGAGCTCCAAGGCCAGCGGAATGCCGTCCAGCCGCCGGCAGAGCACGGCGAGGGCGCCGGCGTCACCGGAACCCAGCGTGAACCCCGGCGCCGCCGCCGTCGCTCGTGCGAGGAAGAGCTGGACGGCGCTGGACTGCTCCAACGATGGAACCATGTAGACGATCTCGCCGATGAGTCCGAGTGGCTCCCGGCTGGTGGCCAGAATGCGCAGCTCGGGCGCGGTCCGCAGCAGCGCCGCCGCCAGTTCGGCGACCGGCTCGACCACGGGCTCGCAGTTGTCCAGCACCAGCAGCAGACGCTGGCTCCGCAGCGCACC
>JBIOYL010000006.1:0-2996 GCA_044870185.1 Actinomycetes bacterium | reverse complement strand
CGAACTTGGCGAACACCAGCCGCACCACCGTCTGGACCTGCTCGTCGGGGTCCAGGGCCGCCTCCCCAGAGGGGCGGCGCACATAGCCGATCGGCAGTGGAATGGCCAGCTCCCCCCGCCGGGCCTTGGCCTGCTTGCCGGCCAGCATCCGCTGCTTGAGCAGGTGCAGCTCGGCCTCTTATGCGGACCTGGTGGTTATGCCGACCTGGGGCTGGGAGCCGCTGGTGGTGACGGCTCCCGGCTTGGTCAGGTCGGCATAATCGCGGCACCGCCACCCATGATCCTCTCCTGGCTCTCAAGGAGAGGAGAGATCGTGGTTGATCCGTGTTGGGCTCGGGTGGGTGGCCCGCTGGAGCCCTATGTTGAGGGGTTCCGGGGTGAGCTGGAGCGGTTGGGGTACACGCCGCTGTCGGCGGCTGGGCAGGTGCGGCTGATCGCGCACCTGAGCCGTTGGATGGCCGGGCAGGGCCTGTCGGTGTCGGCGTTGACGCCGGCGACGGTGGATGCCTACTTCCTTGAGCGTCGTGCGGCCGGCTACGTCAACTCGGTCACCAGCCGGTCGGTGCGGCCGCTGCTGGACTACCTGCAGCGGCTGGGAGCGGCTCCACCTGGCCCGCCGGTGGTCCCGGCGACACCGGCTGAACAGCTGCTGGCTCGGTATCGCGACTACCTGCTCGTCGAGCGGGGCCTGGCAGCGTCGACAGTCGAGTTGAACGTACGAATGGCTCGCCCGTTCCTGGCCGATCGGGCGCGGGCCGACGGCCAGCTTGACCTGGAGCAGTTGCGTGCGGGTGAGGTGAGCGCGTTCGTGGTGGCCCAGTCCCACCAGCGACCGCGGTCGGTCAAACGGATGGTGACCGCGCTCCGGTCCCTGCTCGGATTCCTGCACGTCGACGGCGTCGTCGACCAGTCGCTGGCCGCGGCGGTGCCATCGGTGGCCGCCTGGTCGCTTGCCGGCCTCCCCAAGGCGCTGCACGCTGAGCAGGTGACGGCGCTGCTGGCCTGTTGCGACCGCAACACCCCGACGGGGTGTCGGGACTTCGCGATCCTCACGCTGCTGGGCCGGCTCGGGCTGCGCGCGGGCGAGGTCGCGGCGCTGGGGTTGGACGACATCGACTGGCGAGCCGGGGAGCTCACCGTACGGGGCAAAGGCAACCGCCATGCCCGGCTCCCACTGCCGGCCGATGTCGGCCAGGCCATCGTCGACTACCTGCAACACGCCCGCCCGGCCACGGCCGGGGACCGGACGGTCTTCGTCCGCGCGCAGGCCCCACACCGGGCGTTGACCTCCAACGGGGTCACCACGGTCGTGGTCAGCGCGGGCCGCCGGGCCGGTATCGGCCTGGTCGGCGCCCACCGGCTGCGGCACACCGCGGCGACCGCCATGCTGGCGGCCGGCGGCTCCCTGACCGAGATCGGCCAGGTCCTGCGCCACCAGCGCCCGCTGACCACCGCGATCTACGCCAAGGTCGACCAGCAGGCGCTGCGACCCCTGGCCCGCCCCTGGCCGGGTGCTGCGGCATGAGCACCCACCCACCGCTGCGCGACGCGCTGGCTGACTACCTGGTGCTGCGCCGCGCCCTGGGGTTCAAGCTCGCCAACGCCAGCAGGCTGCTGGGCCAGTTCGTCGACTACCTCGACGGCCACGGCGTGGACACCCCCACCACCGACCACGCGCTGGCCTGGGCGACCCTGCCCGCGCAGGCGTCCACCGCCTGGCGGGCGATCCGCCTGAGCGTGGTCCGCGGCTTTGCTGCCTGGCTGCACGGCATCGACCCGACGGTCCAGGTGCCCCCGGCTGGACTGATCCGCCACGGCCCGGACCGCGCCACCCCGTACCTGTACTCCGACGCCCAGATCCGCGCGCTCATCGCCGCGGCGGCCGGGCTGCAGCCCCGGCTGCGGGCAGCCACCTACCAGACCCTGATCGGCCTGCTTGCGGTCAGCGGCATCCGCATCGGTGAGGCGATCGCCCTGGACACCACCGACCTCGACGTCGATCACGGCCTGCTGGTGGTGCGCCACACCAAGTTCGACAAGTCCCGGCTGGTGCCGCTGCATCCGACCACGGTCCGGGCCCTGACCAGCTACCTGGACCTGCGCGACGAGCTGCATCCACAGCCGGCCAGCCTGGCGCTGCTGGTCAGCACCACCGGAGCCCGGCTGTTGCACGCCAATATCGGTCTCACCTTCGCCCGCCTGGCCCGCCAGGCCCAGATCACCCCTCGCTCGGCGACCTGCCGACCCCGCATCCACGACCTGCGACACAGCTTCGCCGTGGCCACCGTGCTCGACTGGTACCGCACCGATGCTGACGTGCCGGCCATGCTGCCGCGCCTGGCAACCTATCTTGGCCACACCGATCCCAAACACACGTTCTGGTATCTGTCGGCCGCGCCGGAGTTGATGGCCCTGGCCGGCCAGCGCCTGGACGCGCACCTGGCAGGCCGACCATGACCACCCTCGCCCCGATCCTGCAGTCGTTTTTCACCGACCGCCTGTCCCGCCAGCGTCAGGCCAGCGACCACACCATCGCCGCCTACCGTGACGCGGTCAGGCTCCTGCTGGTCTTCGCCACCGCCCAGACCGGCAAGCCGCCCTCCGGCTTGGACCTCGCCGATCTGGACGCGCCCCTGATCGGCGCGTTCCTGGACCACCTGGAAACCGACCGGCACAACAGCGTGCGCACCCGCAACGCCCGCCTGGCCGCGATCCATTCGCTGTTTGGCCACGCCGCGCTGCACCGCCCCCAGGACGCTGCGGTCATCCAGCGGGTGCTGGCGATCCCGCCCAAACGCTTCGACCGCACGCTTGTCACCTACCTCACCGAGCCCGAGATCGACGCGCTGCTGGCCGCCTGCGACCAGGCCACCTGGACCGGACGACGCGACCACGCCCTGCTGCTGCTGGCCTGCCAGACCGGGCTACGCGCCAGCGAACTGACCCAGCTGACCGTCAGCGACGCGCACCTGGGCACCGGCGCGCACATCTCCTGC
>JBIOYL010000005.1:0-6830 GCA_044870185.1 Actinomycetes bacterium | reverse complement strand
AAAGCTCATGGTCTACGCCAGCGAGGCCGCCGAGCACGCCGGCCATCCGCTGTATGTGCAGCTGGTGCGCCGGCTGCGCCAGGCCGGCGCCAGTGGCGCCACGGTGCTGCGCGGGGTCTGGGGCTACCACGGCGACCATGCGCCCCACGGCGACCGGCTGCGGTCTGTGCGCCGCCACGTCCCGGTCCTGACCATCATCGTCGACACCCCCGCCCGCATCCGCCGGTGGTTTGTGATCGTGGACGAGCTGACCGACCAGACCGGCCTGGTCACCTGCGAGCTGGTGCCTGCCTTCCGCGCGGCCGGCCCCGGGGCGGTCGAGGGCGGGCTGCGGCTGGCCGGCCTGTAACGCTCAGCCACCTCCAGCACCAATCGCCAGCCCATCGCCTGTCCTCCCGGCATTCAAGAGCTCCTGCTGTCGCATGAGGGGCCTCGTACGGTATGCTCTTCGCAGAATGATTCTGTTACAGAAGTAGATGCGAAGGTGATGGGCCGCCTGGTCGACCGCTCGGGCATGCTGCGGCTGCCGGTGGTGCGCGTCGGCACCGGTGGCGACAACTCCCGCGGGGGACCGGACGGCATGCGCCGCCGGCGTGAGCATCACGGTAGGCAGGAGCGGGCGGGGCGGGCCTGGCGGCGGCTGCTGCACGAGCGGCCCCGCCCATCGCGGGTCCGCGACCATCCCGCCGCGCCGTGGTTGGCGGTCGGCACGGTCTGCTTCGGCGCGTTCATGGGACAACTGGACGCCAGCATCGTCACGCTGACCTTCCCCGCCCTGCACCGCGAGTTCTCCGCGACGCTGGCCGCGGTGCAGTGGGTCTCGCTGGCCTACCTGGTCACGCTGGTCGCGCTGCTGATCCCGACCGGCCGGGCGGCCGACGCCGCCGGCCGCAAGCAGGTCTACCTGTACGGGTTCGTGATCTTCAGCGCCGCCTCCGCCGGCTGTGGGCTGGCCCCGACCCTGGGGGCGCTGATCGGCTTCCGCGTGGTGCAGGCTGTCGGGGCGGGCATGCTGCAAGCCAACAGCATCGCCCTGATCACCACCAGCGTGCCCAAGGCGCGGCTGCGTGCCGCGCTGGGCGTTCAGGCCGCCGCGCAGGCGCTCGGCCTGGCGCTCGGGCCGACCCTTGGCGGGCTGTTGGTCGGCACGGTCGGCTGGCGCTGGGTGTTCGGCATCAACGTGCCCGTCGGCGTGGTCGCGGTGGTCGCCGGCCATTACCTGCTGCCCCGGACCCGCGAGCGCACCCCGCTCGGCCGCCTCGACTGGCCAGGGCTGCTGCTGCTCGGCACGGCGGTCACCGCCGGGCTGCTGGGCGTCTCGGCAGTGTCGGGCCTGCCCCTGCCGGGCTGGGCGCTGCTCGTGCTGGTCATGCTCACCGCGGGCGCGGCCGGCGGGTTCGTGGCCCGCGAGCGACGCGCCGCCGACCCGCTGCTGGATCTCGCCCTGCTCGCCCGGGGCGGCGTCGGGGTGGGCCTGGCGGGCGCGCTGGGTGGCTACCTGGTCCTGTTCGGCCCGCTGGTGCTGGTGCCCGTGGTGCTGGCCGGCGCCGGGGTGGCCGCGCAGCACGCCGGGCTGGTGCTGACCGCCCTGCCCGCCGGGTTCGCGCTGACCGCCACCGCCGGCGGGCGGCTGCACGCTTTTGGCGGCGACCGGCGACGCTGCCTGACCGGTGCGCTCGTCGCCGCGCTGGCCCTGGCCGTGCTGACGGCCGCGCCGCTGACCCTGCCGGTGCTGGCGGCGGCACTGGCCGTGCTCGGCCTCGGCTTGGGCATGTTCACCCCCGCCAACAACGCCACCATCATGGCGCCACCCCCGCCCGCGCCAGCGGTACCGGTGGTGGCCTGGTGAACCTGAGCCGCGGGCTGGGCACCGCGCTCGGCGTCGCCGTGCCGACCCTCGCACTCCACCTGGCCGTCCAGGCGCGGCATCCCGCGGCCGGCCCGCACCTTGCCATGCTCGCGCTGGTGGTGGTCGCGCTGGCCACCGCCACGACCACCATGACCGCCGAGGCCCGCAGTGGCCCGCGTGCTCCCACGACCCCACCACCCTAGGACGATGCGCCGCGCCGCAGCTCCCACGCCGTCCGGGCCCGCGCCGCAGGCCGCCGGCGGCCCCCCACCCCACCTGGCCGACATCGTCGCGCGCCTGCGCCGCGCGATGCGCCGCGCCGCCCGCGCCAGGCACCCCGGCCAGCCCCTGACCGTCGCCCAACTGGAACTGCTGGCCTGCCTGGGCGAGCATCCCGACGCCCGCCCCGGGGAGGTCGCCCGCCGGTTGCGGCTGGCCCCCAACTCCGTGACCACCCTGGTCAACGCCCTGGCGGCACAGGGCATGGTGGCCCGCAGCGGCGGAAGCGCCGACCGGCGCACCGTCACGCTGCGACTCACCCCTGCCGGCGCGGCCGCCCTGGCGCGGTGGCAGGCCACCAACGCGGCCATCCTGCACGCCGCGCTGGCGGCGCTGCCCGCCGACCAGCAGCAGGCCCTGCATGCCGCCCTGCCGGCCCTGAACCGCCTCGTCGACCAGGTCGACGCCCTGGTCGAGCGTCCCCCGACGCGGTAGCAGCCCAACGGGCCTGCTTCGTCAGCTCGGGGGCGGCTCGTATCCCCGGCTCGGTGGCGGCTCGTATCCCCCGATCACCTCGCCGAGCAGTTCGGCGAAGGTGAGTGGCGTGGTCGTGGTCGAGCACGACGCCGACCCGGAAGTCCTGCAGCCGGCCGTGGCGCGGCCACGACAGGGTCCAGGAGTAGGCGTGCGCCGCCGGGGCCTCGGGTCGGGCCGTCACGGTCAACGCGGTCCGCAGGTCGCGTGCGGACCGGCCGAGCGGGCCGACCGCCGACATGTAGGTCATCTCGCTCGGAGCAGGCGGAGGACCGGGTGGCTGGAACCCGGTCAACGGGACGGTCCCCACGCTCGGCTTCAGTCCGTAGACCCCGCAGAAGCTCGCCGGGATGCGGATGGAGCCGGCCAGGTCCGACGTTGAAGCTGTCCTTGACCGTCATGGGGACGCCGTGCAGCGGCCCCGGTTCGGCGCCGCGGGCGATCGCCTGGTCGGCCGCGGTGGCCTCCTGCAACGCCGCCTCGCGCCGCAGCTCGACGACCGCGTTCACCGCGGGATTGACGGCATCGATCCGGGCCAGCAGCATCCCGGTCAGCTCACGAGACGAGACCTGCTTGCGGCGCAGCATGTCCGCCACATCGGTCGCCGACCGGAACAGCGTCTCGTCCATGCTCGGTCCTCCCCGGCGGGGGAGGAGGCACAGGGGTCGCCTGCTCCCAGCGCCGGCGTGCGCCCCGTCTCGGGTCAGAGCGCGGCCATGCCCAGCGGGGCGAAGTGGGCCGCGTCGCCGCCCACCTCGGCCCGGATCACGTGCATGACCGCGTTGATCAGCGCCAGGTGGGTGAACGCCTGCGGGAAGTTGCCCAGGTGGCGGCCGCTGCGCGGGTCGATCTCCTCGGCGTACAGCTGCAGCGGGCTGGCATACGACAGCAGCTTTTCGCACAACCGCCGCGCCCTGGCCAGCTCGCCGATCTCCACCAGGGCCGACACCAGCCAGAACGAGCAGATGGTGAAGGTGCCCTCCTCGCCCGCGAAGCCGTCGTCGGTCTGGTCGGTGCGGTAGCGCAGCACCAGCTCGTCCACGGTCAGCTCGTCGGCGATGGCCAGCACGGTCTTGCGGATCCGCGGGTCGTCGGACGGCAGGAAGCGCACCAGCGGCATGAGCAGCAGCGAGGCGTCCAGCGCGGTCGTCCCATAGTGCTGCACGAACACGCCCCGCTCGTCGGTGCCGTGCTCGCAGATGTCGGCATGGATCTCGTCGGCGGCCTTGCGCCAGCTGGCGGCCAGGTCGCGGTCGCCGTGCAGCTTCGCCAGCCGGGCGCCACGGTCGGCCGCCACCCAGCACATCAGCTTGGAGGAGGTGAAGTGGCGGGGCTCGCCGCGCACCTCCCAGATCCCCTGGTCGGGCTTGTGCCAGTTGGCCACCGCGCACTCGACCGCGCGCTTGAGCGTCGGCCAGACCCGCTCCGGCAGGTAGTCCCGCGACTTGGTGTGCAGGTAGACCGAGTCCAGCACCGCCCCCCAGACGTCATGCTGGGCCTGGCGGTAGGCCGCGTTGCCGACCCGCACCGGCCACGCGCCCTCGTAGCCGCCAAGGTGGTCCAGGGTCTGCTCGGGCAGCTCCTTGTCGCCGCCGACCCCGTACATGATCTGCAGGTCCTCCTCGCCTTCGCAGACATCGGCCACGAAGTAGAAGAAGTCGTTGGCCTCCCGGTCCAGCCCGAGCGTGTACAGGCCCCACAGCATGAAGGTGGCGTCACGGATCCAGGTGTAGCGGTAGTCGTAGTTGCGCTCGCCCCCGGGCGTCTCGGGCAGCGAGGTGGTGGCGGCGGCCAGCAGCGCCCCGGTCGGCGCGTAGGTCAGCCCCTTGAGCGTCAGCGCGCTGCGCTGCAGGTAGCTCTGCCAGGGATGCTCGGGGAACACCCCCTGGTTGATCCAGCCACGCCAGAACTCCGCGGTCCGCTCCATGCGCTCGAAGGCCTCGTCGCAGGTGGCCGGCGGGGCACGCTCGGCCCAGTACTCCTCGGCGGCCGAGAACTGCGAGCGGGGCCAGCACAGGGCCACGAAGGCCCGGTCCCCCTCGCGCAGCGTGGTGCGCGCGTGCGCGCCGCGACCCTCGAAGCCCACCCGCAAGTTGGTGACCAGCCGCAACGGGACGTTGCCGTCCCCGGCGTGCGCGATCGCCTCGCCGTAGCCTTGCCCCGCATACTCCCAGCGGGCCTCGGTCCGCCCGTAGTCGAACACCGGCTCGCAGTCCAGGCTGAGCTCCACGCTGCCGATGATGCACTTCACCGTGCGCAGCAGGGTGTGCTCGGCCTCGTGGTCGGTCGGGGGCCGGCGGTGGGTCCCGGAGCGCCGCTGCTGGTGGTACCAGGGGCCGATGCACATGGCGTCGCGCACGATCAGCCAGCCGCTGCGCGCCCGCCAGGTGGTCTCGAGCACCAGCGTGCCGGGCAGGTAGCGGCGCCCGGCCGGCACCGCGACCCCGGTCGGCCCGAGCCGGAAGCTGCCCGCCGCCCGGTCCAGGATCGACGCGAACGCGCTGCGCCCGTCGGGGCGTGGCAGGCACAGCCACTCCACGTTGCCGCCGGGCGCGACCAGGGCGTTGGTCTCGCAGTCGGACAGGAACGCGTACTCGGCGATCGGCGGGAACGGGCTCGTGCCTTCGGAGGTCTCCAGCTCAGGCGCCGGAGCCGGCACCTCGGCCCGCCCGGCCACCTCCGCCCGGCCGGTCTTCTCGGCCTGCCCGTCGCCGCGTGCGGCCGGTTGCCCGGAGGCGGCTGGCCGCTCGGGGCTGGTGGCGGCCTGGTCGCCGGCGGCGCCGCCCGCAGGCGGGGTCCTGGTGGCTCTGGTCCTAGCCATGGGAGCGGCAGAAGACGAGCTGCACCGCGTGCGCTCCTTTGGGCCGCCGCCCCGAGGGGAGCGGCCGTGCCGACAGGTGAGGTGCTCCTGCGGCAGATTGTACCCAGCGCCGTGGCCCAACGAAACGCGGCGTGCCCACTCAGGGCCGCGCGTCGCCTGCTGCTGGCCGGGGCCGGCGTGTCGATGCCGCAGGCCAGCCGGGCTGTGGCGAGGTTCGTCGTGCGACTGCTCGATCGGACAGGGGGCACCGGCCCGATCGAACGGGGCTCCTCGCCGTCTGAGGTGGGCGATTACTGCCCTGTCGCTGAGTGCCGCCCGCCATCGGCCGTCGCTAGCATCTTCCAACCGGCAATGCCGGTGTCGCCGTTCCGGTGCCTTCGGCCCTCGCCGAGCGGACGCTCGAGCATCCCACAGGAGGCGGCGGCGGATGGTCAAAGGGAGGCCCTGTGATGAAAGCCGCCGTCGTCCACGAGTTCGGCAAGCCGCTGGTCCTCGAGGACGTGCCGAAGCCCGAGCCTGGCCCGGGTGAGGTCCTGGTCAAGATCGAGACCTCAGGTCTTTGCCACACCGATATTCACGCCGCCCACAGCGACTGGCCGGTCAAGCCCAAGCTCCCGCTCATTCCCGGCCACGAGGGCGTCGGGCTCATCGAGCGTCTCGGGGAAGGCGTCACCGAGCTGACCGGGTTGGCCGTGGGCGACCGGGTCGCCCTGCCCTGGCTCGGCTCCGCCTGCGGCACCTGTGAGGCCTGCCTGACCGGCTGGGAGACGCTGTGCGAAAAGCAGCTCAACACCGGCTACTTCATCGACGGCAGCTACGCCGAGTATGCCAAAGCCAACGCGCACTTCGTCGGCCGCGTGCCCCCCGAGGTCGACCCGCTCGACGCCGCCCCGCTGACCTGTGCGGGCGTCACCACCTACAAGGCGGTCAAGGTCTCCGGCGCCCGCCCGACCGATCTGGTCGCCGTGTTCGGCATCGGCGGCCTTGGCCACCTGGCCCTGCAGTACGCGAAGATCTTCGGCGCCCACGTGGTCGCGGTCGACGTCGTGGACGACAAGCTCCAGCTCGCCAAGGAGCTGGGCGCCGACCACACCGTCAACGCCAGGGCCGAGGACCCGGTCCAGGCGATCAAGGCGCTCGGCGGCGCGGACGTGGCCATCGGGGTGGCCGTGGCGCCAAAGGCGTTCGAGCAGTCCTATGCGTCGCTGCGCCGTGGAGGACGGCTCATCTTCGTCGCCCTGCCAGCCGATAACTTCGTGCAGCTGCCGATCTTCGAGACCGTGCTGAACGGCATCCAGATCATCGGCTCGATCGTGGGGACACGGGTCGACCTGGCCGAGGTGTTCGAGCTGCACAAGGTGGGCCGTACCCGGGTGATCCGCGAGGTGCGCAAGCTCGAGCAGGTCA
>JBIOYL010000004.1:0-12714 GCA_044870185.1 Actinomycetes bacterium | reverse complement strand
GACGCCTGCGGCCGTGGCCGACCTGCAGCTCGCGGCGTGTTCGAAGCTGCTGGCCGGGCTGGACGGCCAGCTCGCCGCCGGGCTCGGCGGGGCGATCGAGCTCGACGCCACGCGGGCGCACACCTTCGAGCGTGCCTTGGCCGCCCCTGCCGTCGACCTGCTCCACACCGACCCCGACCTGGCCGGCATGCTGTCGGTGGCATACGCGCTACGGGCCGTCGCGCCACGGCTGCTGCCCCGCCCCGGCGCCGCCTTCGCCGCCCGGGTGCACGACCTGCTGGCCGGGCGCACCCCGGCACCCACCGAGCCGCCCGCCCCAACCGGCGCGAGGCCCGCCATCGCGGCCGGCGCAGGGCCGGCCGTCGCGGGGTCCACCGTACCGGCCCGCGCAGGGACGGCCATCGCGGCCGGCGCGGGGTTCGCCGCACCGGCCGGCGCAGGGACGGAGGCCGGGACCGGGCCGAGCGACCCGATGGCCTGGATCGACGAGCCGACGGACCGGCCACCCGACGTGCCGACCCCCTCGCGGGCCGCCCGTGCCCGGCGCCGCCGCCGGTGGAGCAGGTCGATGCTTGTCCTGGCGGCCGCCTGCGTCGCGTTCGCCGTCGGCGGCTGGTCGCTTACCAGCAGGCAGTCGAGCTGCGGCACGGCCTGCCCGGCCGCCGCCGGGAGCGGGCCGACCGGCGCGGCCGCTACCGGCCACGACCTGCAGCCCACGCTCCCGCTCGGCACCGGCCTGGCGCTGGGCTCGCCGGCCACCTCCTCGACGGTCCGGCAGCCGACGACCACGGGTGCGGCCCTCGCGGCGCGACCCACCGGCGCACCGACGATGGCGCCGGCCCCAACGGTCCCGAGAACGACCGGGCCGCCTTCGACCTCGCCGAACACGACCGTCCCGGCCACCACAGGGCCGACCACGACGGCGCCCACCACGACGACAGCCACCACGACCACGTTGGGCACGAGCACCACCGCAACGACCACGAGCACCACCACCACCACCGCGACCACGACGACCACGAGCACGGCGCCCACGACCACCACCTGACCGACGCCGGCTTGGTCCGCACGCCAGTCGTTGTGACTCCTCTGTCGCCTGAAGGCGACAGCTTCTCAGGCCGCGCGCGCAGCCTGACGGGCAAGCCCTGCCCGGAGAATGTTGCCCGCCGCGTTCACCTCCGCATGGGCGGCCCACCCACACGCCACACAGCAGAACACCGCCTGACTGACACGGCTCTCCGCCGCCACCTGCCCACACGCCCGGGCAGGTGCGCGAGGTGGTGCGGGGGTCCACCGCGACCAGCGTGCGACCAGCGCTTGCAGCCTTGTTGGCAAGGACCGCCAGCAACACCCCCCAGCCCGCATCCAGGATCGACCGGTTCAACCCCGCCTTCTGCGCCACCTGGCTGCCCGGCCGCTCGGCCGTGCCTGTGGCCGACCGAGTCAGGTTGCCGATCTGCAGGGCCTCGTGGACGAGCAGGTCATAGCCGCGGACCAGCTCGAGCGCGGTCTTGTGGGCGTGGTCGCGGCGCTGGCGACGAATCTTGCGGTGGATGGCCGCGACCCGCGCCCGGGCCGTGCGGCGCCGCGTGGAGCCTGGCTGGCAGCGGGCCAGGGCCTGCTGGGCGCGGGCCAGCCGCTCGGCCGAGCGTGCCAGATGCCGCGGGTTGGCAATGTGCTTGCCGTCCGAGGTGGTCAGCAGCCAGGCCACCCCCAAGTCCAAGCCGACCACCGCCCCGGTCGGCGGCAACGGCACCGCCGGCACCTGGTCACACGACAAGATCAGAACCCAGCGTTTGCCTTCCCGCTTGACGCTGAGGGTCTTCACCCGGCCCTGCACCGGCCGGTAGGCATGGACCTTCACCTGGCCGATGCCCTGCAGGTCGACGCGCTGCTGCTCGGGGTGCCAGCGGCAGCCGTCCCCATCGGCGGGCCAGATCACGGTGTCGAACCAGCCCCGGCCTTTGAAGCGGGGATAGCCAGGCTGCTGGCCGGCCTTGACCCGCCGGTGGAACGCCTGGAAGGCCTGGTCGAGGCGGCGCAGGGTGGCCTGCTGGGAGGAAAACGACCAGCGGCCCTGCCCGGCCGGATCGGCCCGGCGGATGGCTTTCAGTTCGGCGGACTGGTCGGGATAGCGAACGGTGCCATTGCGCATTTGCCAGGCGGTGCGGCGGTGCTCCAGGGCGCCGTTGTCCAGCTGCCGGTGGTCGTCGAGCATGGCCGCCACCGCCCCGGTTTGCTTGCTGGTGGGGCGCAGCGGGAACTTGAAGGCGCGTCGCATGCCCGAAGTATCGCAGCCAGGTGTGACCGTGGGTGGCTGATCGACGCGATTGTGGATTGTGAAAGGGTGGAGCGCCGATGCCTCTGCCGTCTGAAGGCGGCAGTCCCCTCGGCGAATCCTTATGGAAGCGATATGGAAGCGATGTGGGTGTCTGCACCCGGCGCGGTAGCATGCGCGCGGCGGCCCCCCTCTGCCGTCGTGGGAGCAAGGTCCATGCGCATCGGTACTGCCGTGGCGGTTGCTGTGCTGCTGGTCGTCATCGTGATCGCCGCCATCGTCCAGCTGGTCGTGGCCAGGTGAGCGTCGAGCCATCCCTGCCCTCGGAGGTGCCGGGCGGGTTCCTGCCCTACTCGATCACCTGCCGGTGCCTGTCCGGCACGCTGGAGGCGGAGATCACGACCTCGCACTGGCTGGTGGAGCGGGCCTTGGCCAGGCATCCCACTGCCTTCGCCCGGCTGTACGACCGGCAGGTTGGTGGCATCTACCGGTACCTGGCCGCCTGGACGCAGCATCGGGGTGTCGCCGAGCAGCTCACCCGCGCGGTGTTCCGCACCGCCCAGGACTCCCTGGCCGCCCTTCCCCCCGACAGCGACGTGGGCGCATGGCTGCTGGCGCTGGCCCGCGACGCGCTGGCTGGCGCCAACGACAGCGCCCAAGCCGGCGGCGCCGCCCTGTCGCCGCAGCGGGCGCTGCTCGACGCCGTCAGGACGCTTTCCTTCCGGCAGCGCGAGCTCGTCATCCTGCACCTGCTGATCGGCCACTCCCTCGCCCACACCGCCCACCTGGTGGCCAGCACGCCCGAAGCGGTGGCCGCCGCCGAGCTCACCGCCTGTACGACGCTCGCGGCCATGCTCGGCTCGGACACCGTCGCGTCGGCCGACGAGCCGGATCGCACCGAGGCCCTGCCGTCCGTGGCGGCACAGGGAGATGGGACCCCGAGAGCCGGCTCCTCGGCCGAGGACGCCGACCCGGTCCGCGCCCGTGCGCTCGTGTTCGAGCGCACGCTCGACGGTCCCGCCAGCGGGGCCCCCGGCAAGGTCCAGGTCCTGGCTGGCCTGGGCCCCGTGGTGCACGTCGCCGACCTGCTGCGAAGCGCCGCCGACAGCACCGTATCGGGTCCGGACGCGGGGTTCCTGGCCAGGCTGCGGGAGGAGCTGGTCGCTCGGGTTCCGGCGGCCACCGCCACCCCGGGGAGCGGCCCGGCGCTGCCCCGCTCATGGGCTGGCCGGGTGGGCGCCGAGGCCGCCCGCCGGACCACGGCCCCAATCCCGCTCCAACCAGAGCCGACCCTGCCGGCCGGGCACACGCGGGCCGAGCGCCTGCTCGGGCTGGACGGGGCCGACGGCGAGGCGGCGTTGTCGGCCTCGGCGCCGCGCCGGCGCGGCCGCGTGGTGGCCGGGACGCTCGCCTTCGTCGCCTGCTGCGCCCTGCTCAGCGCGGGCGCGTTCTGGGTCGGTGGTGGCCTCGCCGGCTGCAAGGGGCCGAGCTGCGCGGCCACGACGACCGTGCTCGACGCGGGCCCGACCTCCAGCCTGCCCGGCGTGCTGCCGCAGATCCCGCTGCCCACCACACCTGTCGGCCAGGGCGCGGACGCGCCCCCCACGACCCGCCGCCACACCAGCAGGGTCCGGGTGCGCACCAGGTCCAACCCGGCCACCACCGTCACAGCCGCGCCCCTGCAGGTGGCCACCACCGACGCGCCGCCGACGACGGTTCGGCCGACGACCACGACCAAGCCGTCCACCACGACCACGACGACGGCCACGACGACCACGGCCACAACGGCGACCACGCAGCCGACGCCCTGACCGGCGCCACCGACGATCCCTGACCGGCCCGTCAGCGAAACACGCCGCGGCGGGTCATCAGGTTCTGGTGGAGCGTCTGCTGGATCGTGTCCCGCACCTGGTCGGTCAGGTTGAACACGGCCATGGGGTCGAGCAGCACGTCCGGCGGGCAGTCGCGCGTGGGGATGGGCGGGCAGAACTCGATGATCCACTTGGACGGCAGGGGGATGGCGCCGAGCAGCCCGAGCCACGGGAAGGTGGGCGTGATCGGCAGGTAGGGCAGCCCGAGCAGGCGGGCGATGGGTCGGGCGTTGCCGATCATCGGGTAGATCTCCTCGCTGCCGACGACCGCCACCGGGATGATGGGCACGCGCGTGCGCAGGGCGACCTCCACGAAGCCACCGCGGCCGAACCGCTGGAGCCGGTAGCGCTCGCGGTACGGCTTGCCGAGCCCCTTGTAGCCCTCCGGCCACACCCCGACCAGCTCGCCGGAGCGCAGCAGCCGCTCGGCGTCGTCGTTGCAGGCCAGGGTGTCGCCGGACTTGCGGGCGAGCGGCGCGACGACCTGCATCGAGAAGGCGAGGTCGGCGGCCAGCATGCGCAGCGGCCGGCGGGCCGGGTGCTCGTCGTGCAGCGCGAGCGCGACCATGATCGCGTCCCAGGGCAGGGTGCCCGCATGGTTGCCGACGATGAGCGCGCCCCCCTCGTCCGGCACGTGCTCGATGCCACGCACCTCCACCCGCCACCAGCGCCTGTAGAGCGGGCGGATCAGGGGGGCCAGGACGTGGTCGACCAGGTCCGGGTCGTAGCCGAACTCGTCGACCTCGTAGTCGCCGGTGATCCGGCGGCGCAGGAAGTCCAGGGCGTCGGAGGCCCGGTCCAGGAACGGCTCCGCGGAGCCCGTCTGCCGGTCCGCGCCCACCTTGCGGTCGACCAGCTTGGCGGCGCCGTGCAGGAGCCGCAGCGCGTCCTGCTCCAAGCGCACGACGCGCTCCTCGCCGACCAGCGGCTCCAGGCGCGTGGCGGCGAAGTCCTCGAACGCCTCCAGCGACGACCACTTGGGCACGAAGCCGAGCTCGCAGCGGGCGGCGGTGGTGTCCGCCACCCGCCCGAACTGCAGGAAGCGGGTCTGCTCGGGCGAGAAGTCGATGGTGCGGCGCAGCAGCTCGGCCGCGACCGACACGAGCGGCTCCGGCAGGGGCAGGGCCGGCTTGCCGGCCAGGCGGATGGCCTGGCTCAACAGGACCACGCCGTCGCCGGCGACGTTGAAGGTGCCGGGCGTGATCGGCCCGTTGATGGCGCGCAACAGCACCGCCTCGGCGTCGGCCTCGTGCAGGAACTGCAGCCGGGGGTCGAACCCGAAGGCCACCGGGCACACCGGCAGCGCGAAGTAGCGGGTGAGGAGGTTGTCGACCGTCGGCCCGACCTGGTTGGCCAGGCGCAGCACCGTGACCGCGACGTCGGGCCGGCGCCGGGCGAACGAGCGCACGTAGTCCTCGACCTCGACCGCGTCCTTGGCGAAGCCGGTGCGGGGCGACTCGGTGGCGCTCATCGGCTCGGTCCACACGGCCGGGTCGGCCGGCGCCGAGCCGTACACGGCGGTGGTCGATTTGAACACGAGCCGGCGCAGCTCCGGGGCGTGGTAGGCGGCGGCCAGGAGCTGCATCGTGCCGAGCACGTTGTGCTCCTTCATGTTCGCCCGGCCGCCCGCCGCCCGCGGCTCGGCGGTGACCCCGAGGTGCACCAGGGTGTCCACCTTGCGTTCCTCCAGCGCCCGGATGAGCGCGGGGCTGCGCAGGTCGGCCTCGAGGTAGTCCACCTTGCCGCCGAGCGGCTCCGGCGGGGGCGCGTCGTCGACCGCGATCACCTCGGCGACGTCGACGTCGTCGGCGAGCGCCCGCACCAGCCGGCGGCCGGTGGAGCGGGCCGCGCCGGTGACCAGGATGTGGCGCGCCGTCATCAGTCGACGATCCGGGCGACGACGACCGGATCGCCGGTGCGCGCCTTGAGCCGCTCGGCGGCCCTGCCCTGATTGGCGGCCACGGTCAGGTAGCCGAAGGAGTCCTCGTGCAGCACCAGCCGGCCGACGGGCACCGAGCTGAAGGTCTCCGCGAACGGCAGGCGGTAGGCCTGGCCGTTCATGCGTACCTCGACCCGGTCGCCGACCGACACGCCGATGCTCCGGAGCTGGTCACGCTTGACGTTCAGCTCGATGTTGCCGAAGTGGTCCACGAGCACCGCCTCGCCGTGGACGTGGTCGTCCTCGGCGACCGCCACCGACGGGGCCAGCCGCACCAGCCGGCCGGGGTCCAGCTCGGCGCCGAAGCAGGCCAGGTCCACGCCGGCCGCGAGGTGCGCGGCGGCCGGGGCGAAGATGTCACGTCCGTGGAAGGTCCTGGAGACGTGCTCGAGCTGGTAGCGCCGCTCGGTCAGGGCGTGGGCCCGCCGGATGCCCCCCAGCGCCTCGGCCGCCCAGACGAGCAGGCCGTTGTCGGGGCCGACGAGCACGCTCTCACCGGCCTCGAGCGCGATCGAGCCGCGCGGGGAGCCGACGGTGGGGTCGATGACGGCCAGGTGCACGGCCGGCGGCAGGTAGGGCATCGACTGGGCGAGCACGATAGCCCCCTGGCGGACGTCCTGGGCTGCGATCGCGTGCGCGAGGTCGATGACGCGCACGTCCGGGGCGATGCGTGCGATCACGCCGTGGCACACGCCGACGAAGTTGTCCTCCAGCCCGTAGTCGGACAGGAACGTGATCAGTCGGTAGCCTGCCATCGCAGCCTCACTCCGTGCCGAACAGGTGGCGAAGGTCGACCCGGGTGGTCGACGACCAGTCCGGCGTGATGCGGGTCGAGCCCAGGCGCAGGGCGCGGGCGCCCTCCGACACCGTCGAGATCATGCGCAGCCCGCCGTCGTCGGCCAGCTCCAGGTAGCCGATGCCGACGCACGAGCCCTTGCCGTCCTCCATCCCGACCAGCAGGCCGGCCAGGCTGGCGAGGTTGGCGTCGGGCGGCAGGCTGGGCAGGAACACGGTCGGCTTGACCCGCCAGCGGTGCAGCGGCCCCGAGAAGTAGGCCGCGAAGCGGGCCCGCCGGGTCTCGGCCCGCTGGTCGGCTGTGGTCGGACGGACGTCCGGGTGGACGGGGTGGGCCTCGACCCGGGCCGGCGTGAAGCGGCGGGCGATGCCCAGCAGCGGCTCGAGCTCCTCGCCCCGCTCGAACCCGATGATGTAGTCGGGGCGGGTGACCTCGATCTTGTGGTATTTGAGGATCTGCCCGTACACGCCGCTGATCAGGCTCGACGTGTCGACCACGATCAGCTCGGCGCCGCCCGCCCTGGCCGCGTTCATGAGCTTGGCCGTGCCGGCGACCAGCGGCAGCAGGTGGAACTGAGCGGAGATCCAGCCGACGAAGTACAGGTCGTCGGCCCGGGCCAGGGCGTCGTCGGTCAGGTGCCCGGCCGCGGTGACGTGCTTGAGCCCGATCGTGGTCGGCGGCCCGACCGTGGTCCGGCCGACGTCGGTGTCGAGGTAGGCGGCCGGGATGCCGCGCTCGACGGCGCCGGCCAGCAGGGTGCGGGCGAAGGTCGTCTTGCCGGCGTCCATCGACCCGAGCAGGACCACCGTGCCAGGGTCGTCGAGCACCTGCTGGACGAGGCGGGCGTACTTGTCGGTCATGCCAGGCGGGCGATGAGGTAGTCGGCGATCGGGTCGTAGGCGGCGGGCAAGACGTTGTCGTCCATGGGCAGCACCACCCCCGCCCGGCCGTCGGCCTTGGCCATCGGCAGGGCGGGGTCGTTGATGTCGGCGATCGAGACCACGTCGACGCCGCGCTCGGCCGCGGCGCCGGCCCAGCCGTGGTCGCCGACGACCAGGTCGACCTCGCCGGCCTGGTCCAGGACGAGCTCCATCGGGTGGGCGGCGTGGGTGTGGTAGATGTTGGCGCCGGAGGCGAGCACGGCGACGTGCTGGACGTAGCGCACCTGGCGGCGGTGCTCACCGAACTGGAAGCGCAGCCCGTCCCCGGGCCGGCCGACCTTGGCGCCGGCCGCCCGCAGCGCACAGGCCACCTGCTGCAGCAGGCCGAACACGCCGGTGGGATGGCCGCTGGCGAGCAGCACGTGCTCGCCGCCGGCCGCCCGGGCGAGCCGCTCGGCCGCACGGTCCAGCTCGTCCAGGAGCAGCTCCACGTCGATCCAGGTGGGGCCGTCGTCCGGCTCGCCCCGGGTGTGCCGCCAGCCGAACTGGGCCTCGATCTGGTCGAGCACCTGCGCCGCGGACCAGCGGTGCAGGCCCGACAGGCCGAACGAGTGCTCGGGGTCCCCGGCCGCGACCCGTTCGGCCTTGCGCAGCACGTCCCACACCGGTGTCTGCACCGACCCTGCGATCCGCGTGGCCACCAGGTGGTCACGAAGCTCGTCGCGGGTCGGCTGCGGCATGCGGTGCTCCTCGTCGGCGCGTGGGACAGCCTCATGGTAGCGGAGGGGCGCCCAGAGCCTGGGGCGGCCGGCCGCCGGCGTCAGACGGTCAGGCCGTGGAGGGGGAAGAGCTGGCGGCGGGCCTCCTCGATGGTGTGGCCGATGGTGGACTCCACCCGCGCGCGGTGCTCGGAGCGCAGGGCGACCACCTCGTCGCCCAGCTCCGGTGCGAGGACCACGCCGAAGCGGCGCTGCGCCTCGTCCATGTACTCCCAGGGCGCGTACTCGGGCAGCGTCTCGCCGACCATCTCGGCCAGGTAGGTGCACCAGGCGCGCGGCACGACGGTCGCCCACTGGTAGCCGCCGCCGCCGGTCGCGACCCAGCGGCCCTTGGTCACCGTGTGGGCGAGGTCGTGCAGGCGGCCGGCCAGCCCATGGTAGGCGTGCAGGGTGAGCCCGAGGTGGGCCAGCGGGTCGGAGTAGTGGGTGTCGCAGCCGAGCTGGGTCACCAGGATCTGGGGCTCGAAGGCGCGCACCAGCGCGGGCACGACCGCGTCGAAGGCGGCCAGGTACAGGTCGTCGGTGGTCGACGGCGGCAAGGGCAGGTTCGCGATCGAGCCGCGCGCGGCCCCCTCGCCGATCTCGTGGACGAACCCGGTCCCCGGGAACAGGTAGCGCCCGGACTCGTGCACCGAGATCGTGAGCACCCGCGGCTCGTCCTCGAAGATCGCCTGCACGCCGTCGCCGTGGTGGACGTCGACGTCGACGTAGGCGATGCGGGCGACGCCCTGCTCCAGCAGCCAGGCGATGGCCGCGGCAGGGTCGTTGTAGACGCAGAACCCGGACGCGCGGCCGCGCATGGCGTGGTGCAGGCCGCCGGCGGGCGAGAACGCGTGCAGGGCGCGGCCCTCCAGGACCTCGTAGGCGGCGGCCATGGTCGCGCCGCACACGCGGGCGGACGCCTCGTGCATGCCGACGAACGCGGGCGTGTCGCCCGGGCCGATGCCGTAGGCCAGCTCGGCGTGCCCGTCCCGGCCGGCCGAGGACACCGCGGCCAGGTAGTCCAGGTCGTGGATGCGGGCGAGGTCGGTGCCGGAGACCGGCAGGGGCCGGACGACGCCGGCCTTGTCGAGCAGCCCGGTCGCCCTGGCCAGGGCCATGGTGAGCTGGGCGCGGGCCGGCTGCAGGGGGTGCTCGGGACCGAAGTCGTAGGCGGCCAGCGCCTCGTCCCAGACGACCGCGACCGGGCCGGTCATGGGCCCGGCCGCAGTGGTCCGGGGAGCCCCGAGGGGGTGCCCCGGCCAACGGGGAGGAGTCCGGGGGACCCCTCGGCAGGGCTCGGGGCACCCCCTTGGGGTGCCCCGAGCAGCCGGACGGTGCTCTGGCCGGTCGGGGTCGTGGCTTGACACATGGTCACGTTCGCTCCAGGCGTGCTGGTGCGTTGCACCTCAGCGTACCCGCGGCGGGCGGCCGCCGAACAGCACAGGCTCAGCGAAGGCTAGGCGCCATGAGCCGCGCTTCTTCGTGGAGTGTTGCTAGCCTTGCTCCGGGTACTCGATTGTCGACAGGTCTTCCCCTCTACGGGCGTAGTCGATCAGCCCATAGTCCGGCTCGAACTTCGGGGCCTCTGGCTGGTCCTGCGGCTCGGAAGCCGGCTGCATCGCCGCCTCGTTGGCGTCCTCACTCACTCAGATCGCTCCGTTGTGGTCTCCGACTGTGCTGCTGCTCGCAGTGCCTCGGCCTTTTCTCGGTAGAGGTGCCGGAAGAAGCGGTTGCCTTCCAAATGGTCGATCAGCTCGGGATCGGGGTCGAACGACGGCGGAGCTGGCGGGGTCGGCGACTGCGATGCCGCCCTACTCTCACTCATGGCTCTACCTCCTCCCCTGGTAAAGGATAGACGCCACCACGGTCAACACGACAGCGGCGGCCAGCCCGACCGCGGCGGACGTCACGAGCCAAGCCTTGATCGCCAGTGTCGCCCGGCCCTCATAGTGCATGGCAATGCGGGTGACGAGGTCCCCGGTCTGACCCTGGCCAGGGGTGCCGCCGCGGTGCTTTGGTGTCGCGTGGCCAGCGGCCCGCGCGGGTGTCGGTGAGCGAACGAACCCCCTTGACCGGGCGCCCCGCCGGTGTGCCAAGGTGTGGCGTCGGTCTGTCGTCTGGTCCAGGAGGGTTGCGCGTGCCCGTCGCCGAGGTCGAGGGCCTCAGCAAGCGCTATGGCGCGGTGCAGGCCCTCCGCGGCGTGGACGTGACCGTCGAGCCGGGCTGCACCGGCCTGGTCGGCTCCAACGGCGCCGGCAAGTCGACCCTGCTCAAGCTCCTGCTCGGCCTGCTCGCACCCGACGGTGGGCGGGCCATCGTGCTCGGCCACGACGTCGCCCGTGACCCGATCGCGGTGCGCGCGCACGTCGGCTACCTGCCCGAGGGCTCCTGCCTGCCCGGCGACGTGTCCGCGGCCGACTTCGTCGCCTTCATGGCCCAGCTCGGCGGGCTGCCGCCCCGGCCGGCGCGGGAGCGGGCCAGCGAGGTCTGCTACCAGGTCGGCCTGGAGGAGGAGCGCTACCGGGCCATCGGCGGCTTCTCGACCGGCATGCAGCAGCGGGTGAAGCTCGCCGCGGCGCTCGTGCACGACCCGAGGCTGCTGCTGCTCGACGAGCCGACCGACGGGATGGACCCGCAGGGCCGCGAGGACATGCTCGCGCTGATCCGCCGGGTCCGCGCCGAGCTGGAGGTCGACGTGGTCGTCTCCACCCATCTGCTCGGCGACGTCGAGCGGGTGTGCGACCGGGTGGTCATGGTCCACGCCGGGCAGGTCGTCCTGCAGGGCCCGATCGCCGAGGTGGCCGGGACCTCCGAGCCCGGCTTCGAGGTGCAGCTCGCCGACGGCGGGCCGGCGGTGCGGGCGGCGCTGGCCGCCGCCGGCCTGCAGGTCGGCGGCGGGCCGGACGGGCTGGTGGTGCAGGGCGGCGGCCGGCCCGCGACCGCCGCGCCCTCCGCGCCGTCCGCGCCCTCCGCGCCCTCCGCGCCCTCCGCGCCGTCCGTGGCCGACGTGGTGCGTGACGTGGCGGCCGAGCGGGGCTGGGCGCTGCGCCGGCTGGTGCGGCGGGCGCCGAGCCTGGAGGAGACCTTCCTGCGCGTCCAGGCCGCCTCCTCGGCGCCCGCGCCGTCCGCCGACAGCGCTGGCCGACCGGACCGCGTCGAGACCGGCCCGTCGGCGCCGGGAGCCGGCCGGGGTGGTGGCCCATGAGCCACCCGCCTGCCGGCACCGGCCGGGATGGTGGCCCGTGAACCGCACAGCCGCCGGCACCATCCGGGATGGTGGCCCGTGAACCGCGCCCCTGCCGGCACCATCTACGACCGCGGCTACCGCCACTACGACGGGCCGCGGGAGGGGCGCTCGCGGGCGGTCCGGGCGATCGTGGCGGCCGGCGTCCGCCGGGTGCTCGGGCTCAAGCGCTCGTGGAAGGCGAAGGTGGTGCCGTTCTTCCTGCTCGCGCTCGCGTTCGTGCCGGTGCTGGCGTTCATCGCCATCCGCGTGCTGCTCGGCGAGGTGGCCGGGCCGTTCATCGGCTACGACCGCTACCTGCGGGTGGTCGCCGTGGTCCTGCTGCTGTTCGCGGCCACCGCCGGGCCGGAGCTGCTCTGCCCCGACCGGCGCTCGCACGTGCTCGCGCTGGTGTTCACCCGGCCGGTGACACGGCTGGACTACCTGGCCGCCAAGCTGGCCGCCCTGCTCGCCGTGATGGCCCTGGCCGCCGCCCTGCCGCTGGTCATCTTGTTCGTCGGCAACACCCTGACCGCCCCGCGGGCCGTCACCTACCTGCGCGGCCACGCCGGCGACCTGTGGCGCATCCTGGCCGCCGGCGCCCTGCTGACCCTGTACTACGGGATCGTCGCGCTGGCCGTCGCAAGCCTCACCGCGCGCCGCAGCGTCGCCACCGCCGCGATGCTCGGGGTCTTCCTGGTGTCGAGCGCCCTCGCCCGGGTGCTGTTCTTCGCCACCAGCTTCCCGGGGCGGCGCTGGTTTGCCCTGCTGGCACTGCCCGAGCTGGCCACCCGGGTGGTCGACCGCCTGTTCGGCGCCGCCTTCGACCCCGGCTCGCTCGCGGAGCTGGCCGGGCTCGGCGGCCCGGCCTACCTGGCGGCGGTGGCCGGCCTCATCGTGGCGGCGGGCGCCGTCCTGACCTGGCGCATCCTGCGCCTGGCGCCATGAGCCGGAGGGGTCCGGGG
>JBIOYL010000003.1:0-2790 GCA_044870185.1 Actinomycetes bacterium | reverse complement strand
GGATGTTGTAGAGCGTCGGGATGTCGGTCGAGCCCTGGATCGAGGCGTGGCCGCGCATGGCCATGATCCCGCCGCCCGGCCGGCCCATGTTGCCGAGCAGCAGCTGGATGATGCTCGCCGCGCGGATGTACTGCACGCCGACCGAGTGCTGGGTCCAGCCGACCGAGCAGACGAACGCGCTGGTCCGCTCGCGTCCCGAGTTGGCGCATAGCGCCTCGGCCACCTCGGCCAGCAGCTCCCGCGGCACCCCGCAGACCCGCTCGACCAGCTCCGGGGTGTAGCGCCGGTAGTGCTTGCGCAGCAGCTGGAACACGCAGCGCGGATGGGCCAGCGTCGGGTCGGTCGCCGGCGGATGGGCGCTCTCGATGCGTGACCCGCCCGCGCCGTGGGTCTCGGCGGCGTCGGCCTGCCCGCCCCGCCCGGTGCCCGGCGGCGGTGGGAGCCCCTCGTACTGCCAGCTCGCCGGGTCGTAGGCGCGCCGGTCCGGGTCGTAGCCGCTGAACAGCCCGTCGAGGTCCTCGGTGTCGGCGTAGTCCTGGCCGATGATCACCGGGGCGTTGGTGTAGGCGACCACGTAGTCCCGGAACTCGCGGCCGTGCTCCAGGATGTAGTTGATGATGCCGCCGAGGAAGGCGATGTCGGTGCCCGCCCGGATCGGCACGTACAGGTCGGACAGGGCGCTCGTGCGGGAGAAGCGCGGGTCGACGTGGATGACCTTGGCGCCCCGCGCCTTGGCCTCCATGACCCACTGGAAGCCCACCGGATGGGCCTCGGCCATGTTGGAGCCCTCGATGACGATGCAGTCGGCTCCTGCGAGGTCCTGCTGGAAGCCGGTGGCGCCGCCCCGACCGAACGACGTCCCCAGACCGGGGACGGTCGAGGAGTGTCATATGCGCGCCTGATTTTCGATCTGGATGGCGCCGAGCGCGGTGAACAGCTTCTTGATCAGGTAGTTCTCCTCGTTGTCGAGCGTCGCCCCGCCGAGGCTGGCCAGGCCGAGGGTGCGGTTGAGCAGCCGGCCGTGCTCGTCGCGCTGCTGCCAGGTCTGGTCGCGGACCCGGATCACCCGGTCGGCGATCATGTCCATCGCCTGGTCGAGCGGCAGGTCCTCCCATTCGGTGCCGTACGGCCGGCGGTAGCGCACCCTGGTCAGGCGGGCCGGCGAGGTGACCAGCTGCCTGGAGGCCGACCCCTTCGGGCACAGCCGGCCGCGTGAGATCGGGCTGTCGTCGTCGCCCTCGATCTGGATGACCTGCTCGTCGGCGACGTAGACCTTCTGGCCGCAGCCGACCGCGCAGTACGGGCAGACGGAGCGCACGACCCGGTCGGCCGTGGCGGTGCGCGGCTGGAGGGCGGCCGAGCCCCCCGAGCGCGCCGCCCGGCCCAGGCCGAGCCGGTCACCGCCGGCGAGCTGGCGCAGCGCCGGCCAGGACCCGAGCAGCTTCTGCACGTTCATCGCAGCCCCCTTCACCCCATCGTCGGGTCCCCTGCGGAGCTCCCGGTCTCCAGCGGCCGGTGCACGCTCGTCCTCACGGCAAACACTACGGCCTGCGCCGCCCGGCGCAAGTGCCGCGGCCAGTTCGGCCTGGACATGGCGGTGCGGCTGCCCAGCGCGAGGCCTACGCACGCAAGGGGAGGTCGATGACGTGCTGCCGATCATGCGCAATCGATCGGCTCGTAGGTGAGCGCGAGCACGACCGCGCTGGCCGCACATCCCGGGCACCGGCGTACAATGGCGGCATGCGGCTCGAGCCCGTCACCCGCACGCCGGCCGGCCCGGTCCGGCGGGCGCTGCTCGGACAGGTGTGGACGCGCCTGACCTACCTGCACTGGCCGTACGACCCGGCCGTCGTGCGGCCGCTGCTGCCGGCCGGCGTCGAACCCGACGTCCACAGCGGCAGCACCTGGGTCGGGCTGATCTCGTTCCACATGCGCACCGCCGCGGTCGCCGGCATCCCGCCGCTGCCGCACGTCGCCAGCATGTGCGAGACCAACGTGCGTCTGTACTCGGTCGGTCCCGACGGCCGGCGCGGCGTGGTGTTCCGCTCCCTGGACGCCAACCGGCTGCTGCCGGTCCTGGTGGGCAGGACCTACCGGCTGCCCTACATGTGGTCGGCCATGGAACTCGGGCAGCGCGGCGACGAGCTGACCTACACCTGTCAGCGCCGCTGGCCGGGGCCGCGGGGCGTGCGCTCCCGCAGCCGGGTCCGCGTCGGCGAGCGGGTCGCCCCGAGCGGCCTCGACGACTTCCTGACCGCCCGCTGGCGCCTGCACAGCTCCTGGCTCGGGCGCACCGCCGCCACGCCCGTCGCCCACGAGCCCTGGCCGCTGCACCACGCCGAGCTGCTCGAGCTGGACGACGAGCTGGTCGAGGCGGCCGGCCTTCCGGCCCCGCAGGGGCCGCCCCTGGTCCTGTACTCGCCGGGGGTCGATGTCCGCATCGGCCCGCCGCGGTGGGTGCGGCAGGCCGGCTGAGCCGGCGCCGGGCACCGGCGGGCAGCGGCGCGGTCGGCGTACCGGTGGGCAACGGCCGGCGGCGGCGCACCGCCGGTCAGCGGCGCCCGGCGGGCGCCGCCGGGGGGGCGGCACCCCGGCGGTCAGAGCACCTCGTCGGCGTCCGCGCCGATCGGTCCCTCCAGCCGCGCCCAGCGCAGGAACTCCTCGATGGACTCGCCGATGTCCCTGGCGATGAAGGCGTCGGCCAGATGGTCGATGCGTTCGTCGCTGAAGCCCTCGGCGCCGAGGACCGGGCGCACCTGGTTGGCCAGCAGGCGGGCGCTCTCGACCTCG
>JBIOYL010000002.1:0-13173 GCA_044870185.1 Actinomycetes bacterium | reverse complement strand
TCCAACGCGGTCAAGGACTTCGCCGCGTCGACCAACGGGCGGCTGCGGCTGGTGTTTCTGCCGGGCTACTCGCCCGAGCTGAATCCCGATGAGTGGGTTTGGAAGCATAGCAAGTGTGATCGCATCGGCCGGACCGGGATCGAGAGCTTCGCGGATCTGAAGCACAAGGCCTTGGCTGCGCTGCATCGGTTGCAGAAGCTTCCCCATCTGGTTCGTAGCTTTTTTGGCGATCCGAACCTGCGTTATATCACCAATGAATAGTCCACTTACCAGTGTTTGGCTTAGTAGGTTAGCCGGCGCGGCGGCGCAGCTCGGCCAGGTCGCGGCGCTGGACGTCGAACCAGTCCTGGGGGGACAGGGCGGTGGCGCCCTCGCGCAGGAGCTTGGCCCGCCGGCTGCGCTCCTCGGCCGGCATGGCGAGGGCGCCGGCGATGGTGTCGGCGAGCTCGGCGGTGTCGAACGGGTTGACGACCAGGGCCCCGGCGCCCAGGTCGTCGGCGGCGCCCGCGTTGCGGGACAGGATCAGCACGCAGTCGCGCTCGCTGACCGACGGGCCCTCCTTGGCCACCAGGTTCATGCCGTCCCAGACCGGGTTGACGACGAGCACGTCGGCGAGCGCCATCGCGGCCAGCACCCTGGGGTGGTTGTCGCGGATCTCCAGCCGTACCGGCTCCCAGGTGCCGGTGCGGAAGCGCTCGTTGACCGCCTCGGCGGCCTGCTTCACCTCGGCGGTGTAGGCCTGGTACTCGGCCAGGTCGCGGCGCGAGGGGTAGGCGAGCACGTAGTGGACCACCCGGCCGCGGGCCCGCGGCTGCTGCTCGAGGAACAGGGCGTAGCCCTCCAGCCCGCGCAGGATGTTCTTCGACAGCTCCATGCGGTCCGCCCGCACGATCAGGCTGCGACCCCTGGCCAGCTCGCGCACGGTGCGGCGCTGGCGCTCGGCCTCCGGGTCACGCGCCAGGGCGCGGAGCTGGTCGCCGTCCACCCCGAGCGGGTAGGTGCGCACGTGCACGCTGCGGCCGTCGGCCGTGCACACGATGCCGGCGGCCCGGTCGACCTCGTAGCCGGCCCGCTGGCAGCAGCGCAGGAAGTTGCTCGCCCAGCGGGGGACGAGGAACCCGACCAGGTCGGCGCCGAGCATGCCCCCCAGCAGCTCGGCGCCGACCGTGCTGGGCAGCATGGCAAAGTAGCCGGGGTCGGCCCACGGGCAGTGGGTGAAGTGGGCGACGCCGACGTCGGGGCGGCGCGCGCGCAGCAGCGCCGGGGCGAGGGCGAGGTGGTAGTCCTGGATGAACACGTCGCCGCCCGGGTCGGCCTCGTCGTCGCAGGCGGCCGCGAACGCCCGGTTCACGTCCTGGTAGCTGCGCCAGGCCGCCCGGAAGCTGCGGTCGAAGCGCGGATGGCGGGGCACGTCGAACATGTAGTGCTGCAGGAACCACAGGGTGCGGTTGGAGACCCGGTTGTAGTAGGCCTGGTACTCCCGCGGGTCGGTCACGATGCTGCGCAGGCTGACCAGCCCGGTGGGCAGCTCGATGCGGCGGGCCCGGCCGCGGCCGGCCTTTCTCGCCGCCACCCGGTCGCCCTCGCTGATGGCGGCGGCCACCCAGGTGCCGCCCCGACCGGCCAGGGCCGGGCCAAGGGCGGCCACCATGCCGCCCGCCCCCCGGTGGCTTTGGAGGCTGCCGTCGTCGTCGAGCTCGAACTGGACGGGTCCGCGGTTGGATGCGACGACGAGCTCCGCCATTGGTGGTCCTTTCCTGCCTGGATCAGGGACGTCCGGCGGCGTCCGGCGTGCGTGAGCCGGCCCACGCCATGGGCGGGCCGTCCCCACCGTACCCGCCCGCCGGCGCCAGCGTCATCAGCGCAGGGATGCCTGGTGGCGGTGCGCCATGCGGGCGACCAGGGCGGCGACCGCCTCCGCCCAGCCCTGCCCGGCGGCCGCGCCGGTGACGATGACCGCGCCGGCCGCCCCTGCCGCGCCGGCCTCGTCGGCCCCTTCGGCCGCCCCGGCCGCCCCCGCCGCGTCGCCCGTCCCCGCCGCGCCCCCCGCGCCGGCCGCGCCCGCCGCCTCGGCCGCCCAGGCGCCGTTGGCGACCAGGAACATCGCCCCGACGACGCCGCCGAGCTCGAGGTCGGCCGGCCCGTCGCCGATGGCGGCCGCCTGGTCGGCGGCCAGCCCGCGGCGGGCCAGGTAGGCGGCGGCCGTGCCCGCCTTGGTGACACCCGCCGGGGCGAGGTGGAACGACGAGGTCGGGCCGGGCCCGAGCCACGGGTAGCTGCCGCGCAGGCGGCCGTTGTGGACCAGCCGGGCCCAGCCGAACCCGGCCGCGGCGAGGAACCGGTTGGCCTCGGCCGGCTCGAGCTGCCCGCGCAGCAGCGCCGTGCCCTGGCGGCCCAGGTGCCAGGGGGCATGCGGCTCGAGCCGGCCGGCGAAGCGCGCGAGCAGGGCGGCGTGCGCCCCGGAGCGCTGCAGGGCCTCGGCCGGGGTGGCGCCGAGGTCGCGTGGCGCCTCGCCCCAGAGCAGCTCGGTGTCGCGCCCGAGCACCAGCACCGTGCCCATCTCGGCCACCGCGTCACGCAGGCCGAGCAGCCGGTTGACCTCGAAGAGCTGCATCCGGGTGCGGCCGGAGACGAGCACGACCTCGAGCCCGGCGCGGTGGGCGGCGACCAGCGCCTGGGCCGCGGCCAGGGTGGGGCGGCCGTCCAGGTCGGCCAGCAGCGAGCCGTGCCGGCCGACCAGCGTGCCGTCCACGTCGCTGAACAGCACCCGGGGGGTGAGGCGGTCGAGCAGCGACGCCGCCTCGGCCAAGAGCACGGCCGCCATGTCAGGACCTGCCGGCGGTGGTCGCCTCGCGGCGGCGCCGGTAGGCCGCGACGCTCGCCATGGGCGGGCGCTCGGCCACCTCGATCGAGCGCGGCTGCATGTGGTACTCGCGCAGCCGGGTGGAGAACTGGTACAGCGTCCTCGACCAGTCGTCGGGCGGCATGCGCCCGTCGGCGGCCAGCCGGGCCAGCGCCGCCTGCATGATCCCGAAGCTCATGCGCGACAGGGCGGCCACGTCCTGGTTGCGGTGCACGCGGCGTTCCAGGTCGACCTGGGCGATGGCCCCGACGCCGAAGCGCTCGGCGATGTCGATGAGCAGCCCGAGCTCCACGCCGTAGCCGGAGAAGACGGGCACCTGCTCGAGCACCTGGCGGCGCCCGGCGTACTCGCCCGACAGCGGCTGGATCAGGCCGGCGAGCTGGGGCCAGAACAGGTTGATCAGCGGCCGGGCGACGAGCTCGGTGACCCGGCCGCCGCCGCTGGCGCGCAGCGTGTTGCGCTCGCGGATGGGCCGCTCGTAGAACGCCTTGACGTAGGCGATGTCGGCGTCGGTCAGCAGCGGCCCGAGCAGGCCGTAGACGAAGCGTGGGTGCATGTTGCGGATGTCGGTGTCGACCCAGCAGATCAGGTCGCCGGCGCACACGTGCAGGCTCTTCCACACACCCTCGCCTTTGCCCGACCCTGGTCCCTCCTCGGGCAGGATGTCGGCCTCACGGCAGACGACGGCGCCCTCGGCCTCGGCGCGTTGCGCGGTGTCGTCGGCCGAGCCGCCGTCCACGACGACGATCTCGTCGATCAGGCGGGAGCGCTCAAGCATGGCCTTGCGCAGCACGCGCACGATCGCGCCGATGGTGGCCGACTCGTTGCGGGCCGGCAGGCACAACGAGATGGCCAGGCCCTGGCGCTCCTTGGCCGCCCGCAGCCTGGCGACCGGCTCGAACTGGCTGTAGTGGAAGGTCCGGGTGCCGAACCACTCCCAGATGTCAAGCTCTGCCACGTACGCTCCAGGGGTCGGGGGCATGCACCCAAGGGCGGTCGCGCATCGTCGCGGTGCCGCGCACGTTGACGCCTGCGCGCCCGACAGGGCAAGGTTAGGTGAACACCTACAGATTGGCGACGCATCAAGAGGGGTGGAGGGACCGGCCCGACGAAGCCCCGGCAACCTCGTCGCAGGCGGTGATCCCGCCAGACGGATGGTGCCACGTCCGACCCCGTGCCGCCGGCACGGGGGAAGATGCGCCGTGCGGTCGGTGACCGCGGCGCCGAGTGTCGCCGCACCTTGGATGGGAGGTCACCGCCTGTGCAGGACAACGCCCCCCTCGAGCACGTGCTGCTGCGCTGCCGCGGCTGCGGCGCCACGTACCCGCCGGCGCTGGAGTACGCCTGCTCCCGCTGTCTCGGCCCGCTGGACGTCGAGGCCGACCCTGCCGTGGTCGGCGCCCGGCTCGACCGGGCGTCGGTCGAGGCCGGCCCCCGGTCGATCTGGCGCTACGCCGCGCTGCTGCCCGGCCGGCCCGGTCCCGGCGACCTCGCCCCCGGCTGGACGCCGCTGGTGGCCGCGCCCCGGCTGGCCGGCGCTCTCGGCATCGCCGGCCCGCTCTACCTCAAGGACGACACCCGCAACCCCACCAACTCGTTCAAGGACCGGGTGGTGTCGGTGGCGGCCGCCCGGGCCCGCGCGTTCGGGCTGGCCACGATCGCCTGCGCGTCCACCGGCAACCTGGCCGGCGCCACCGCGGCCGCCGCGGCCGCGCAGGGCCTGGACTGCGTCGTGGTCGTCCCCGCCGACCTGGAGCCGGCCAAGATCGCCTCGGCGGCCGCCTTCGGCGCCACCGTGGTCGCCGTGGCGGGCAGCTACGACCAGGCCAACCGGCTCGCCGCCCAGGCCGCCGAGGCGTTCGGCTGGGGCTTCGTGAACGTCAACCTGCGGCCCTGGTACGCCGAGGGCTCCAAGACGGTCGGGCTGGAGGTGGCCGAGCAGCTCGGCTGGCGGGCGCCCGACCATGTGGTCGTGCCGATCGCCTCGGGCGCGCTGCTCACCAAGGTGCACCAGGGCTTCCAGGCGCTGGCCGCCCATGGCCTGATCGAGCGCACGCCCTGGCGGGTGCACGGCGCCCAGTCCGACGGCTGCCCGCCGGTGGCCACGGCGTTCGCCGAGGGCCGCGCCGACGTGGCGCCGGTCAAGCCGACCGGCATCGTGAAGTCGCTGGCCATCGGTGACCCGGCCGACGGGGTGGAGGCCCTGGAGGTCGTGCGCGCGACCGGCGGCCACATCGAGGCGGTCGGCGACGAGGAGGTGGTCGACGCCATCGGCCTGCTCGCCCGCACCACCGGCATCTTCGGTGAGACGGCCGCCGGTGTCACGATCGCGACGTTTGCCCGGCTCGCCGCTGCGGGGCGGTTCTCGCCCGGCGAGACGGTCGTCGCCCTGGTCACCGGCCACGGCCTGAAGACCCGCGAGGTGCTCGACGGCCGGGCCGATGCCACCGTCACCGTGCGGCCGAACATCGACGCGCTCCAGCAGGCCCTGGACCCGGTCGCCCCCCACCTGCTCGAGCCGGCGACCTGAGCGCCGGCGGCGGCCACGCCGGCGGCGGGCGGCGCGGCGGTGGGGGCGGGCGCCGGGTGGCGGCGGCCACGCCGGCGCCATGGCACGATGGCGCCATGACCGATGGCGCCATCACCGGCGGGCAGGGAGGCATCCACTTCGAGCACCCATTCGCCACGCCCGCCGAGCTGCGCGACCCGGCCCGCCGGTTCCGGGGGCGCCTGGTGGCGCCGGTCACGCTGTGGACCGCCGGCCGCCCCCGCACGGGCGCCGGGCTGACCGTGTCGTCGCTGCTGGTGGCCGAAGGGCAGCCACCCAGCGTGCTCGGGCTGCTCAACCCGACCACCACGCTGTGGGAGGCGATCCAGGAGACCGGCGCGTTCGTGGTGCACATCCTGGCGGCCGACGACCGGGCCCTGGCCGACCGGTTCGCCGAGGTCCGCCCCACGCTCGCCGGCCCGTTCGGCGGCCTGGAGGTGGCGGACTCGCCGTGGGGGCCGGTCCTGGCCGGGACCCGGCCGCGTGCTGCCTGCCGGCTGGTCGGGTCGACCCCGGCCGGCTACGCCGAGCTCGTGCAGGGCGCCATCGAGCAGCTCGAGCTGCACGACCTCGACGACCCGCTGGTCTGGCTGCACGGCCGCTACCGGACCGTGCGGGACCCGCGCGAGCCCGAGGGGTAGCAGCTAGGGTACCGAGCGTTCCTCGTGCCTGCTCCACACCATCGGTTCCTGCGGCACCATGGGCATATCGAGAGGACGCCACGGCCCTGGGCAGCAGGGAAGCGAGGCGAAGGTCTGTTGCTCATCTTCTTCGAGTGCCTGGCCTGCTTCTTCGTTTGGTGGGCAGGGGTCGTCGTCGCCCTGGGCAACCGGCCTGAGCACCGTAACTGGGACATGGCCGAACGGCAGCGCCGCGCCGACTGGTTCAGGAACGAGCTGGAGCAGCGGCCGTGGTGGTGGCTGATGCTCGGTGTGCTCATGCTGCTCGTCCTGGTCGACTGGTTCATGGACAAGTGGGAGCAACGCCCGTGGCGAGCAGCAATGCTCTGGACGATCGGGATGATCATCGTGCTCGTCGTCGTCTTGGCGCTTACCGAGCGCTTTGGCTGGAGCATGAAGCCCGTCAGCGTCTAGGCGCGCCCGCGCGACCTCACCAGCGGGGTGCTCACCCGGGCAGAGCCGGTCAACCCGGCCGCCGCCCTACGCACCACGTCCGCGACCCGGCCTGGCCCCAGCTTGCTGGCGCGGCACCCCGTTGACCCGGACCATGGCGCCATGGAAGTGCTGAGCAGCCGGGTGCTGCTGCGCCCGACCGACCCCGAGCGTAGCCGGGCGTTCTACCGCGACACGCTCGGGCTCGCCATCTACCGGGAGTTCGGCAGCGGACCGGCGCGGGGGACGGTCTTCTTCCTCGGCGGCGGGTTCCTCGAGCTGTCCGGCCGCGCGGACACGCCGCCCAGCCAGGGCATCCGGTTGTGGCTCCAGGTACGTGACCTGGCCGCGGCGCGGCGCGAGCTCGCCGAGCGCGGCACGCCGATCCTGCGGGAGCCGCGACGGGAGCCGTGGGGCCTGGAGGAGATGTGGATCGCCGACCCGGACGGCGTGCGCATCTGCGTCGTCGAGGTACCGGAGGACCATCCGCTGCGCCGGCGCGCCTGACCCACCACGCGCCGGCTCGCGCTCACCGGGCTCCGGCGAGGCCAGGTGCTCCGGCATGGACGTTCGGTCACGTTGTCCGGGACGTCCGGGTCATGTGGTCCGCGCGGGTCAGCGACGGTCGGGCCGGTCGGCCTCGCTCGCCCGCCAGGGGTGCCGGCGCGGCCACCAGGCCGGCACGGCACGCCGGTACGCGTCGTACTGCGCGCCGAACTGGCGGTGAAGGACCGGCTCCTCATAGAAGCGGACGAACGCGGCCATGGCGGCGCCGACGGCTGCGGCGTACCCCAGCAGGACGGGCTGGCCCAGTGCCAGCGCCTGCCCGACGATGGTTGCCACGACCGCCAGATACATGGGGTTGCGGACATACCGGTAGAGCCCGCCGACGACCAGGCGCTCGGTCGGTGCGACCGGCGCGGGGGTGCCGGCGCCCTCCACCACGAAGCGGACGAAGGCGTGCACCAGCACGACCGCGCCCACGGCGAGCAGCGCCACGCCCGCCACCCGCAGCGGCGCCCAGGCCCACCATGGCGGGGGCCGCCGCACCCGCCAGCCGGTCAGCCACCAGGGGACCAGACCGGCGACGATCCCGGGCGCCAGCACGAAGAACATCGCGCTGCCGGCTGCTGCCGTTGGTGTGCGCATGGGATCATCGTCGCAGATCGTGCGCGCCGCCGGGATAACTCCGCCCGGCTTGACACTGTCATATGACAGTGTCACCATAGGTGTATGACAGCCATGGCTTCCTGGACGCTGGACGAGCTCGCCGGGCGGGCCGCTCTGGCGCTGTCGGTGGGCTACCCGGGGCAGGCGAGCGGCCGGGTCCGGGACGTGCCCGATCAGCGGGCCATCCGCTACTACACGACCCTGGGCCTGGTCGACCGCCCGGCCGGGATGCGCGGCCGGACCGCCCTGTACGGGCGGCGCCACCTGCTCCAGCTCGTCGCCATCAAGCGGCTCCAGGCCGAGGGGCTGACCCTTGCCCAGGTCCAGGCGGAGCTGGCCGGGTGCACCCAGGCCGACCTGGAGCGCATCGCGCGCCTGCCCGACGGGCTCACGGCCGAGGCGCCGGCCGTGGCGTCGGCGCCCGCCAGAGCGCCCACGCCGGCCGCGGCGCCCACGCCGGCCCGGACGCGTTTCTGGACGGCGCCCACGACCGTACCGGAGCGCGTGGCCGGGCCGCGGCCGGCCGCCATGGCCGCCGGCCCTGCCCCGAAGGCGGCGGTCGCCGCCCCCTCGTCCGCGGATGCCAGGCCCGCCGCTCCGCCCCGGGAGGCAGCGCCCACCACCGCCACCGCTTGGTCCCTGGACGCGATGCCCGCCGCCCCGCCCGCGGACAGGATCATCACCTTGCAGGGCGTTGACCTCGGTGACGGGGTGATGTTGCTGGTCGCGGCGCCGAGGCCGCTCGGCGCCGACGACCTCGCGGCGCTGCGGGCGGCCGCGGGGCCGCTGCGTACGGCCGTGCGCGCTCGCGGCCTCGACCGCCCCGCTCCGGACAGAGAGGACCCTGCATGACCACCATCCTGCCGCTGCTGCCCGGCACGCCCATCCGGGCGCCGCTCGACGACGAGGCGGGCCTGGGCGCTCTGCGCACCCGCCGCGGCAACCTGCCCCTGGAGGCGGTCGACGTGCACGCCCGCCTGGCCGGCCTGCACGCCTCGGTCGAGCTGCGCCAGGCCTTCACGAACCCGTACGCCGAGCCGCTGGAGGCGACCTACGTCTTCCCGCTGCCCGACCGCGCGGCGGTCACCGGCTTCCGCATGGAGCTCGGCGAGCGCGTCGTCGACGGCGTCCTGCAGGAGCGCGCCGCGGCCCGGGCCGCCTACGACCGGGCGCTCGCCGAGGGCCGGCGGGCCTCGATCGCCGAGGAGGAACGGCCGGGCGTGTTCACCATGCGGGTCGGCAACCTGCTGCCCGGCGAGACGGCCACCGTCCGGCTGACGCTGGCCGGGCCGCTGCCCTACGAGGACGGCGAGGCCACCTTCCGCTTGCCCCTGGTGGTCGCCCCCCGCTACATCCCGGGCGCCCCGCTGCCGGACGCGCCGGTCGGGGAAGGCACTTCCTTGGACACCGACGCGGTGCCGGATGCCTCCAGGATCACCCCGCCGGTGCTCCTGCCCGGCTTCCCGAACCCGGTCCGGCTCACGCTCGCCGTCGAGGTCGACCCGGCCGGGCTGCCCGTCGGCGAGCTGCGCTCGAGCCTGCACGCGGTCTGCGAGCAGCAGCGCGACGGCGTCCGGGTCGTGACCGTCGCGGCGGGGGAGCGCATCGACCGCGACTTCGTCCTCCGCCTGGCCATCCACCCCGACGCGCTCACGACCGCGCTGGTCACCTCGCCGGACGCCGACGGCGCCGGCGGGTCGTTCGCCCTGACGCTGGTGCCGCCGGCCGGGTCGGGCACCGGGCGCCCGAGGGACGTCGTGTTCGTGCTCGACCGCTCGGGCAGCATGGCCGGTTGGAAGATGGTGGCTGCCCGCCGCGCCGCCGCCCGCATGGTCGACACCCTGTGCGGCGGCGACCGGTTTGCCGTGCTCGCCTTCGACAACCTGGTCGAGACCCCGCCCGCAGGGACGGCGCTGGCGCCGGCCTCGGACCGCAACCGCTTCCGCGCCGTCGAGTTCCTGGCCGGCCTCCAGGCACGCGGCGGCACCGAGCTGGCCGGCCCGCTGGGCACCGCCCTGGACGGGCTGCGCGACGGCGACGGCTCCCGCGAGCGCGTGCTCGTGCTCGTCACCGACGGGCAGGTCGGCAACGAGGACCAGATCGTGCGGCTCGTCGCCGGCCGCGTGCGCGGCGTGCGCGTGTTCACCGTCGGCATCGACACGGCCGTCAACGCCGGGTTCCTGCGCCGGCTGGCCGCCCTGGGCGGCGGCGCCTGCGAGCTGGTCGAGTCCGAGGACCGCCTGGACGCGGTGATGGAGCGCCTCCATCGGCGCATCGCCGCGCCCGTCCTGACCGACCTGCGCATCGCCGATGCGGGGCTCGGCATCGAGCCTGGCTCGGTCGCGCCGGCGCGCCTGCCCGACCTGTTCGCCGGCGCGCCGCTGGTCGTGACCGGCCGCTACCGGGCCAGCCTCTCCGAACGGGTGGAGCCGGCCGGCGGCCCGTCGGGGAAGGTGGAGCTGGCCGGGCGCCGGGCGGGACGGCCGTGGACGGCGACCGTGCCGGCGGCCGGCGCCGCCGACCCGGCGCTCACGCCGATCTGGGCGCGGGCCCGCCTGCGCGACCTGGAGGACCGCTACGCGGCGGCGTCCGCGCCCGACGAGGCGCTCGAACGCCAGATCGTGGCCACCTCGCTCCGCTTCGGGGTGCTCTGCCGCTTCACCGCCTTCGTGGCCGTCGACACCCAGGTGGCGGGCGACGGCAGCCGCATCCGGCGGGTGATCCAGCCGGTCGAGGCGCCCCAGGGCTGGGACATGTTCGCGGCGCAGCCCGTGCTGCTGGCCCGCCTGCCAGGGCTGGGCGGGGCCGCGCCGATGGCCGCCGCGGCGGGCGGCGGGCAGCGGCTCGCGTTCCGCCCGGCGGCCGCCCGTGGCAGCATGCTGCCGCGCCGCCGCCAGGCGCCGTCTGCGCCGCTGGCCGGCACCGAGCTGGCGCCCTACCGTGAGCGGGCCCGGGTGCTGCGTGACGGCCTGGGCGCGGCGGTCGAGGTGGCCGAGCGGGCCCGCCGGCTCGCCCGGCTCGCCGAGGAGCTGGCCGTGCTCGTCGCCGACCTGCGCTCGGTAGGGGCCGATGCGCACGAGCTGGCGCCGCTGGAGGAGCTGCTCGGCGACCTGGAGGGGCAGGTGGCCCTCGAGCCGCCGGTCGCCGGCCTGGAGGGCCAGCCTGCCCCTGGGCCGGCGGTCGCCGGGCCGGCGGTCGCCGGGCTGTGGGAGCGGGCGCTTGCCGTGCTGGCCGCCTTCGCCGAAGCCGGGGTGCCGGCCACCGGCCCTGGTCCGGCGCCGCCCCCTGCCGGCGCCGGACCGGAGCCAGACGGTGCCCCGCCCAACCCGGCGGTGGGCGGCCGTCCGCCTGCCGGTCCCCGGCCCGCCGTGCGGCGTGCGTTCTGGAAGCGGGCGGATTGACGTCCCCGGTTCCCACATTCCGCCCTGCAGCCCGCCCGGTCGCGCTCGCGCTCATCAGACACCACGTCGAGCTGCACGACGCTGGAGACGGGGCGTGGTCGCCCGCGGCCATAGCGGGGCGAGGTCCGAGATCCCAGACTACGGGGTAGCAATTGAGTCGAGGAGCCTGCCTGATGCCCATACCGCCCAGAGTCAGCGTCGTCGCCCTGCGTACCCTCGACCTGGAGCGGTCAACGGCGTTCTACGCGGCGCTCGGCTGGGAGCTGTCCTCGGCTTCCACCCCGGCCATGTCCCTGTTCAAGACGGCGGGCAGCCTGCTGCTGCTGTACACCAACGACCTGCTCGCCGAGCTCGGCGGGGACGAGGTGGCCGCTGCGCTGCGCGGCGAGCCGAACGGCGAAGCGGTCCTGTCCATCCACGTCGCCACCGATGAGGAAGTCGCCGCTGCGGTCGAGGAGGCGGCCAAGGCCGGCGGGGTCGTCGTCAAGCGGGCCGCCCCCACCCCGCTGGGCGGATCCTACGCGTGGTTCGCCGACCCCGATGGGCACGTCTGGGAGGTCATCCACCACCCGCGGTACCGGCTTGGGGCCGACGGGCGGCCCGAGGTTCCGTAGGACGAGGCCGGCGTGGCGGCCAACTCCCCCGTTGCGGTTGGACCCACCTGCTGGTCCAAGCCGCCCAGCCCGACCTGATGCGGTGGCCCCGGCAACGCTGGCGGCGACGGGCGTGCCCGTGTACAGCTGTGAAGTGGACCACTCGCCCGCAGCGGGGAAGGTTTAGCACTCGAACGCATTGAGTGCTAACATCCGGCCGAGGCCTGCGCAGGCCACGAAGTCCGGCATGCACCGTAGCAAGGCACCGACAGGAGGTAGCCGCGGATGCCCAAGATCATCGCGTTCGACGAGGATGCCCGGCGCGCGCTCGAGCGGGGCATGAACCAGCTCGCCGACGCCGTACGCGTCACGCTCGGCCCCAAGGGCCGCAACGTCGTCCTGGAGAAGAAGTGGGGGGCGCCCACGATCACCAACGACGGCGTGTCGATCGCCAAGGAGATCGAGCTCGAGGAGCCCTACGAGAAGATCGGGGCCGAGCTGGTCAAGGAGGTCGCCAAGAAGACCGACGACATCGCCGGTGACGGCACCACCACCGCCACCGTGCTCGCCCAGGCGCTGGTCCGCGAGGGCCTGCGCAACGTCGCCGCCGGCGCCAACCCGATGAGCCTCAAGCGCGGCATCGACAAGGCCGTCGAGGTGGCGGTGGAGGCCATCAAGAACCAGGCCAAGGACATCGAGACCCGCGACGAGATCGCCCACACCGCCACCGTGTCGGCCGGCGACCCGGAGATCGGCGAGGTCATCGCCAAGGCGATGGACACCGTCGGCAAGGAGGGCGTGATCACGGTCGAGGAGTCCAACACCTTCGGCATCGAGCTGGAGACCGTCGAGGGCATGCGCTTCGACAAGGGCTACATCTCGCCCTACTTCGTCACCGACCCCGAGCGCATGGAGGCGGTGCTGGAGGACCCCTACATCCTGGTCGCCAACTCCAAGATCTCGGCCGTCAAGGACCTGCTGCCGGTGCTGGAGAAGGTCATGCAGACCGGCAAGCCGGTGGTGGTCATCGCCGAGGACGTCGACGGCGAGGCCCTGGCCACCCTGGTGGTCAACAAGATCCGCGGCACCTTCAAGAGCGTGGCCGTCAAGGCGCCCGGCTTCGGCGACCGCCGCAAGGCCATGCTGGGCGACATCGCCATCCTGACCGGCGGCCAGGTGATCAGCGAGGAGGTCGGCCTCAAGCTCGAGAACGTCGGGCTGGACCTGCTCGGCCGCGCCCGCAAGGTGGTGGTGACCAAGGACGAGACCACCATCGTCGAAGGTCAGGGCGACACCGACCAGATCAAGGGCCGGGTCAACCAGATCCGCGCCGAGATCGACAAGACCGACTCCGACTACGACCGGGAGAAGCTGCAGGAGCGGCTGGCCAAGCTGGCCGGCGGGGTGGGCGTGATCAAGGTCGGCGCCGCCACCGAGGTCGAGCTCAAGGAGAAGAAGCACCGCATCGAGGACGCCGTCTCCAACG
>JBIOYL010000001.1:0-14128 GCA_044870185.1 Actinomycetes bacterium | reverse complement strand
GGGCGACCACCTGCTCGCGCTCGACCGCAAGGTCGACGCCCCGCAGGGCCTCGCCGCCGGCGTAGGACTTCCGCAGGCCCTGTGCCTCGATGACCGCCATCGCCGAGCCTCCTCCTCTCTCTGGGGTATACCAGATAGCATATACTCTATCGTATAGGCTTGCAAGTCAATTCTAGCCGGGCCGCTGATGCGTGGCCGGCGAGGCGGACTGCCGGCGGCCAGGGCCGACTGGGTACGATAGGAGGGTTGCGTCCACCGCCGTGCCGTTGGGAGCCGACCGTGGCCCTGTACCTCACCAACACGCTGACCCGCACGAAGGAGCGCTTCGTCCCCCGGGACGAGGGCAAGGTCGGCATGTACCTGTGCGGGATCACGGCCTGGAACGAGCCCCACATCGGCAACCTGCACAACGTCGTCGTGTTCGACGTCCTGCGCCGCCACCTCGTCGCCTCCGGCTACCAGGTGCTGTACGTGCGCAACTACACCGACGTCGACGACAAGGTCATCCACGCCTCCGGCCACGACGCGCTGCGCGCCTACGTGCTGGCCGAGCACTGGATCCGCGTCTACGACGAGCTCACGGCCGCCCTGGGGGTGCGGCCGCCCGACATCGCGCCGCGGGCGACCGGGCACATCCCCGAGATGATCGAGCTGGTCGCCCAGCTCATGGACGCCGGCCTCGCCTACGAGTCGGGCGGGGACGTGTTCTTCGCGGTCGGCAAGTTCGCCGACTACGGCAAGCTGTCGCGCCGCAACCTGGCCGAGCTGCGGGCGGGCGAGCGCATCGACGTCAACACCGACAAGCGCGACCCGCTCGACTTCGTGCTGTGGAAGGGCGCCAAGCCCGGGGAGCCGCGCTGGAGCTCCCCCTGGGGGCCGGGCCGGCCCGGCTGGCACCTGGAATGCTCGGCCATGTCGAGCAAGTACCTGGGCGCGAACTTCGACATCCACGGCGGGGGAGCAGACCTCATCTTCCCCCACCACGAGAACGAGATCGCCCAGTTCGAGGGCGCGACCGGCCAGCCCCTGGCGCGCTACTGGCTGCACAACGCCTTCCTGGAGCTCAAGGGCGAGAAGATGGCCAAGTCCGTGGGCAACGTCGTCAGCCCGCGGGCGCTGCTCGAGCGCTACCGCGGCGTCGTGATCCGCTACGCGCTGCTCACCGCCCAGTACCGGTCGCCGCTCGAGTTCTCGCCCGAGGTGCTCGACGACGCCGCGGCCGCCTACGAGCGCCTGTCCACGTTCGCCGTCAACGCCGCCAAGGCCCTGCCGGCGGGCGCGCAGGCCGCGGCGGGTGTGCCGGCCGCAGCGGCCCCGGGCGGCCTCGGCGGCGACTTCGAGGAGCGCTTCGTGGCCGCCCTCGACGACGACCTGAACACCCCGGCCGCCCTGGCGGTGCTGTTCGACCTGGTGGCGGCGGCCAACCCGCTGATCGCCCGGGCCGAGCGGGGAGACGTGGCCGCTGCCGCCGAGCTGGCCGCCCGTCTGGCCACCTTCAACGACCTGGCTGGTCGCCTCGGCTTCACGCCGCTGCTCGACCTGCCCGACCCGGCCGCCTTCCCGACCGTGCTCGACCTGCTGCTCGAGCTGCGCGAGCGGGCCCGGGCCACCCGCGACTTCGCCACTTCCGACCTCATCCGCAGCCGCCTGGCCGCCGTCGGCATCCGGGTCGAGGATCGGGCGGGTGGGCCCCGATGGCACCTGGCCCGCTAGGCGGACGGCCCCGTCGCCCGCCGCGCGCGGGCGCCTCCAGCGGGGCCCGGCGGGGCGACCAGGACGCGCGGGCCGCGCAGGACGGCCGGGGCGGGCGGGCTGCGCCGGAAGGCCGGGAACCGCGCGGTGGCCGGGGCGGGAAGGGCAGACGGGACAGCCGGGACCGGCGCGGCGGCCGGGGCGCGGGGGACGGCCGGGGCGCGGGGGGCGGCCAAGCCGGGCCGTCTGGCACACCGGCCCAGCAGGGCGGGGCGGCGGCCCAGCAGGGCGGCCCGGCGGCCGGGGCGCTGCGCCCGCGCGCCCCCTCGGAGAAGCGGCGGGCCGGCGGCGACGCCCGCACCGCCAAGCAGGCCCGCCGCCGGGATCAGCTCGAGGCGGCCCGGGCGGCGGTGCGGCCCGGGCCCGACCGGATCCTGATCGAGGGGCGCCGGCCGGTGATCGAGGCGCTGCGGTCCGGGCGGCCCGTCGACCGGGTGCTGGTCGCCGCCGGCGGGCCGGCCCACGGCACGCTTGCCGACGTGCTCGAGCTCGCCCGCCGGCGCGGCGTGCCGGTCGAGGCGGTCCCGCGCTCGGTGATCGAGGCCGAGGCCGACACCCTCGCGCACCAGGGGGTGCTCGCCGTGGTGGCGCCGATCGAGCCGATCGAGCTCGACGAGCTGCTCGCCGTGCCGCTCGCGACCCGCGAGCCGCCGTTCTTCCTCGCCCTCGACGGCGTCGAGGACCCCCGCAACCTGGGCGCCCTGGCCCGCACGGCCGACGCGGCCGGCTGCCACGGGCTGATCGTGCCCCGCCATCGCAGCGCGCCGCTGTCGGCCGTGGCGGTGAAGTCGTCGGCCGGCGCCCTCCAGCACGTCCCGGTCGCCGCGGTGACGAACCTGACCCGGGCGCTGGAGCGCCTGCGCTCCTCGGGCCTGTGGTGCATCGGCCTGGCCGGCGAGGCGGCCGACAGCCTGTTCGACATCGAGCTCGCCGACGAGCCGGTCTGCGTCGTCGTCGGCGGCGAGGGCACCGGCCTGCGCCGCCTGGTGCGCGAGACCTGCGACCTGGTGGTCCACATCCCGATGGCCGGCCGCGTGGAGAGCCTGAACGCCGCGGTCGCCGGCGCCCTCGCCCTGTTCGAGGTCCGCCGCCGGCGGGCGTCGCCCCGGCCGGAGGCGCCGAGCTCGTCGGCGGCGGCGCCTAGCCCGCCGGCCGGATGTTCTGGTTGATGCGGAAGAAGTTGCCCGGGTCGTAGGCTTGCTTGAGCGCCACGAGCCGCTCGTACTTGGCGGCGCCGTAGGCGGCCAGCACCCGGTCCTGGCCCTCGTCGCCGAGGAAGTTCACGTACACCCCGGTCGACCAGGGTCGCAGCGCCTGCCAGAACGTCCGCGCCCAGGCGACCTGGGCGTCCCACTCGCCGGGCTCGGCGGCGACCGCGTTGATGTTGACCGCGTGCCCGGCGGTCCGGCCGGTGAACGCGGTGTCGTCGTCGCCGACGCGGCCGACGGCCCCGCCGAGCTGGAACACGATCGTGTACGACCTGGGCGAGCGGCTCTCCCAGGCGTGGGCGAGCAGGGTGTCGATGGCGTCGCCGGTCAGTTCGTGCAGGTACTCGGACTTCCAGTAGTAGCGCAGGCCATGCGGCACGGTGGGATCGAACATCGACTGGTGGGCCAGGTACGGCTTGGGCGCGACCAGGTCGACCAGCGGCGAGCCGAACCGGCGCAGGGGCAGCAGGACACGCTCACCCTGCGCGATCGGCCCCGTCCAGCAGACCGCCACCATGGCGACCGGGGCGCCGTGCACCTGCTCGGGCAGGAACGCAAGCGGCGGCGCGTAGCGCAGGCTCACGATCGTGGTCAGCTCGTCGGGCATGGCCGCCACCCAGTCGCGGTAGAAGCGCAGCAGGTCGCCGGCCTGGTCGGCGGGGAAGAAGACCGGACCGGCGAGCACGGTCGGGCCGACCTCGTGGAGCCGGTACCGGAACGCGGTGACGACGCCGAAGTTGCCCCCGCCGCCCCGGAGCCCCCATAGCAGCTCGGGCCGCTCCTGCTCGCTGGTGTGCAGCAGCCGCCCGTCGGCCGTCACCAGGTCCGCGGCAGTGAGGTTGTCGGCGGTCAGGCCGTGCTTGCGCATCAGCCAGCCGATGCCCCCGCCCAGCGTGAGACCGGCGATGCCGGTGTGGGTCACGATCCCGCCGGTGGTGGCCAGGCCGAAGGCCTGGGTCTCGTGGTCGAGCTCGCCCTACAGCGGCCCAGGCTGCGCCCACGCGCTGCGGGCGGCCGGGTCGACCCGCACGCCCTTCATCGGCGACAGGTCGAGCACGACACCGTCGTCGCACAGGGCGGTCCCGGCGACGTTGTGCCCGCCGGCCCGGACGGCCACGACCAGCTCCTCGGAGCGGGCGAACTCGACGGCGGCCACGACGTCGGCCGTGCCGGTGCAGCGGGCGATCAGGGCGGGCCGCCGGTCGATCGCCCCGTTCCAGATCCGCCGGGCCGCGTCGTAGTCGTCGTCGCCAGGCCGGAACAGCTCGCCCTGGAACCGCTCCCGCAGCCGGGCGAGCCGGCCGCCACCCACCTGGACGGCAGGCGTCGTGGTGGTCATCGTGCTGCCTCCTGTCATCGACACCTCCGGGAGAGTGTCCGCCGTGCCAAGTCGGCGGCCCAGCACAATATCTGTACTTGCGTGCCGGCGCCGGCATGCCACACTGCCCGCATGAGCCGCGGGTATGGCCAGTACTGCCCAATCGCCAAGGGCGCGGAGGTGTTCGCGGAGCGCTGGACGCCGCTGATCGTCCGCAACCTGTACCTGGGCTGCCACAGCTTCAACCAGATCCACGCGGGCGTGCCGCGCATGTCGCGCACCCTGCTCGCCAGCCGGCTCGCCTTCCTGGAGCGGAACGGCGTCGTCGAGCGGCGCCCGAGCCCGACCGGCCGGGGCTGGCGCTACCACCTGACGCCCGCCGGCCACGAGCTGACCGAGGTCTGCCTGGCGCTCGGGACCTGGGCGGCGCGCTGGCTGGAGGTGACGCCCCGCGACCACGATCCCTACGTCGTGCTGTGGGCATGGCACAAGGCCATCGAGATCGACCGCCTCCCGGACCGCAGGGTGGTGGTCCGCTTCGACCTGCGCGACCGGCCAACCGACCGGTTCTGGCTGCTGCTCGACCGGCCCGAGGTCGAGCTGTGCATCAAGCATCCCGGGTTCGACGAGGACCTGATCGCCACCACCGACTCGGCGACGCTGACCGCGGTGCACCTGGGCCGGCTGCCGCTGGCCGAGGCGATGGCCCGCGGCGCCTGGGAGCTGCAGGGCCCGCCCGAGCTCGTCCGCGCCTTCCCGAGCTGGGGTGGCCTCTCCCGCTTCGCCGGCGTCCGGCCGGTCCATCCACCCCTGCCCAAGCCGACCGTCCCGGGGCGTAGCGCCGGCGCCCCGTAGGGCAGCGTCGGCGCCACCAGGGCGCAGGGAGGGTCCACCGAGGCCGGACACCCCGACGCGCGGATGGGATACTGCATGTATCGGCTGGCGTGGCGCAATCGGTTAGCGCAGCTGTCTTGTAAACAGCAGGTTCCGGGTTCGAGTCCCGGCGCCAGCTCCCAAAATCGCAGCTCAGAGCCTTATAGCACTTGCTTTGCTTGCCTGAGTGTCATTCCGATGTCATTCTTCCGCTCCAGATGGAATGACAGGAGCGGGTCGGAGGCAGGGTGATCAGGAAGCGCGGCGGTAGCCTGCAGGTGCAGGTGTTCGCCGGCCGCGACCCGCTCACTGGCCGCAAGCGCTGGCTCAGCCGCCAGGTCCGCGGCCACACCAAGGAGTCCTACCGCCGGGCCAAGAAGGTCGAGGCCGAGCTGCTGGAGCAGGTCGACCGGGGCGAGCAGCGCGGCAGCCGCACGCGGACGGTCGGCGAGCTGGTCGAGCGCTGGCTGGAGTGGCGCCAGCAGGTCCGGCCAATCTCGCCGGTCACGGTCGCCAACTACCGCGGCGCCATCGACCGCTACATCACCCCGACCCTCGGCCGGGCCAAGGTCGGCGAGGTCGACGCCGCCACGCTTGACACCCTGTACGCCCGCGTGCGGGCGCACGGCGGCAAGTGCCGCCACTGCTGGCAGCGGATCCGCAGGGGTGAGCCGCCGCTGCACGCTGGCGAGCGCTACCGGCCCCGGCCCGGCGCCGACGAGCAGGTGCACGAGCGCGACTGCGCCCGTGGCTGGCCGGTGTCAGCGTCGGCGGTCCGCGAGGTGCACTCGGTGTTGTCGGGTGCCTTCAAGCAGGCGGTGGTGTGGGGCTGGACGGCCCACAACCCGGCCAGGCTGGCGACCCCGCCGGGCGCCGGCCGGGCCGAGGTGACGCCACCCGACGCCGAGGGGGTCGCTCGGCTGCTCACCACGGCGATGGACCAGGACCCGGAGCTGGGTCTGTTCCTGCGCCTGGCCGTGGTGCTGGGCGCCCGCCGCAGCGAGCTGCTCGGGCTGAAGTGGCGCGACGTCGACCTCGCCTCGGGTGAGGTGCTGATCGCCAGCAGCGTGGTGCGGGTCGCCGGCCAACCGCTGATCGACAAGGACACCAAGACGCACGCCAAGCGCCGCGTCGCCGTCGGTGCCGAGACCGTCGAGCTGCTCAAGGCGCACCGCGCGCGGCAGGCCCAGGCGGCGCTGGCCGCCGGGGCGACACTGCCGCCGGACGCCTACGTGTTCTCCCGATCAGCCGACGGCAGCACGCCCATCAGCCCGGACGGGGTCTCCCACCGCTTCCAGGAGCTGGCGGCCCACCTTGGCGTGCGTGCCCGCTTACACGACCTGCGGCACTTCATGGTCACCCAGCTTGTCGCCGGTGGAGTGGACTGGCGCACCGTCTCCGGTCGCGCCGGCCACGCCGACGGGCACATGACCCTGGCCACATATGCCCACTTCCAGGCTGCGCAGGACCGCCAGGCGGCCGAGCTGATGGAGGGGCTGCTGAGGGTTCCGGCCGGGGGTTCCGCCCGGTAGGGTCGCCATGTGCGACCAACCGACCGTCCCGCTTGGGCAGAGGAGCAAGCCGAGGCGCTGCTCTCGGACCTTGGCGACCGCTGGAAGCACGTCCGCGGCGTCGCCGAGCGGGCCCGGCAGGTCGGCGCCATCCTCGACGCGCACGAGCGCCCCTATCTGATCGCTGCTGCCTACCTCCACGACGTCGGCTACGCGCCGGCGTTGCAGCGTACCGGGCTGCATCAACTGGACGGCGCCCACTGGCTGCGATCGTTGGGCCAGGAGCGACTTGCCAGGCTGGTTGCCCATCACTCTGAGGCACGCTTCGAGCTGCACCTGCGCGGCGTTGGTGACGGGCTCGCCACCTACGAACGTGAGGAGTCTCCGACGACGGATGCACTCACCTACTGCGATTTGACCACTGGGCCAACTGGGCAGCCGATGACCTTGGAGGAGCGCATCGCGGAGGTGGAGCAGCGCTACGGCGAGGGCGAGATCGCTACGGCGCTGCGCCAGGCGGCACCATACCTGGCCAGGGCGATCTGGCGCACCGAGCAGCGACTCCTCACCGCCGGATTGTGCTGAGTGGTCCGGATCATAGGTTCGTGCGTGGTCGCCGATCGCGGCTGGCCCTGCTCGGCCTGCTGCAGTCGGCGGGGCCTCGCCGAGACAAAGCAGCGGCGTCAGACGTTACGCCCGGTGGGCTTCCAGCACCCGTACCGGATGGGCGAAGCCCTTGAGCTGTACCTCCCCCACCTCGACGAAGCGCACGCCGTCGGGGGAGGGGGCCTGGACCACGCTCTGGCTCACCAGGACCCGACTGGCGCCGGCATAGGCGGCGATCCGGGCGGCCAGGTTGACGGTGCGGCCGAAGTAGTCGCCGCCCTGGGCCACCACCGGCCCGGCCGCCACCCCGACATGCGCCGGCGGCAGGCCGGCCGCCGGCAGCTGCTCCACCATGCCCAGCGCCGCCAGCACCGCGCCGGCGGGCTCCTGGAAATAGACCATCACCCCGTCGCCCAGCCACTTCACCGGCACCCCGCCGTGCTCGCGCGAGGACCGACCGACCAGCACGGCCAGGGACGCGGCCAGCGCGGCGGCGGCCTGGTCGCCCTGCTCCTCGGTCAGCCGCGTGTAGCCCACCAGGTCCAGAAAGCACATCGCCGGCACCCGCTCGCGCCGCCCGAGCACGCCGGCCGCCTCCAGCTCGAGCTCGATGCGCTCGACCATATCCTCGGTCCACACCAGCTCCTGCTGGCGGCGGTAGGCGGCCAGCAGCGCCCGGTCGATCAGGGGGGTGAACTCGCCGCCCAGCCGGGAGGCCGCCTCCGTGGCGGTGCGCTGGTCGGCGCCGGAGGCCAGCATGGGCGCCATGAACCGCGCCTGGTAGAACTCTTTCTCGACCCTGGTGACCAGCCGCATCCCCTCCGCGTAGCCGCGGCCAAGCCGGGTCGACCAGACCTGGTCCAAGAAGCCGGTGGCAAGGCCGAGCTGCAGCAGCGGCACCACCTCCAGCTCGTCCTCCCGCATCAGCTCATCGGGCGCCACCCGGGCGAACCCGATGGCCTCCAAGGCGCTTTGCAGCAGCTCCAAGGGCACGCCGGTCTGCTGGCTCACCTGCCGGTAGGTCCTGGCCGAGCGCACCGCCCAGCGCCGGAACAGCGCGGCCTCCAGGAAGGTGAACGACAGCCGGCCCGCCCGGATCGCCGCGGCAATCCGGTCCATGGGCAGCCCGGCTTGCTCGCACGCCACCGCCAGGCGGACCTTGTGCACGTCGGTGTCCCGGAACGGGTCGGTGCCGTGGCGGGCCACCAGGATGCCGAGGTCGACCAGCCGCTGGACCTCGGCCTCGGTCACGCCGGCGAGGTCGGCAAGTCCCGCTGCCGAGAGCGCAGTCATGCCGCTGTCATCCTAGGAGCGGCGTAACCTGCTCGGCGAGGATCGCTGCGTCCTGGGTCGGCAGCTGGCTTTGGTGCCGCCAGCGGGCCTGCTGGTCGCGTCCCAAGAAAGCCGTGGATCGCGCCGGTGGGCTGTCCTCCAACGACCCAGACTTGGCAGGAGCGCAAGCCCGACGTGTGCTCAGGACCACGCACGAACTTACGAGCCGGACCACTGAGTCATCCAGTCGTGTTCTGGGGAGTGACGCACGGCATGGCCTTGCTGACCAGCGGAAGCACGCCAGGAGACGGTCCGACGGGTCCACTTCGAACGGCCCGCCCTCGCACCTTCAACTCGCAGGCTCAGACGGCGCCGCCACGGTCACCGCGACCGCCCCCCACATCCCCGGCACCAGCGAGCGCATGGTCAGCCGCAGCCCGGCCTCGCCGAGCAGGCTGTCCAGCTCGGCCGTGGTGTGGAACCGTCCGCGGGCGCGCCCGACCACGAAGAACGGCCGCAGCCAGGCCGTCACGATCGCGTCGGCGAGCAGCAGCCGCCCGCCAGGGGCCAGCACGCGCCGTACCTCCGCCAGGCCACGCGGTTGGTCGCTCCAGTGGTGGAAGGAGATGGTGCTGACCAGCAGCGCCACCGAGCCGGTCCGAAACGGAAGCTGCTCGGCCACCCCGACCACGACGGGCAGCTGGTGGCGGTATCTTGCGACCCGCGCCATCCCTGGCGCGGGGTCGACGCCGGCCAGATGGGCGGCCGGATAGGCCCGGGCCAGCCGCTCCAGCAGCTGCCCGGTGCCGCAGCCCACATCCAGGATGGTGGCCGGCTGGGGGGTGGTCTGGGTCGCCACCGTGACCACGTGGGCTTGGACCGGGCCGAAGAACGCCCGTTGCAGCCAGCTGTGGTCGTACCGCTCCGACCAGGCGTCGAAGCGAGCCACGTCGCAGTGTCCCCGCCGGCTACAGCTGGTCATGCTCGGTCAGCCTCGGCTGGTCGATTCCAGGCGTGAGCAACACGTCGGCCTCTCTCGGCCCAGAGCTAGGCGATGACCGCCTGGGGCCGGTGCTCGAGGTAGTGCTGGATGCGCTGACGGATCGAGGGGTGCACGTCCAGGCCCTCGATCTTCTCGGCTGTGAAGAAGCCGACCTCGTGGGACTCCTCGCTCGCCTGGAGCTGGCCGCCCAGGATCTTGCAGGCGAAGCAGATGGAGAACTGCTGGCGGACCTCACCGTCGTCATAGGCGAACACGTGGCCAGGGTCGGAGTAGACCCCGACGATGTAGTCGGGCTCGACGTCCAGGCCGGTCTCCTCGCGGACCTCGCGGACGATGGCCTGCCCGATGCTCTCGCCGATGTCCATGACGCCGCCCGGCAGTGCCCAGCGGTCGTTGTCGCGCCGGCGCTGCAGCAAGATCTTGCCGTCGTCGTTGACCACCACGGCGGAGGCGCCGGGCACCAGCGAGTTGGCCTTGGGGGCGTTGGGGTCGTGGTAGTAGTCGATGCGTCCCATGGTTGCTCTCCAGGTGCAGTGCGGCCGCGTCTAGCCGGTCAGCGTCGGATCCAGCGCCGGGGTGGTCTTGGCCCAGATGGCCTCGAACTGGTCGGCGAAGCTGGTGAAGATGCCGTAGGGGCCGAGCCGGCGCAGGTGCAGCGCCGGGTGTTGGAAGCCGTGGGCGGCGTGTAGGTAGGGCGTGACCAGCAGCTCGTCGTCGAAGCGGTAGATCGCGTTGTACAGGTGGACGTCGTGGAAGCGCAGCTCCACGCCGGGCATGCCGTGCAGGTCACGCAGGTGGCCAAGCGTCATGCGGATGCGCGCGGGCAGGGTGCCGCCGAGCTGCTCCAAGGCGTCCCGCTCGCCAGCCTGGCTGCCGTTGGGGTCGGCCAGGGCGATCCGGACCTTGCACCCGGCGGTGCACTTCTTCTGGATCATGGGGCCAAGGTCGACGTGCTGCTCGGGCAGGAACAGGAACGCATAGCCGAGGATGTCGATCTGCTCGCGGGCCGCGGCGAGCAGCCCCGACCACTTGCCGCTGGGCACGTCGGCGCGGTGGGCGTAGGCGGCCACGACTTCGCTGGTGGCTTCCGCGCCGGGTGCGAGGTCGGGTCGGGCTGATGGCCACAGCCAGCCTTCGTCCTCGTGCAGCAGGTTGGCGACCGCCCAGCGGTGGCGAGGGTGCGGCAGGCGGCCGGAGAGCCAGCGTTGCACGGTCTTGGGGTCGACCTCCGCTGCGCTGGCAACCACCTCGAGGTCCGCGTGGGCCTTGGCCATGGCCGTGCGCAGCCGCTCGTTTGCCATCGCATGCCTCCCAAGTGGGACGCTTCAGTCTACTCCAGGACGTCCCTAAACGTCCTGTCCTGTAGTACCGACGTCCGAGGGCAGGCGCTGAGATGACTGCAGTCACCCACAGCCCGTCCGCTGTCGCGGCGGATGGCCCGAGTCACAGGAGGCGCATTGCAGTGATGAGGGATGGCCCCGGCGGTGTAGCGAGCACCCCGGGGCCTGGCACCCAAGATCGGAGGTCCCAGATGCACCACGAGCCTATGCCACCAGTGGTGGCACCCGCATCCCGGCCAGCGCACGGCCAGCCCGGCGGTGACCGGCTGACCTACACGCTGACCGAAGCGGCCGAGCGGCTGGGCATCTCGCGGGCGCTGGCCTACGAGGCAGCCCGCCGCGGCGAGCTGCCCGTTTGCCGGATCGGCCGGCGGATGCTCGTGCCTCGGGCGGCTCTTGACCGGCTGCTCGACGGCGGGCACGTGCCGGCGCAGCCGTAGGCCGAGCTTCCAGGCCGGTCCTGTCCATCGGCCCGGGATGGAGCAAGCGTCCCGGGCCGCCCCACCCCATGCGGAGGTCCTACCCATGCCCGCTGAGGGCGTTCCCACCATGCCCACCCGGCCCAGGCGCCGGGACCAACCCCGACCCAACCACACCGGCCGGCGTCCCCGCTGGGACGCCGGCCCGGCCGTGACCGACCGGGACGCGGCCGCGCTGCGCTGGCTCGGCGAGCAGTTCTGCGCCCGCACCGACGTGCTGGCCATTGTCCTTGGCCGCCTGTCACCTGGCACCCCGCGGGCGGCCGGGCAGCTCGGCACCGCCACCGTCCGCGACCTGGTGGACCGCTGGGGCCAGGCCGAGCTGGTCACCCGGCACCGGCTGCTCGGCCACCAGTGGATCGTGCCGACCAAGCATGCGCTGCGTCTGGTCGGCCTGGAGGTGCCCACCTGGGCGCCGGTCGTGACCCAGCTCGCCCACATCCACGCCGTGGGGATCGTGCGGCTGGCCCTGGAGCCCGACATCCCCCCAGGCGGCCGCTGGGTGAGCGAACGCGAGCTGCGCCAGCACGCCGGCGCCGCCCACCTGCCCGACGGCGCAGTGGAGCTGCCCGAGCAGTTCGAGCCGCGCCCACCGGGTCGTGGCCTGCTGGGCGAGGAGGTCGACCGGCTCGCCCCACGCATCGCGATCGAGGTCGAGCTAACCCGCAAGACCACCGGGCGGCTGCGCCAGATCCTGCGCCGTCCCCAGCACGGCCGCTACCTCAAGACGCTGTACTTCGCCCCACCCGAGGTCGCCAGCTACCTGCACGGCCAGATCGCCCGCATCCGCCCTGAGCACCTGTTCGAGGTCCGCCCCCTGCCCCAGGTGGCCGGCGCCAGCCACGGAGGTGCCAGGTGAGCGAGCGCGACTCCTTCTCGGCTCTCGGACTCGTCGTGCGGCTGCTGTGGGGCGGCCTGGTCCTGGGCCTGCGCGGCACCGGCCTGGTCCTACGCGGCACCGGGATGGCACTGCATGGTACCGGCGCCGCGGCACGGACGACCGCGACCCACACGCCGGCGCCCGGCCACCGCGGCGTCCCCCGCGCCGCGGCCCGACCATCGACCAGCAGCGGGGTGCTGGTGGTCATGGCGCTGCTCTTCATGTTCTCGCCGGTCACGTTCGCGGTCTGGCTGGTCGCGCTGTGGCCGGTGGTCCGGCAGCCCTGGTGGCACTGGCAGCGCATCTTCCTCGCCGCCGTGGGGGTCCTGGCGGTGATGGTGCTGGTGCTCGGCGGCCCACAGGCGGCCCTGCGCGTGCACTTTGTCGTGCCAGCCCACCTGGGCGGCTACGTCGGCCTGCTGGCCCACCACGCGCCGCTGGGGCAGGTCGCTCGGCAGCTCGCCGGCGGGCTGCTGGCCACCCAGGCGCCGCTGGGCGTGCCGGTCGGGGTCGCCGCGGGCGCGCTGTCGCTGTGGCGCTTCGAGCATGCCGCCCATGGCGCCGAATGGCACCCGCTGGTGCAACGGCGAGCACGGGTGGACCAGCGCCGCCAGCGGCTGCGCACCACCCGCCGGCTCGCCCGCCCGGAGCCGGTGCGCCGGACCGACGCGCCCAGCCTTGGCGTGGCCCTGGACGGTGACCTTTCCGCCTGGGTGCAGGGCCGCGAGGTCGTGGTACCCCGCGGCTCGCGTGGCAAGGCGATCGCGGTGGTCGGCAAGCCCGGCAGCGGCAAGACCATCACCTTGCAGCGGCTGACCTACGTGGCCGCCCAGATGGGCCGCAAGGTGTGCTTTGCCGACTGTAAGGGCACCGACCCCGACCTGGCCGCGGCGCTGATCGGCGCCTACCGGCTGGCCAACCCTGACGCCCGTATCGGCATCTGGCCCGCCCAGCCGCTGGACATGTGGCGCGGCAGCCCCGACCAGCTCGTCAGCCGCCTGCTCGCGGTGCAGGAGTGGACTGAGCCCTGGTATCACGAGCTGGCCGCCCTCGGCCTGCGGCTGGCGCTGACCGCCCCCGACCTGCCGCCGGTCAGGTCCAGCGAGCAGCTGCTTGCCCGCCTGGGCGCCGACGAGCTCCGCGAGCTGTGGGCTGGCCGCCCCCAGCAGGAACGCGACGTGGCCGCCGTGGCCCAGCATGTCGACGGCATCCGCGTCCGCTACACCAACTTCTTCCAGTCCCTCCAGGGCGCCTTCGACGGCGGCTGGTGGTCGTTCGAGGACGTCGACCTGACCATCCTGACCGTCCCGACCCTGCTGTCCAAGACCTACGCCGACGCTGCCATGCGGGTCGTGCTGGAGGACTGGGGCCACTACGCGGTCGGCCGCAAGCCTCGACTGGGCGAGGACGCCCTGCTGGTCGTCGACGAGTTCAGCGCCCTGACCGGCGGCCAGGATGCCGCCATCAACCTCGCCGAGCGGATCCGCGACGTGGGCGCCCAGGTCGTGGTCGCCGCCCAAAGCGTCGAGGGGCTCGGCGACCCGCGGCAGGCTCCTCGGCTGCTGGCCAGCTGCGCCGGCGGGGTGGTGCTGCACGCCTGCCTAGACCCCGACCAGCTCGTCCGCCTGGCCGGCACCATCCGCCTGCCCGAGCAGTCCTGGACCCTGGACCAGTGGGGGCCGGACGGCCACGGCAAGGTCCGCATGAACCAACGGCTGCGCATCGACCCCGACCAGGTCCGCGCCGCCCAGCCCGGCGAGGCTGAGACGAAACTCGGATCCCAGCTGTGGTGCGCGGTAGCGTCCCGGCGAAGCCGGGAACTGGTGTGTGGGCGTGGTGGGGTGGCTTGCCGGCGGGGTGTGGCTGCGGCAGGCTGGTGTTGGCGG